>JBEKDV010000077.1:0-27617 GCA_050014175.1 Candidatus Solibacter sp. | reverse complement strand
CTCGCCCATGCGCCGCTGGTCGTCCAGGGTGAAGTTGCGGCCGCGCTCGATCCAGGCGCGCACCTCCGCGTCGTCGCGCTGGAACTCTTCGTCGAACCAGGCGAGCTGCGACCACATCTGCACGTCGCGCAGTTCCTGGGGGCTGAACAGGCTGCGCGATCCGGAGCGCTTCTGCGCGTTGCGCGCATCGAAGAGCTCGCCGTAGCGCGGGTAGCGGTAGATCATGTGCGCCGGATCGGAGTAGAACGAGTGTTGTAGCAGGTAATCGCGCTCGTCGGCTGTCAGATTCTCGGCCGGTTTCAGAGCCAGATCGAGAAACGGGTCGCGGGCCTGCCCCGCGGCGTACTCTTCCACCTGCGCCATCATGGAGGGCACCAGGTTGAAGGTCTGCTTCACGCTGGGGAATTCTTCCAGGATGCGCACCATCCCGTAGTAGTCTTTCAGCGCGTGCATGCGCGTCCAGGGGAGCTTGTACTCGCCGGAAGCAAGATCCTTATAAAACGGCTGATGCATGTGCCATAAGAAGCACAGGTTGATTCGAGGCATTGTCAGTGGAGCCTACACAATATACCTATCGTCCGAAAATGCTGCGCACAGGAGGGGGCGGCGCGTCTTTGCGGATGGCGCGCCACAGGATGTCGTTCAGTTCGTCGTCATCGTTGGCGTCGGCTTCCTCGAAGTTCATGTGCACCGCACGGGCCGCGGCGGCTGTCGCGGCCGGGTTCTTCTCTTCGAGAGAAATGCGCGGCTTCTCGGCGGCGTACGGGGCCGCGTTGGGCTGGCTCTGGAAGGCGGCGGTCATGGGGCGGGCGCCGGCATCGAAGTGCGTCATCGGCTTCATTCCCAACAGAAACTCGATAGTATGCAACATGCTGGTCGTGTTGTACATGCTGCTGTCCACGGCGTGGCGCTTCACCCAGGGGGAAATCACAAAAGCCGGCGAGCGGTGGGAATCCACGTGGTCGGGACCGTTCTGGGCGTCGTCTTCCAGGATGAAGATCGCCGTCGCGGCCCAAAACTTCGATTTGGAGACCCCTTCCACCAGTTGGCCGACGGCGTAGTCGTTATCGGCGGCGGCGGAGAGCGGGGCGATCTTGCCGGCGGCGGTGCCCGAGGTGTGGTCGTTGCCCAGGCGCATCACGATGAGGCGCGGCATGTTGCCGGTCTTCTCGTACTCGGCCAGTTCGTTGAGAAATACCTTGACGCGTTCCACGTCGGGATAATTGAGGTCGAAGCCGCGGTACAGGGGGTTGGTGACTTTGGCCAGCACCGGGTCGCGCACGCCGGTGATCTGCTCGGCGCCGGGCGCGGCGTTGGGCTTGTTGTTGACCATGTAGCCGAAGTTGCGCAGGGAAATGCCGGCCGCGGCGGCATTGGTCCAAAGATAGCCGGCGGGCGGCAGCGAGGCCGCGTCCTGCTCTTCGAAATCATAAGGAATGCGGCGGCTGGCGTACTTGTTGGGCCACATCTTCTGCACGTAATCGGGCGCGATGGCGGCGGTGGACCAGTTATGGCCGTCGGCGGAGACATCGCTGTTCACGTAGAAATTGTCCAGCAGGATGAATTCGCGCGCCAGTTTGTGGAGGTTGGGAGTGGAGTTTTCGCCGAACAGCACCAGCGAAGGTTCGCCATTGCCCTCTTTCATGTCGCCCAGCACCTGATCGTAGCTGCGGTTCTCCTTAACGATATAGATCACGTGCTCGATCTTGGGAAGCGGACTCTGCTGGTCCAGCTTTTCGTCGCGGTAGGGCGAATTGGCCAGCGTCCGCGCGGTCCAGGCGGTAAGCTGCTCCGCGGTGAAGGGCTCGATCCACGACGCCGTGCCGGTCTGCATGCGGCCCACGAACTGCACGGCGGGCGGCGAGGGTTCGCCGGCATGCACCGGGTTGGGGCGCTTGGAGGGGTTGGGGCCGTTCTCCGCGTTGGGGTAGGAGCGCAATCCCTTGCCGTTGAGGATGACCAGGGTTCCATTGGCCAGGGAGCGCACGGCGGTGGGATACCAGCCGGTGGGGATGAAGCCTTCCACGCGGCTGCGCCCTTCGGCGATATCCACCACGGCGGCGGCATTGGCGTCGGAGCAGGCCACGAAGAGGCGATTGCCGTCGGCGCTCAGGCCCAGCGCCGATGGAGTCATGCCCAAGGGTTCGCGCGGGGTCATGGCGATGTTGATGCTCTCCACTACGTTGACCGCCTTGGCGGCGGTCACGCCGAGCGCGAACACGTTGTTGGTGTTGGCGGCGGCCACGAAGATGCGGGCCACGTAGGGCGGCGCTTCGCCGGAGGCGGGGGTAGCCTCCGGGTCCGGCGCGCCGTTACGCCACACCATGTCGCTGGCATGAGCGCCGACGCGCACCGCCTGGCCCATCAGGCTGCCGTCGGCGGTGTCGTACTGGCCCAACGTGCCATCGGCCCAGTGGGTGACGAAGAAGCTCTTGCCATCGGGATGGAAGAGAATGCGGTAGGGACGGCGGCCCGTCTTGTACTGGCCAATCACCATGCCCGATTGCGGGTTGACCACCAGGACGCTGTCGCGATAGAGGTTGGCGGCGTAGAGCAGGCGCCCGTCGGGCGAAATGGCCACGTCGCCGATGAAATCCTGGTTGCCGCGCTGCTCCTGGGGCACCACCACGAAGGTGCGCGCGGGGGTGAGGACGCCGCCGGCGAAAGTGAATTCGAATAGGGAAGCTTTCGAGCCCCCGCCCACGTAGACTGTGTCGCCCTTGGGCGAGATGGCCAATCCCAGCCAGCCATCGGCCACCGGGACGCTCCCGGTGACGCGGCCGGACGCGGTTTCGATCACGCTGACCGAGGGCGGCCGGTATCCGCCATTGAGCACCAGCAGGTACTTGCCGTCCGGAGTGAGCGCCGTGGACATGGGCAATGTGTCGAGCGCTACCTGGCGGCCCACCGGGTCCAGACGCCATCCGCTATTCAGCAGGAACGCGCCGCCGGGAAGCGGTCCCACCTGTTCGCGCGGCGCCGGCTGCGAGCCCAGCATGGCTACCAGGGAGACTAGGGCGATGGCCAGGACGATGCGATATTTCAGCGAACCCGAAAGGTGTGTCATGGGCACCTTTCATTGTACGGGAAGCGGGGCGGAGGCTGGCCTCACGATGTACTCGGCGATCGCAAAATGAAGTTGGCAGGCGAAAGCGCCTGCCCCACCACGGGCAGGTCGATTGCCTGCAAAGGTGGGGCAGGCGCTTTCGCCTGCCAACTTCACTTGCAGGTAATCTCTTCTCACGTTCCGGGGGACGGCGGTCACTTAATACGGCATTCCCGGAAGCGGCGCGAGCACCGGGGTAATGATCCCCCATTTCTGATCCTTCGCCGTTTTCATGTCCTTCACCAACTGGTCCGGCAGCTTGGTATTCAACCCCGGACGGCCCGCCTGCGTAGCCAGCACCCAGGCCACCGCGCCCATGGTTTTCGACACCACCTGCATCTGTTTGTAATCGATTTTGTCCGGCGTGTCTGTGGCCCGGTGATAGTCCGGGTGCAGTCCCGTGGTAAAGAAAGCGATCGGGATGCCCATTTTGGCGAAGTTGTAGTGGTCGCTGCGGTAGAAGATGCGCTGTCCACGGGGTTGCGGCCCCAGGTTGTCGTGCGTGGCGTCGGGCGCGGTCACATCGTAGAAATGATTCAGCGTCATCTTCTGATAGCTGGAGTTCACGGTCTCGATGGTCTTCTCCAGATCGTCGCTCGAGATATTCGGACCCACCACCAGAATCTCGCCCGGGTTGACCAGCACGTGGGTGGCGTCCGGATCGGTGAAGCCCGGTCCCTTGGTGCGTCCGATCATATCCATATTCAGGTTGGCGACGACTTTCGTGAGGTCGATGAAGGGGTATTCGGTGAAGTATTGCGAGCCCCACAGACCCTTTTCTTCGCCCGCCAGCCAGGCGAAGACGATGCTGCGCTTGGGCCGTATGCCCTTGGCGGCGCCTTCCGCGTAAGACCGCGCCAGGGCCAGCAGACCGGCGCAACCGGAGCCATCGTCGTCGGCGCCGTTGTTGACGTTATGCCCGTCCGGCAGGGGCGCGGCCAGCCCGATGTGGTCCGGGTGGGCGCTGATCACCACATACTCGTTCTTCAGCACCGGGTCGCTGCCCTCCAGAATGCCGATCACGTTTTGCGAGTGATTGGTTTCGCTCTTCACCGCCACCTTCAAGCCGATCTTCTTCGCCGCGGTCAACTCGAACGAATCCAGCTTGGCATTGGATCCGGCCCCGTAGAATACCTGCTGCGCGCTCAATTTCTCGCCCTGGAAAATACCATTGGTCATGGCCAGACCCGCGGTGACGGACGGCACGCTGGGGCACGCCGGCGACTGCTGGAGTTTGGGCACCTGGTAGTTGGGACCGTTGAGTCCCGCGCGCCCGCCGCCACCGCCGCCGCCAAAGCCGCCGAAAGCTCCGGCCGCGTTGGGGTTGGCCATGGTGGAGAGTTGCTGGAAATTGGCGATGGCGACCACCGCCAGGGCGCCGTTTTTCGCCGCGTATTGTTCCGGCGTCAGAAAGTCGGTACAGGCCTCGCCCAAGGGGTTCGGCGGCGTCGCGCCGGGATTATTGGCGATGGCCGGGGCCGCGCCGGGAGCCGCTTCTCCCGCCGCCGCGGTGTCCGCGCCACCGCGTCCGCGTCCGCCTCTGCCCCCACCCGCCGCCTGCTGCGCCGCCAACTCGGCGGGCAGTCCGGCCACGACGACGATTTTGCCCTTCACGTCCAGGCCCTCGTACGGATTGATCTTGGTCTTGTTGATGACGTAGCCGTTGCCGGCAAAAACCAGGTTCCCGGCGACGTCCAGCGCTTCCAGCGGCGGCGCGCCTCTTCCTCCACCGTTGGTGCTCCAATCCTTGGTGTATTCAAAGTCCGTGGTTCGCGGCGTGGCCGGCGCCGCCGCTCCGCCGCGCGCTCCGCCACCACCCGCGCCGCCCATGCCGCCGCCGCGTCCGCCGCGCCCAACGGCCACGGCCGGCGCCGTGATCGACGCCTTGCTCTGCTCCGGCACCACCTGCCTGGCAACCAGTTCCATCGGCATAAAGTAGGGTTGCAGCGGACCGGTCGTCTTGGCCGTGCTGCCTCCCGGCTTCAACCCCCACTCCGCCAGGTGGCTGGCGATGTAAAGCGCCGCCGTATCGAGACCGCGCGACGGCAGGTTTCGTCCTTCCATCTGATCGGAGGCCAGAAAGTAGAGGTAGATTTTCATCTCTTCTTCGCTGATCGAGTCCACGTTGCCATAGCTGGCCGGCACGGCGGCCACGGCCTTCCCCGCTTTCGGCTTGGATTGGGAGTGGACCGCCTGCACGCCCGCCAGCACGGTGAGCGAGAGTACGGCCAGAAGAGTACGGTTGACAAAAACTCGGCGCATAGATCCTCGGAAACGTCTGAATTACGGGGCAAAACTGGGTATGCTGCGATGGACCAACTGCCCTATGGTGCCAAATCGTAACATATGGCACAAGAGTCTGTGGCGCAGGGGCGCAGGGCCTAGATGGGCTTTGCCTCAGCCAGCACAGCGTCGCGAACATACCGAAGGCTGGCGGGGGTCACGACATCCACTTCAGCCTCCAGCAATTCACACAGATCCAAGCGCAGACCAAT
The DNA here is from genome assembly GCA_050014175.1 of Candidatus Solibacter sp. Taxonomy (GTDB): domain Bacteria; phylum Acidobacteriota; class Terriglobia; order Bryobacterales; family Bryobacteraceae; genus Solibacter. The sequence goes on along the minus strand of JBEKDV010000077.1, from coordinate 22,016 downwards.
CAGGTCGAACAAGGTTCTCCGCTCGTCGAACTCAACCAGGAAATCGACATCGCTGGACTCCTGGTTGTCGCCGCGTGCGACCGACCCAAAAACACGTATGCTGCGGGCACCGTGCACTTCGGCCAGCCGCATGATTGCGGCCTTCTTTTCCCGCCGCAACGTGTCGAGTGTGACCATGACCCATTGTCCTCGAATTCACGGATCAAGTCCAAGGCGATGTGAAGCGGGAAGCTTGGCAGGCGGAAGCGCCTGCCCCACCTTTACCGCGCGCGGCTGGCCACTGCCGCGCCGATCACCGCCATATCGTGGCTGGTCGGCACAATCTGGAAGTAGCTGCCTTGCAGCGGACTCATTTTCACCATCTCCTGCAAGTATCCGCCGAGCAACCGCAGATCCACGAAATCGGCGTTCGGACCCGCCAGATAGAAGCGCCCCGGACCGTCCAGGTGGATGCTGTTCGCGGTGCCCGCGGCCAGCGCCCGATGCCACAGCTTCAGGAACTCGCCCGCCCGTTGATCGCCGTGCCGCGCCGCCACGAAAACCTCCTCCGGTTCCATATCCAGGAACCGCAGCCGCATGGCGCGATGCCCCATGATGCCTTCCAGATGGCCGATCCCGCCGCAGCCGCAGTACCGCTCCTTGGGATCCAGCGTCACCACCATGTGGCCTGCCTCCCAAACTCCATCGTTGTGCGGATGCCGCCCGTACCCGATGCCGTCGCCCAGGTGCCACACGCGCACCAGTTGATCCATCGATTCATGCGTGGCGGCGATGCCCGCGGCCAGCGCGTCGGCATTGTTGATGGCCACCACCGGCACGTCGATGCCATCGGCCTTCAGCGCCGCGCGCAATTCGGCGGCCAGGTGCAATCCCTTCAACTGACCCAGATTGGGCGATTCCAGAATCACGCCGCCGCGAATCACCCCCGGAAATCCCGCGCCCACGCTCTCGATGGCGCCTTCCTTTGCCAGTTCGCGGACCTGGCCGCGCACAATGGCGACGATCTCTGGGGCGGGAACACTCCTCAGATCGATGTTCGGCTGGCCGGGTTCGGGATACATCTTCACGGTCCCGAGTGCGGCGCCGTCCACGATTCCCGCCCAGAGATGCCCCGTGGCCAGCACCCCGATGCTGCGTCCCATCAGCCCTCCTAAAACCGCATCAGCTTGTTGATTCCGTTGAATGCGGCGGTTTTGTAACACTCCGCCAGAGTCGGGTAGTTGAACACCGTCTCCACGAAGTAATCGATGGTGCCTTTCAGAATCATCACCGCCTGCCCGATATGCAACAGTTCGGTGGCCCCTTCGCCGATGATGTGCACGCCCAGAATCTCGCGCGTTTCGCGATGGAAGATCAGTTTCAAGCGCCCGCTGGTGTCCCCCCGGATCTGCCCGCGCGCCGTGTCCCGGTAGTAGGCCACGCCCACTTCGTAGGGAACGTCCGCCGCCGTCAACTGCTCCTCGGTCTGCCCGGTGAAGGAAATCTCCGGAATGGTATAAATCCCGTAAGGATAGGTTGCCGGGTTGGATTGAATCTTCAGCCCCACGGCGTTGGCCGCCGCCAGCCGCCCCTGCTCCATGGATACCGACGCCAGGCTGGGGAACCCGATAATATCGCCGGCCGCGAAGATGTTGGCCACCTTGGTCCGGTACTCGGCATCCACCGCGATCCGCCCGCGGCTGTCGGCTTCCAGGCCCGCCGCGGCCAGGTTCAACTCGTCCACGTTGCCCTGCCTGCCCACGGCGTAGAGCAGCACGTCGCCGGAGATGATCTTGTTGCTCTTCATGCGCGCCACCACGCCGTCGCCGCCCTTGTCTTCCACCGAAGCGACCTCTTCGTTCAGGCGCATGGTGACGCGATGGTCGCGCAGGTTGTAGGAGAGCGCCTCCACCATCTCCGCATCGGCGAATTCCAGCAGGCGCGGCCGCTTCTCCACCAGAATCACGCGCGAGCCGAGAATCGCGAACATGCAGGTGTATTCCACCCCGATCACGCCCCCGCCCACCACGATCAGCGTCCTGGGAATCTCCGGGATGTTGAGGATCTGATCGCTATCGACAATGGTGCGCCCGTTGAGCGGAACGGTTGGGCTGGTGGCCGGCTGGGCGCCGGTGGCGATGATGACGATGGGCGCTTCCAGGTCGCTCTGCCCGCGCGAGTTCTCCACGCGCACGTGCGTCGGGTCCAGAAAACTGGCCCGCCCCGTGATCACTTCCACCCCGTTGCGCGACAGTTGCGCCTGGGTCACGTCGACTTCCGTTTTGATCACCTGGTTGACGCGGAAGCCGAGGTCCGCCATGGTGATCTTTTCCTTGACGCGGTAGTTGATGCCGTAGATCCCCTGGTATTGGAACCCCGAAAGGTGCATCACCGCCTCGCGCATGGTCTTGCTGGGAATGGTGCCGGTGTTGACGCAGGCGCCGCCCACGATTTCGCGAGATTCGATCACCGTCACGCGGCGGCCGCACTTGGCGCCCTGAATGGCTGCCCGCTGGCCGGCCGGTCCGGACCCGATAACGATGATGTCGAATTTCTGCATTTAGAAGAACTCTAGCCGCCGATGAACGCCGATGAACACCGATAACACAAAATGCTTATCGGCGTTTATCTGCGTTCATCGGCGGCTAAGTCTTTCTTTGCAAACCTAACCGTTAAAACGGTCTTCGATTTCCTTCCAGTTGACCACGTTCCACCAGGCCGCCAGATAGTCCGGACGGCGGTTTTGATACTTCAAATAGTAGGCGTGCTCCCATACGTCGCAGCCGAACACCACGTTCTTGCCTTCCATGATGGGGCTGTCCTGGTTCGCCGTCGAGGTAATCTCCACGCCGGACGCCGTCTTCAACAGCCACGCCCAGCCGGAGCCGAACCGGCCCACGCCCGCGGCGTTGAACTTTTCCTTGAACGTCTCGAAGCTGCCGAACGTCCCGACGATGGCCTGCGCCACGTGTCCCACCGGCGCGCCGCCGGCGTGGGGGCCCATGATTTTCCAGAACATGGAGTGGTTGATGTGCCCGCCCCCATTGTTGCGCACCGCGGTCCGGATGTTCTCCGGCACGACGGCGCAGTTATTGGCTAAAAGCTCCTCGATTGTCTTTCCGGCAAGGGCCGGAGCGGATTCCAATGCCTTGTTGAGATTGGTCACGTAAGCGTTGTGATGCTTGCCGTGGTGAATCTCCATGGTCAATTTATCGATATGCGGCTCCAGCGCATCGGGCGCGTATGGCAGCGGCGGTAGTGTGAATGACATAGCAGTCTCCTATTCTTTCCTCTGAGCAGTTTCGAAGCCGTCGGCGAGCCGGAACATCGTCGCCTCGTCGAAGTGCTTCGTCAAAATTTGCATCCCCACCGGCAGTCCTTCGGCGGTGTTCCCGCACGGCACGCTCATGCACGGTATCCCCGCCAGACTGCCGGTAATGGTAAAAATGTCGGAGAGGTACATGGCCAGCGGGTCGTCCACCTTCTCTCCCAGCTTGAAAGCCGGGAAGGGAGAAACCGGCGCCACGATGGCATCCACCTCTTGAAACGCGTTGGCAAAATCGCGCGCGATCAGCGTGCGCACCTTCTGCGCTTTCAGGTAGTACGCGTCATAGTATCCCGCACTCAGTACATAAGTGCCCAGCATGATGCGCCGCTTGCATTCCGCGCCGAACCCCTCGCCGCGTGTGTTGCGATACATATCGGACAGCGTATCGCTGCCCGTGGAACGGAAGGTGTACCGAACGCCGTCATAGCGCGCCAGGTTGGAACTCGCCTCGGCCGTAGCAATGATGTAGTAACACGCGATGGCGTACTCCGTCGCCGGCATACCGATCTCGCGCACCTCGCATCCCAGGGCCTTCAATTGGTCCACACCCCGTGCAATCAGATCGCCGGTTTCGCTCGTCAGTTGTTTTAGATACTCGACGGGCAGTCCAAGCTTCAAGCCTTTTACGTCGCCCGTCAGGTGTGCGGCATAATCCGGCACTGGAGCCTCCGCCGACGTGGAATCCCGCGGATCGCGCCCGCCGATCACCTGCAGCAAGGCCGCCGCGTCCCTTACGCTGCGCGCAAACGGTCCGATGTGATCGAGCGAGCTGGCGAAGGCCGTCAGCCCGTACCGCGATACCCGTCCGTAAGTCGGCGTCACCCCCACCACGCCGCAGAAGGACGCCGGCTGGCGGATGGATCCGCCGGTGTCGCTCCCCAGCGATACCACCGCCGTGCCCTGCGCCACCGCCGCCGCCGAGCCACCGCTCGATCCGCCCGGCACCCGATCGAGCGCCACCGGATTGCGCACCGGTCCGAACGCCGAGTTCTCGGTGGACGATCCCATGGCGAATTCGTCGCAGTTCGTCTTGCCCAGAATCACCCCACCGGCCTCTTCGATGCGGACTACCGCGGTGGCATCGTAGGGCGGGATGTACTCCGCCAGCAGGCGCGAGCCACAGGTGGTCTTCACGCCCTTGGTGACAATGACGTCTTTCACCGCGATCGGCACGCCGCCCAGCGCCCCCGGATCCTCGCCGCGCGCGATCCGCTCGTCCACGCGCCGCGCCGCCGCCATGGCGCGCTCCGGGCAGAAGTGGAGGTAGGCGTTGGTCTTGGAATTCTCGGCTGCGGCAAAACGCAGTGCCGCCGCGGCCAGTTCGCCGGCGCTAATTTCGCGCGAGAGCAGAGCCTGCCTCACGCGATCGATGGTCAGGAAGGGGATATCCATGCGCGTATTCGACGTTTTAACGTTCGATGACTCTCGGTACCTTGAAATACCCGGCGCCGGGTTGCGGAGCGTTGGCCAACGCCGCCTGGTTGCCCAAAGGAGGCGCCGGCACATCGGCGCGCAGGGTGGCCGTTTCGCCGGCTTCGAACAGCACCTGCGCCATGGGTTCCACGCCCGAAGTGTCCACCTCGTTGAGCCTGTCCATATGTTCCAGGATCCCGTCGAGATCCGCTTGTAGTCTGGCGGTTTCCGCGTCGGTTAGTGTCAAATTGGCCAACCCCGCGACGTAGCGAACTTCCTTTTCGGTAATCTTCACGCTTGTGCCTTTTTCCGCGAAAGCTTGTAGAGACCGCGCATCACCGGGTCGGCGATGGCATCGGCGTCGTCGGCCAGGAGCGCCGGTACCGCCTGGCGCGCCACGTCGGGCTCCCTCCGCCGCGGCACGATGCGGAACTCCAGGTCCTCCACCAGACCGCGCCCCAGAGTGTTGTTCAAGTTGTTCAAAATGTGCGGCGTCAGGGCGAACAACTGGCGCTGCCAGGTATGGTCCTCTACTTCCACCACCAGGCGGGTGCGCACCAGTTTCGCCGGCCGGGTATGCCCGGCGATCTTTTTGCCGACGGCTTCGGGCCACGCCGCGCAACAGAGTTGTTCCGGCGTGATCACATCGCCCGACAGTCTCAATCCCCGGATGAGCTTGCTGGCGCGTTCCATGGTAGGCAGGCTCTTGATTTTATCACGTAGGGTCGGAAGCGGCGGAATTACGGAAATCTGTGGATTCTTGGGACAGTGGGCAGACGCTGGTGACGCTGACGCGCCTCCAGGCCTAAACCTTCCCACTCCAACAGCCGATATGTTGGGCATGAATCAAAGGCGCGAACCGCGCTTGGAGACCGATCAATCCGTTTGGATCACCCTCTTCGGTGAACCCGATATCCGCCTCCTCGCGCGCGTCAAGAACGTCTCGGCACGCGGGATCGGGCTCCAACTACAGGGCCCCGTCGCCATCGGCACAGCCCTTAAGTTCGAACTGGATGACTCCCTTCTGCTCGGCGAGATAATCTACTGCCGCGAAGACGGAGAATCGTTTTATGTGGGGGTGGAGCTGGAGCAGGCGCTGTGCGGCCTCGCCGATCTCGCCGACGCGCTCCGCGCCTTCTCGGATTCGCCCTCAAGCCTTCAGCAAGCTGACGCCGTGAAAGAAGGAGGCTACCAAAACCAGCAGCAGCCCCATCAATAGGATGATTGCCGCCCGCTGCGCCTTGTGTCCCCTCATCAGGTCCTGATGGAGCAGTCTTCGCATCGCATCGCCTCTACTATCTACAATAACGTATCAAAATGTTCCAGGGTTTCCCCTATCCGGACTTTCCCAGGCTTTCTTTTCGTCCAAACGGCTTGGGTTTGGTATCTTAGTTTTCTATGAATAGACGCGCGGTAGTCTTCGGAGCCGCCGGACAGCTCGGCACCGAGTTGGTCCGCGAACTGCAACACCGGCGGTTCGCGGTCATCGCTTGGGATCGCTCCGACGTGGACATCACCGACCCCGCCGCGGTGCAAAACTCCCTCGCCAGGTACGACGCCGAGGTGGTCTTCAATGCCGCCTCCTATAATCAGGTCGATGTCGCCGAGAAGGAACCCCAAGCCGCCTTTCTGGTCAACGCGCTAGCCGTACGCAACGTCGCCCTGGCCTGCCGCCAGGTGGACGCCCAATTGGTCCACTTTTCTACCGATTACGTCTTCGATGGCTCTGCCCGCCATCCCTATGTCGAGGAGGACATGCCGCACCCCCTTGGCGCTTACGCGGTCTCCAAACTGGCCGGCGAGTTTTACGCCCAGGCCTACCTCGACCGCGCCCTGGTGGTCCGCACGTCCGGTGTTTTCGGACCTGGCGGACTGTCCACCGCCCGCGGCAATTTCGTCGAGCTGATGCTCCGCCTGGCCGCCTCTCCGAATCCCATCCGTGTGGTCGAAGACCATGTGGCGTCCCCTACCTACGCCCCGCTGCTCGCCGCCCGCACCATCGACCTGGTGGAACGCGGCCTCTCCGGTCTCTTCCACATCGGCGGCGGGGCGCCAACCTCCTGGTTCCAGTTCGCCCGGCTCATCTTCCAAACCGCCGGCCTCGATCCGGTCCTTCTGGCCACCAACGAGCGCGAATACCGTACCCCTGCCCGCCGTCCCAAGTACTCCGCCCTGTCCAATGGCAAAATGGAGCGCGCCGGACTGGCGCCCATGCCGCCCCTGCGCGAAGTCCTGGGCACCTACTTCGCCGGGCGAGGAGTAACAGCGGCCAGAAAAACCTGATGCTGAGTACGTCGTTCTTGGACGCGGAGACGCAGAGGGGGAAGAATGCCGCCTCGAAAGGCGGCTGCCCCAAGGGCACCCGGCCTAAAAGGCTACTCTACAGGGTGCCCTTCAGGGTTTGATGGCGTAGTAGCCCTTACGGGCCTGTGCCTTCAAATCCTTGTTTCCCAGGCGTACCTCCAGGTGCCGGTAGCCCCCGTCCTTCACTTCGTTGGTCGGGGTATACGCGATGGAGTACTGGCTCCGCATTTCGTCCTGCAGCTCTTTGAACACCTCGTCGAGCGGGTGCTTGCGATCGACCTTGTATACGTGCCCGCCCGTCTCGTCGCTCATCTTCCGCAGTTCGCCCTCGCCGCCGCCTCCGCCGCCGAATGGGCCGTACGCCCGCGGGTCCGAGTAGTCGATGCTGTAAATCACCGCGTCGGATTTCTGCGCCGCCTCGATCGCCTGGTTCCGCGTCAGCCGGCTTCCCTGGTCCACCCCGTCGGTGATCACCACGATCACCTTGCGCCCCACCTCGCTCTTCAATTTCTCGTTTGCCGCCAGGTAAATCGCGTCGTACAGCACAGTGCCTCGCGGCGGGCCCATGGTGGGTACCGGTCCGGGATGGATCCCGCTGACCCCGGAGGATACCTCCAACTGGCCCAGCCCCTCGGTCAGCAGGCGCGGGCTTCCGGTGTAATCCTGCAGCAGTTCGGTCTCTTCCCCAAACATGATCAGAAACGCCAGGTCTTTCTTGCGCAGCACGTCCCGGAAGAACTGCGAGGCCGCGCTGCGCTCGATATCGATCAGGTTCCGCTGGCTGCCGCTCACGTCCACCAGCATGCCGATGGTCAGCGGCAAATCGGTTTCCTTGGTGAAATACTTGATCGGCTGCGCCTTGCCGTCCTCCAGAATGCTGAAATCCGCTTTCTCCAGGTTGGGGATCAGCGCCCCCTTCTTATCGCGGACGCTGGCCAGAATGTTGACCACGTCCACATCGACTTTGATGGTGGGCATCTGGTCCTGCGCCAGCAGAACGCCGCCCACCGCGAGCACGGTAAGTTTGAGTATTCGCATCCCGGTACAATAGGGTGGACGCGCCCCGGCGCGCCTGTGTTTCACCATGAAGCAAGCCATACACCACCTCCGCACCAACGACCCGGTGCTCTCCGCCATTATCGAACAGGTAGGCGATTATGGTATCCGATTTCGCGCCCCGGATTTCGAGACCCTGGTCAAGTCCATCGTCTTCCAGCAGCTCAGCGGACGCGTCGCCAGCGTCATTTTCGGGCGCCTCGCGGCCGCCGCCAAGGGCGTGGTCACCCCCGAGAGCATCCTCAAGCTCCGCCCCTCCCGAATGCGCTCCCTGGGACTTTCCACGCAGAAAACGGCCTATATCCGCGACCTGGCCCGCCACACCCGCGAGGGGAAACTGGTGTTCGCGGATCTCCCCGGCCTCCCCGACGACGAGGTGATTCTCCGCCTCACCCAAGTCAAAGGCATCGGCGTGTGGACCGCTCACATGTTCCTGATCTTCGCCCTACAGCGCACCGATATCCTCCCCACCGGCGACCTGGGCATCCGCAACGCCATCCGCAAAGCCTACAATCTGGAAGCCCTCCCCACGCCGGAAGACATGGAGCGGATGGCCCACCGCTGGCGTCCGTTCTGCTCCGTGGCCAGTTGGTACCTTTGGCGCAGCCTGGAAAGCGATGCCAACCTGTAGCCAATGCCACGTAGTTTTCGAGCGGGTTGGTAAGCGCGCCGGAGCCCCTTGTAAACAGGCCGGCAGGCGGATTGACAATCCGCCGAACCCAGAGGGTACCCCTGCCATCGTGCCCCACAAATTCGTCGCGGCCCGCCTTACTTCAAATACTTGTCCGCCCACTCCAGACTCCGCCGGTAGCGATCCGCAATATGCTTGGGCTCGCGCAGCCCGTGCGGTTCGCGCGGATACACCACAAATTCCGCCGGCACGCCGTAGCGCTTCAAGCCGCGGTAGAGCATCTGGCTCTGCGAAATGGGATCGGTGGTATCGGCCTCGCCCTCCAGGATCAAGGTCGGCGTCTTGGCGTTCTTGATGAACGTGATCGGCGAAGACTTCTGGAATCCCGCCAGATTCTCGTAAGGCACGCCGTAATACCATTCGTCGCCCGCCGGCCGGGCTTCGGTCCCGAACTCCGTGGCCAGGTCCGCCATGCCGGCGCCGGAAATCGCGAACCGGAAGCGGTCCGTCTGGGTGATGACCCATTCCGCCATGTAGCCGCCGTACGACCAGCCCCCGATGCCCAGCCGCTTGGGGTCCGCGATGCCGCGCTGCACCAGGTCGTCCACGCTGGCCATCACGTCCTTGTAATCGCCGCCGCCCCAGTCGCCGCGGTTGGATGCCAGGAACCTTTGCCCGTATCCCATCGACCCGCGGATGTTCGGCTGCATCACCGTATAGCCGTGCGCCGCCAGCAACTGCGTGAGGGCATCGAACCGGTTGCGCCAGGCGCCCGCGGGACCGCCGTGAATCAACACCATCACCGGCTGCGATTGCCCCGCCACCGCACCCGCCCCACGGATCAGCGCGGCTTCGATCGGCGTGCCGTCGAAGCTCTTGAAGCTGTAAATCTCCGCCTTCTGCACGGCGACGCCACCGAAGCCATCGTTGAAGTGGCTCACCACCTTGCCCTCCACGAACAACTCCGGCAGCACCGCCGACGTTTCGGCCACGTAGGCCACCGTCCCCGTGTGGCTGACCGTAAACTGCGAAACGTCCAGGGAATCGTCCGTGACCAGTTTGCGCTTCTTCTCGCCGGCCACGTCGAGTTCCGTATGGAATCCGTTTTGGAAGAGGGCCGCGATCTGGCCATCGTTCATCCACTGGAAGCTCAGGACCGGACGGTCCGTATTCCCGCCGGTGACGTTCTTCGGCGTGCCTCTATCCAGCGGGAGCACGAACAGGTCCTGCCCCGTGGGCCCATCCGCGGGCGAACCAACGTAAGCCACCGCGTCACCTCGCGGATTCACCTGGATTTTGCTGAACGGTCCCGCCGGCGCCAGGACATCTTCCATGCGGCCATCGTCCACAGCGACGGAAAAGAGCCGCTCCGTGCGCCGGTCGTCGGCCGGCCGGTCCGTCGCCACCGCCAGCAGGCGCTTCTGGTCGGGCAGCCACTCGATTTCGCGCAGATCCCACGGTCCGCTGGTGATGCGCTGCGCGGCCTTGGTCGCCACATCGACCGTCCAGGCGCGCACCGGCTTGCGGTCCACGTCCATCGCGCGCGCGTCGTCCTGCTCGCGCTGCTTCTTCTCCTCCTCCGCGGTCCTCGCTTCGCTCGCCAGGTACGCGATGCGTTTGCCGTCGCGCGACCATTTGAAGGAATCGACCGCGTTCTTCCCACTGGTCAGCTTCACCGCCTCCCCGCCGCCGGCCGGCAGCAACCAGATCTGCTGCGCGTCTTCGCGGTCCGAGAGGAACGCCAGCGCCTGCCCATCCGGCGACCAGCGCGGCATCGATTCCGATTTGGCGGACGAAGTCCACTGGCGCGTTTCGTGCCGCGCCAGGTCGTACACCCAGACGTGGCGCACTGCCGGCTTGTCCCCGCCCGGCTCTTGCAAGGTCAGGGCCACGCGCTTGCCGTCGGGAGAAAATTGCAGGTCCGACGGCTCCCGCAGTTGCATGGCTTTTTCAATCGTGAGTTTATCCGCCCCCAGAACCGGGCAGGTCGCCGCCAGAAGCGTGAGTAGTGCCGAAGTGTACTTCATACCATCTCCGTATTGGGATAGTATACGGTTCACAGGGCGTTGCTCGGGCGGACCCCAGGGCCGCACCGGCTACTATGAACCAGGTTTAATTTCCACAGACCGTTGAAAATAGTCGCGCCGGTTCTATAATTGGCTGAGGATATTGAGATCCCGGATGCCTTTGGTCCGAACGAGGAGATTACGATGCGCGCACTGAAACTAGTCCTGCCCGCCGGCCTGCTGATGACCGGATTCCTGGTCTGCACCACTGCCACTCACGCCAAGCCCGAGTACGCCAAGGCTGAAAAGAAGTCCTGCACCTTCTGCCACGCCAAAATGGTGACGGACAAGGCTGAAATGGCGAAGAACCTGAACGACGCCGGCACCTATTACAAGGGCCACGATCACAAGCTCGACGGCTACACACCCAAAAAGTAGTGTAGTCAGGTCAACCGGGAAGGTGGGCAGCCGCGCCAGACGCTTCGCGTTCGCCGTCTGCCGGACCCACCTACGCCGAATATGCCCGTGATTATCTACTCGACAACATCTTAGATTTCGACAGCGCAATAGGTGGAGGCCGCTGGTTCTTGGGGGGAACGAGGAAGCTTTGACGGCGTTGGGGATGCAGCCATGAATTCTAAAATCCGAGCGTCAGGCTTGCGGCAGGTCCATTGTAGATCATCACAAACTGGCTCAGGATGTCGCGCCCAATGAGTGCAACCAGTGGAGCATTCAGATGTGGCACGATGTGCCCTTGCAGGTTTACACCGGTCAACTGGGCAAATTCCATAGCCGGAAGATTTGTGCCCGGAAAGCTGAATTTCGCGCTGTAGAGGGATTGGTTCACCATCCCGCCGGCAGTCCCAACTTTGACGATACCGATGGGCTGGACGCCGAGTGTCTTGATTACCGTATCGTCAACCGCGCTTCTAGTCGCTCCGGTGTCAATGAGTGCCATTCCGCTAGCGGGCGGCGGAATCGGCATCCCGGCTGAATTCAGGGAAGCCGCCAGAGGACTTGGAACTTCCACAAGTACCTGCATGACCGGCCCGATATCAACCAGCAACCCTGCCATGGGTTTCGGCGCGCTCTGTGGGGGTGGGGTTCCTTGCCCCCCGTACCAGCTAAACGTGAAGACTGGCATTAATGAGACCCAGGGTTAGGGCGGGGAAGAAGGCTGCTTCGTCCTGAGCCTCCCGTATCTGCTTGATAAGCATTGGGATATTTCCGAAGCGCTCAACACCCACGGCGTAAGCGTTTTGTGGCGTATCAAATACGCCTTCAAGTTTGTCGCCCACCACCAATGCGAATTTCCCAGAGTAGGATTTCAGCCAATCCGCGAGGTTCGCCTGGTAGGTGGCGAGTTCTCTTTCCAAGGGCATAATCACTCCAGCCATAATTATCGGACGCACTAGTACAGACTTTAGGTACGCAAAGGTAATGCTATCAAATATTTGAGCGTTTGAAAACAGACATTTTGGATATCAAATGTTTTCTGCCTTACGGAAGTAGCGAGGGCGGAGACCGTTAGCTGCGGTTCTGCGGCCATGGCTTCTTCGCGTCGGTCCTGCGCAGGTGCTTGTCCGTTATCGCGCTCGCCAGCATCGGTGGCGTGTTAGGCAGCACAACAGCCGCCACTGCCGCGGTGGGCGAACCTGTCTCGTCGCGCATCCGCCCTCAGTAGTAGTCGAGACGTTCCGGCCTGGAGGTATTAATATCGAAACATGACAAGATTCACCGGCCTCGTAAGCCTTTTTCTGGTTCTGGTGGTGGCTGTCTGTCAGGAGCCGCCTATTCGAGACCTAAGCGTGTTAATTGGTAAGCAGGTGATCGTCCAACGTACGGCGCTCTGCCAGCCTGGGACGTTTACGTATTCGCTTGCCTACGCGGGCAAACAGGGAACGGTCGTTTCCCTGAAGCCCTCAAACCTGCTTCCGATGAGACCCGGCGCCATAAACAGGTTATCCCCGGCGGCTCGGGCACTTGTGGAGGACCAACAGAAAGCAGCCACGATATTGGTACGGTTTGAAGACGGCGCTCAACTTGATAGTTGTGCGCCGATCGCCCCAAGCAGGCTATCGGATCATTTTGAACTAGCGCCAGGACAGACATTGGAGGCAGCCCCGGCTTCACCCCCCGTCCCGACTTCGCCTCCCGCACCAACCTCGCCTCCCGTACCGGCACCTAACCTCCAGCCCGCGACCACGACTCTTTCAAGTACGGCAGTTCCCTCTTCCCCGCCGCAACTCTGCCCAGTAGAGATCAAGAAGATCGACACGGCGAACGGATTCAAGGCGAACTTAGCGGGAGGATTGCTTTATGGCCCTAACGTTCATCCGCACTACCAAATGCTCACGTACATGAACGCCTCCACCAAGGACGTTGTCTCCGTTCGCTTCAAAGTCGAGTTCCTCAATGCCCTGCGTGAAGTTTCCGAGGTCGTGGTGTTCGAGCCGGAAAAGGAGTCGAAGTTGAAGCCGGGGAAGGCCGCTTCCCTCGTGAGAGCGACATATTTGACCCCCGAGGGCGCGAAGGCGTCCGGTTGGGTCGAGAAGATCCTCTTCTCGGATGGAACTTACTGGAACGATGACGGCTCGCATTCTTGCGGTGCCCCCAATAGCGAAAAGTCGAAATGACCCTCTTGGAGAAGGATGCCGAGCTACGTATTCCTCCGCGCCAGGGCTTCATCTTCCCGCGATCCCAACGCTGACGCCGAAGCGCGGTAGCTCCGCTGGCTGGTTCCGCACCTTGGAAATCGGTTCCGCGCGCGGGTCCAGCGCTCCCTCGCGCGGCAGGCGTAGCGCTCCTCCAAGACGCGCTCCCCCCGCAGGAACTTTACATGAAGAAGCTGCGCTCCTCTCCCTTCCATCGCGCGACCATTCGTCGGTAGGCTCGCCACGCCAGAGCCCGAGTACGCCAAAATGGTGACGGACAAGGCTGAAATGGCGAAGAACCTGAACGACGCCGGCACCTATTACAAGGGCCACGATCACAAGCTCGACGGCTACACACCCAAAAAGTAGCAGTCAGGTCAACCGGGAAGGTGGGCAGCCGCGCCAGACGCTTCGCGTTCGCCGTCTGCCGGACCCACCTACGCCGAATATGCCCGCTTCCACTTCCCCAAATCCGCCGCGAGCGAAGCCTTCACCGTCATGAACTGCGGGTTGTCGTATTGATTCACTCGCTCCCGCGCATCCACCTTGTCGTCGTATAGCTCCCCGGGACCCTTTCCGTCATTGCGCACGATCAGCTTGTAGCGATCGTTGCGCGCCATTGCCGTATCGCCATACTGGGCGAATACCGTGGTCCGCCACGGCTGCTTTTTGGGCAGCGGCTTGCCGCTGGCCAGCGCCAGGTAGCTGCGCCCGCAAAGATTACGCTCCGGCAGTTCGGCGGGGGTGATATCGCAGATGGTGGGGACCAGGTCGTAGGCGCTGACCATCTCGGGCCGCGTGGCCAGGGGCACCACATGTCCCGGCCAACTCCAGACCATGGGCGTCCCGATCGCTTCATCGTACATATTCACCGGGTCCGAGGCATCGCCCGCGGCCCACAAACCGTGCCGTCCGAACAGAGATCCGCACGGCGAGGTGAAGACGATCAGCGTATTGTCGAGCAGTTTCTTCTGCGTGATTTTGGCGACCAGCGCGCCCATTTCGACATCGAGCGCCGTGGTGGCCGCCGCCACCCGCCGCAGATTGGCCAAGAGCGGCGCCCCCAGCATCTCCTTGCCGCGCGCCGCATTCTTCGCCGCCGCTTCCTGCGCGAAGGTGTCCAGCTTCGCCTGCGCGTACGGGCCGGCGTCCGGCAGGGTGGCGTAAGGCGCGAAGCCGGCCATCAGGAAAAATGGCTTGGCGGCGCTCTGCGCGTCGAGGAAGGCGGCGGCCCCGGCGCCGTCCACGCTCGTGCCACACGCGTACCCGATGCCGCCCAGCAGTTTTTCCAGCGTGACCTCGCCCGTGTCCTTAAACTGCATCGTAGTGCGCCCGGTGAGCAGCGCGGCGCGCGCCTTATCGGCCACCGGCGCGCAGGCGTAGTGGTTCAGGAACCGCGTGCCGGTCTGCGCCAGCCGGTCGATATTGGGCGTGCGCACTTCCCGGTTGCCGTAGCAGCCCAGTATCCAGGCGGGCAGACCGTCCACCAGAATCAGCAGGACGTTGGGTTGTTCACCCCGCGGCTTGCTGGCGGCGAATGCGGGCAGCGCGAGACTGCCGAGGAAAAAATGGCGGCGCGAGAGATTCATGGGCGAAATATAAGTATAAGACGGCGCTCGACAATCCTGAACCGCTTGTCACACTCTTGATATAGTTGGTTTGGGCGATGAATCTTCCGAATGCGTTGACCATTCTCCGGATCTTCTTCGTGCCGCTGCTGGTGGCAGCGCTGGTGCAGGACACCGCCATCTTCCACCTCGGAGACGTGAGGGTAACCAACGACTGGTTGTCGCTGGCTATTTTTCTGGTCGCCGCGGGCACGGATTTGCTCGACGGCTACCTCGCCCGGCGCTGGAAGCAGGTCACCACCATCGGCACGCTCCTCGACCCCATCGCCGACAAGCTGCTCATCTCCGCCGCCCTGATTTCGCTGGTGCAGATTCACTCCCTTCCCGGCTGGATGGCCGTGCTCATCATCGGCCGCGAGTTCGCCGTGTCGGGATTGCGCAGCATTGCCGCCGCCGAAGGCTACACCATCAAGGCCAGCGATCTCGGCAAGACCAAAATGTTCAGCCAGGTGGTCGCCATCTCGGTCATGCTGCCCAGCATGCGCCACCCGGCGCTCCGCCCGGCCGGCCTGGCGTTGATGTGGGGCGTGGTGTTCTTCGCCATGGTTTCGGCCGTTAGCTATTTCGCCAAGTTCTGGCACAAAGTGGACGAGAGCGTCAAGAATCGCCGCCGCCGCGAGCTGTTGGCGCTGGAGCGCAAGCGGCAGCGCACCGCGCGGCGTCAGAGACGGCCGGCCGGATCGGGCGGCGCCGAAGGCGGCTTGGCGGGCACAATCTGGAAGCCACCCGAAGTGAACTGAATCGTCCGCACCTGCCCCTTCGGTCCGGCCGGGCCGATCGGATTGCCGTTCAGCAAAATCGTCACCCCGCCCGCATTCCCCAGGCGCAGCGTCACGTCCTTCACGCCTTCCACGGTGCGCGAGGTGTGCGCATCCATGGTGGCGGAAAATGCGTACTTGCCGTCGCTGCGCGCCAGCACCCACACCGCTTCGTCCGCCCTGACCTCGACACGCACGGTGGCGTCGGGATTGGGCGCCGCCACCCGCGCCGCCGCGGGCGCGGGCCTGGGCTCCGCCGGCGTTGCTTCCGCCGGCTTCCGCTGGGCCGTCTGTTCCACTACCTGCGCGGGCGCTGTGGCGGGTTCCGCGGGCGGCGCGGGCGGCGCGGTCACGCCCGGCGAAGGAACCGGCAGCGCCGCAACCGGAGCGGTCGGCGCCGCGCTCTGGGCTCCGCTCGCCACAGCGCTTTGGGCGCCGCTTGGCGTCGCCGGATTGGCCTGCGCGGTCACCTGGGATTTGGGACGCTGCATCCAGGCATAGACCGCCGAACAAACCAGCATCACCGCCACCAGCACCACCGCGGAGAGCCAGCCGGACCAGTGGAACCGCTGGTCGCCCACCGTCTTCCATTCTTCGACCTTCGGCACCTGGATGGGCGCGACACCCGCCGGCTTCGCTTTCTCGACAAACTGCGGGACGTCCGGCGCGGGCGCCAGGACTTGCTGCACCTCGTCGGCAATGGCTTCTTCATCCAACCCCAGCAGGCGGGCGTACTGGCGCACAAAGCTCTTGGCGAAAACTCCGCCGGGGAGCTTGTCGTACTGATCGTTTTCAATCGCCTGGAGAAAACGCGTGGAGATCTTCAGCTCCCTGGAGATCTCCTCCAGATCGAGATTGCGCTTCAGTCGTTCGCGGCGCAACGTGTCGCCAACGAGTGTCATAAGGGGAAATTCCCAGCCTCTAAGCTCATAATATAACAGGGAATAAGCGCCGCGGCGGGAAAGCGGACCGGCCGCCGGCCTGTTAGCATAAACAGTTGGTCTCTGTGGTTGTGGTGAACTGGAACCGGATGGAACTGTTGCGTGCGTGTCTCGCCTCGCTCGCGCGCCAGAAATGCGTCGATTTCGAAACCATCGTGGTGGACAACGGGAGTAGCGACGGATCGGCGGAGATGGCCGAACGCGAGTTTGGCGCCCGGGTGATCCGCAACCGGGAGAACCGCGGCTTCTGCGCCGCCAACAATCAGGGGATCGCCGTGGCGCGGGGCGAGTTCGTCGCCCTGCTCAATAACGACGCTGAGGCGGAACCGGATTGGCTCGCGGAACTGGAGCGCGCTTGCGCCTCGCGGCCCGAGGTCGGCATGGCGGCCAGCAAGGTGCTCGTGTGGGAAGACCCGGCGCGCATCGACAAGGCCGGGCACCTCATGTTCCCCGACGGACAGAATCGCGGACGCGGTAGCGGGGCGGTGGACCACGGCCAGTTCGACCGCCAGGAGGAAGTCCTGTGGCCCGACGGATGTGCCGCCATGTACCGCAAGGCGATGCTGGAGGAGATCGGCGGCTTCGACGAAGATTTCTTCGCCTATGGCGACGATGCCGAACTGGGGCTGCGCGCGCGCATCGCGGGGTGGCTCTGTCTTTATGCGCCGCGCGCCGTAGTGCGCCACCATCGCGGCGCCACGCTGGGCAAGGATTCGGCACGGCGCCTCCAACTGATCGAGCGCAATCGCGTCCTGCTGGCCGTGAAGCTGTTTCCCTGGAGCCTGCTGGTGCTCAATCCGTTCTACTACGCCGCCCGGCTGGTGGCGGGGGCGATCTTGGCGCGCGGCAACCACGGCGATACCGCCCACTTTCCCGGCTTGGGCGGGAAGCTGACCATCGTGCGCGCGCTCGCCGCCGGCGATTTGGCGGCGCTCCGCCTGATTCCGCGCATGCTCGCCAAGCGCGCCCGGATCCGCCGCATCCGCCGCCTTACTCCCGGCGAAGTGCGGCGTCTATTGATGGCCCATCGCCTGAGCGTGACGGAGGTGGCGTGAGCGCCTGCCTGATGTGTGGCTGTGGCCAGTTCACCGCCATCTTCCACGGCTCCGACCGTTTGTATCACACCACCAGCAAACAGTTCTCCGTGGTGCGCTGCGACGAGTGCGGGTTGCTGCGCCTGGATCCGGCGCCTCCGCCGGAGGAACTGGCGCGCTACTATCCGGACGACTATTGGTTCGCGCCGGACCCCAGCGCGGCCAGCCGTCTCGAAGAGGGCTACCGGCGGCTGGTGCTGCGCGATCACGTGCGCTTTGTGGCGCGGGCGCTGGCCGATTCCAGGGCGCGCGGTCCGCTGCTCGACGTGGGGTGCGGCGGCGGATTGTTCCTCGGCCTGATGCGCCGGCGCGGCCTGCGCGTGGTGGGGCTGGATTTCTCGCGCGAGGCGGCCGGCATCGCCTGGCGGCGGCAGCAGGTTCCCGCGCTGGCCGGCGATCTGGAGCGCGCCCCGCTGCGCGCCGGGAGTTTCGCGGGGGTTACCATGTTCCACGTGATGGAACACCTCTACCATCCGGGCGCGTACCTGGCGGCGGCGCGCGATTTGCTGGCGCCGGACGGACGCCTGGTGGTACAGGTGCCCAACGCCGCTTCGTGGCAGGCACGCCTCCTGGGCCGCCGGTGGAACGGCGCCGACATCCCGCGCCACCTGACCGATTTCCGCGCCTGCGACCTGGAAAAGACGATGCAGAGCGCCGGCTTCGAAGTGCTGCGCCGCAAATACTTTTCCCTGCGCGACAACCCCGCCGGATTGGCCAGCAGCCTGGCCCCGTCGCTCGACCCCATGGCGCGGCGCGTCCGGCGCACCGTGGAATCGGGCGGCGCGCGGCTGGCAAAGGATCTCGCCTACTTCGCGCTGGTGGTGGCGTCGCTGCCCTTTGCCGTGGCGGAAGCGGCCTGCGGCGCCGGTTCGACGGTGATGATCGAGGCGCGGGCAAGATGAGTTACCTCCCTGACGTGGCGAATTCGCAAGATGAGTTACCTCCCTGACGTGGCGAATTCGGAATCAAACGGGGATGTCTATTTGACGCGGAGGCGCGGAGACGCGGAGGAAGACGCGGAGAAAAAGCTGGAAAGTCAAAACCTGAGAACCCAGAGGAAGCGGAGGGACGTGGGCTGGCGCCATCGGCCTTATACGCAAGTTGGCGTCCATGTCGGAGAGCGGCAGGATCTTCCCGCGCGCGCCCCGGAGGACGAGCAAAATCAGCCTTCGATCGTGGCGGATGCCTCGCTGCGAAGCACCTCGATCTCCGCTGTCTCCGCGGTCTCAGGTTTCGATTGTCTCAACGGTGTTCTCCGCGTCTTCCTCCGCGCCTCCGCGTCTCCGCCGTCTCCGCGTCAGACGTACCGCCGGTTTGGTTCCGTCCTTGCCCAGGAGGTGCGCCCATGAGTTACACCGCAATCGCGTATCGCCTGCCACGTCCCCTGCGGCGCCACATCCTGCATTTCGAGAGCGAAATCGAAGACGCGGTGGCGGCCTTCGCGCGCGCCCTGCCGGCGGGGGCGCGCGTGCTCGATGCGGGCTCGGGCGAGGGACAGTACCGGCATCACTTCGCGCGCCAGCGTTACTGCGGTGTCGATCTGGCGGTGGGCGACGCCGCGTGGGACTACAGCCAGGTCGATGTGCTCGCCGATCTCACGGCGCTGCCCTTCCGCGCGGCAACCTTCGACGCCGCCGTGCACCTTGTCACCATCGAGCATCTGCCCGAGCCGGGCCGCGCCCTGGCCGAGATCGCGCGCACCCTGGCGCCGGGCGCCACGCTATTGATCGCGGCCCCGCATGAATGGGAAGTCCACCAGGCGCCCCACGATTATTTCCGCTACACGCGCTACGGCCTGGCCTACGTGCTGGAGCAGGCCGGCTTCGAAGTGCGCGAGATGCGCGCCGCCGGCGGCTACTTCCGCCTGCTGGCCCGGCGCCTGCTCAACGGGCTACAATTCTTCACAGCAGGCGTTCGCTGGCTGTTGTTCCTTCCGGCCGCGATCCTGCTGGTTCCTCCGGCGCTGATTCTTCCGCTGCTGGACGCTCTCGACCGGAACCGTAACTTCACGCTCGGCTACCTCTGCATGGCGCGCAAACGCGCCCAGTGACGGTCGCAAAAGGACAATATTGGACGGAGTCATCGTAATCGACAAACCCGAGGGCTGGACCTCGCACGACGTGGTGAACAAGGTCCGCCATATCGTGCGGACGAAGAAGGTGGGCCACCTGGGAACGCTGGACCCGATCGCCACCGGAGTGCTGCCGCTGGTGATCGAGCGCGCCACCCGCCTGGCGCGGTTCTACACCCGCAGCGACAAAATCTACGAGGGTGTGGTGCGCTTCGGTTGGTCCACTACAAGCTACGACCGCGCGGGCGAGCCCACCAGCGAGAAGGTGGAGGTCCACCTGACCGCGGCGGAGTTGGAGGCGGCGCTGGAGCCATTCCGCGGCGAATTCGCGCAGCGCCCGCCGGCGGTATCGGCCAAGAAGGTGGACGGCCGCCGCTCCTACGAGCTGGCGCGCAAGCACATCGCCGTGGAACTGGCGCCGGTCCGGATCCAGGTTTACGAACTGACCCTGCTGGAGGTGAACGGCAGCGACGCGCGCTTGCGCGTGCACTGTTCCGGCGGCGCCTACATGCGCTCCATCGCGCACGATCTGGGGCAGGCCCTGGGCTGCGGCGCGCACCTCACCGAACTGCGCCGTCTGGCGTCCGGCGAGTTCGAAATCGATCAGGCGCGCACGCTGGAACAACTGGAAGCGCTGGCCGCCGGCGAACGCCTGGTGGACGCATTCGTGCCGGCGGAGAAATTGCTGCCCGCCTTTCCGAGCGTGTTCGTGGACGATATGACCGCCGCGCAAGTGCGTAACGGGCGCAATTTTCCGGCGTCCCCGTTCCGCGCCGGGCCGCCCGCGAAATATGTCAAGGCGGTGACGCGCTCTGGCGCCCTGGTGGCCATCGGCGAGAGGGTGCTGCCGAATCTGTACCATCCCGTGGTGGTGCTGTAGGGGCGGTGAGTCATACGGATTTCGCGATCCGACGGCGTCTGGACTTCAGTAGGCCCCGCCGAGCGGGGAATACTCGAAGCGGCGCGGATCGAGGCCCCGCTCCCGCAGCATGCGTATGCAGGCATCGATGGAATCGCCGATGGCTTCGATGCGGCGCAAGGGCAACGTCGCGGGCGAATAGACTTCGAGCGCGATCGTCTTGCCGGCCAGGGCGGTGCGCTCCACCAGCGTGAGCCGGTCGGGATTGCGGCCGAGGGCCTGGCAAGGGTCTTGGGCGGCGGATACGGACATAGTGTGTGAATTGTATCAGGGGAGGAGCAGGGCGGTAAGTACGTCCCAATACAAAGGCCCTGCCTGCGGCTTCACCCAGGCCTGGTAGAGCGGGGCGTGCTGGTTCGGATTGGCCGCGGTCTCGCCGCGCATGCCGGTCTTGACGGCGCCGGGACCGAATGTCTTTTCGAGCCGTGGCGTCTGGTCCGCGGGTTCGTTCACCGTGGCCTGGATCCGCATGCTGAGCTCATCCACGCCTTGCACACAGGTCACGCCGGGTTCCACCTGGAGGGTCAGGACGGCGTCGGCGTCGGCGGGAGTGGGCCTCTCGGATATCTCGGTGTTGCCGCGCGCGTCGGCGCTCACGATGGCGACGAAGTCGCGGCCGCTGATGGCGGCGTAACGCTCGAAGGCTTCGATCACCATGCCGTCGGGGTGAATCTCGCGCATGTGCTGGGTCAGCTCCGTTGGGCCCATGAAGCAGGAACTGAAGAGCGCTTTCCCCGGGGTCCAACTGGCGGTGATGGCGAGGCGGAAGCGCTGGGGTTGCGGCAGGAGTTTCAGGACGGCGTTGTGGGTGGTGTGGACCACCCCACCGGATGGCGCCAGCAGGGCCAGCATGTAGGCGCTCCAGCGGCGGTTGTCGCGGGCCTCGGGTTTGGCGCCCTTGTCGAGCAGCAGGCGTACGCTGGCGGTGCGGCCGTACTGGGCGGCGAGCATGAGCGGCGTGCGGCCTTGCTTATCCCTGGCCTCCACGTCGGCGCCCTTGGCGAGCAGCGCTGCGATCTCCCTGGTCTTGCCCTTTTTGGCCGCTTCCAGGATATCCATCGGGGCGTCGGCCGCCAAAATGGGGAGTGCAGCGAAGAGGAGAACGACACAGCAGCGCATTGGTAGATTATGGCGCGGTATCAGCGTTTACGCCAACCCGTTTCCATCAACCCCCTTTCAAACCGTGCTTGCGGTTTTCCCGCACACGGCTTAACGATGATCTTCTTGATGTGGC
>JBEKDV010000076.1:0-24374 GCA_050014175.1 Candidatus Solibacter sp. | reverse complement strand
GAAATCTTGCTCATTACAAATATTCTATTGCCTCGCCGCCCCGCCGGATACATTTCCCCTCGATTTTGTTTTGTACCGACACCAACCAGGGGCTCTGGATCCGGAATTTTGCAAGTCCCTAGCTTTCGCCTGCCAACTCACTCCATGCGTAGCGCGTCCATCGGATCCATGGCCGACGCGCGCCGGGCGGGAACGTAACCCGCGGCCGCCGCGGTGACGGCCAACAATAGAGCCGCCGCCGCAAAGGTCGCCGCATCGTTCGGCTTGAGCCCGAACAGCAGCTTGGCGGCCGCCTGGCCGGCCCACAGCGCCAGTCCGATACCGATGGCGAGCCCCGCCGCGAGCAGCATCATCGCCTCGCGCAGCACCAGCCGGATCACGCTGGCGCGGTCCGCGCCCAGCGCCATGCGCACGCCGATCTCGTTCTGCCGCCGCGCCGCCATGTAGGCGATCACTCCGTAAAGTCCGATCGCGGCCAGCACCGCCGCCAGCACGCCGAAGGCGCCGGCCAGCACCGCCATCAGCCGGTCGCGCTGCAGCGATTCCGCGATCTGCTCCGTCATCACGCGGAATTCGATCACGAAGGCTGGATTGACCGCGGCCACGGCCGCTTTGAGGGTGCGGAAGGCTTCCTGCGGACGGCCCGTCGTGCGCACAACCAATGTCACATCGTTGCCGGTCTCATCCTGCGCGGCCGGCAAAAACGCAATCGGGACAAACTCCTCGCGCAGTTCGTAATACTCGGCATTCCGTACCAGCCCCACGATCTGGTAAATCCGGTCCGGCTCTCCGGCGTCGCCCTCCACCCGGAAGGTGTGTCCCGCCGGATTCGCGCCCGCGAAGAAGGTCTTGGCGAAAGCTTCGTTCACCACCGCCACCTTGGGCGCGCCCAGGGTGTCCCGCCCGTCGAAATCGCGCCCCGCCACGAGCCTCGTGCCTATCGTCTTCAGATAGCCCGGCCCATAGCGGTTGAACATGGAATTCTTGGGCTCGCCGGTGGACGCGTCGGGCCGCACGCTGTTGTTCCAACCGCTTCCGCTGATCGGCGTCATGAGGACTTCGGCCGCCGACACGATCCCCGGCTGCGCGCGCAGCTTCTCCAACAAATCGCCAAAGACCGCCGGGCGCCGCTCCTTGGGATATTTCGCGGTAGCGATTGGTTGGCCCGGTGCGGTCCGAAATGTCACCCGGACGCGGGGGATGCGCCGGCCGGATTCCTTTGTGGGCTATGAGCCCATCGTGCTGGCTGGCCGCAAGCTGCCGTACACGCTGTTGCGGTCTGAGCCGTTGCGCGCCGTGGCATCGCAGCACGCCATTTCGCGCGTGTAGAAGGCGAGCAAGGCGCCCTCGTCGTATTCAATGGCTCGCGCGTACTGGCGGATATAGCTGGTGTTGTAAATTCCGCCGGGCAATTTGCGAAAATCGCCCTGTTCAATGGCCTCAAGGGAGCGTACGCTGATCTTGGTGGATTCGGCGATCTGCTCGAGCGAGATCCCACGATTGCGGCGAATCGTAGAAAGACCAAGGACGCTTTTTTCCTCTTTCATCTCCCTGCCTCGCCAAGCGTTAGCCCCTGGAGGGCGCCAGCACCCGGCCGAAGTTGTACTAGCGGTATATAAGGTAACAATATAACACCTGTAGATCCTCTGCTAAACTCTTTTTTGTGGGTATTTGCCGTCGCCACTTCAACTTGGGCCTGCTCGGCGGCGCTTCCGCGCGCCTGCTAGCCGCCCGGTCGCCACGGCCCAAGTTGTTGGTACTAGTAGTCTTAGAACTAATGCGCCAGGATTATTGGGATGCCGCGACAGCCCAATTTGGGCCCGGCGGCCTGCGCCGTATTTTGTTAAAAGGAGCACATTTTCCGGATTGCCGCCATCTGGCGAGCAGTTTCCCCGCCTCCACCATCGCCACCCTGGCCACAGGCGCCTGGCCGGCGCAGCACGGCATCGTGGCGGACTACTGGTACGACCGCGCCGGCCGCAGTGTCGTACCGGCCTCCCGGGAGGCGCTGCTGGCCACCACATTGACCGCCCAGGTGGCCGCTGAGCCGCGCACGCGCACCTTCGTGATCGGCATGGACGCCACCCAATCCTCCCTCTTCGCCGGCACGCCGGAGGCGCGCCAGTTCTGCATGGATCCGCGCGGCCAGTTCACCACGCTGGGGGACGCGCCCGAGTGGCTGGCGGAGTTCAATTCGCTGAAACCGCTCGACAACGCCCACAACGCCCCCTGGATGGCCATCGGCGCGCGGCCCGGCGCGCCGCCCCTGCGCACCCTCACCTGGGACGAGGCGCATCCGGAGCGGTTTCTCGATCTGTTCCAAGCCTCGCCGCTCGGCCAGGCCGCCCAGTTCGAACTCCTGGCCATCCTCATTGAAAAAGAGGGATTGGGGCAGCGCGATACCTTCGACTTCGTCTGCCTGATTGCCGGTTCCACGGCGCGCCTGGGTTACGAAACCGGCGGCCGCTCGGCGCTCATGCGGCAAATGGTGCTGCACCTCGACCAGCAACTGGAGTTCCTCCTGACGCGCCTCAAATCCGGCCCTGGCGAGAACGGGTTCGACCTCGTGCTGGCCGGCGCTCATGGCGCGCCGCCCGCTCCCGCCGCCGAGAGCCGCGCCCGCATGGCGGTGCCGGGCGAGAGCGTGGCCCAAATGGTGGACCGCGCCCTGCGCTCCGACGGTGCCGCGCGCGTGACCCGCTACCTGTACCCGTTCCTCTACCTGGACACCACCAGCTACTGGGACCCCGAACCGCTACGCATAGCCGCCGGGCGCGCCGCGCTCCAACACCCCGCCGTGGCCGGCTTCTACACCGCCGGCGGGTACTGCTCCACCAACGATGGCTGGCGGGAGCGCTTCTCTAACAGCTTCCACCCCAACCGGTCGGGCGACGTGATGCTCTCCTATCGGCCGGAGTATGTGGAAGACTACAGCCAGCAGCGCGGCATCTCCTACGGGTCGCTGTACAATTACGACGTGCGCGTCCCCCTCTGCTTCTACGGTCCGCAGTTTCCTGCCGGGGTTTTCGAATCTCCCGTGCGCACCGTGGACGTGGCGCCCACCCTGGCGCGCGCCCTGGGCGTGGCGCCGCCTTCGTCCTCGGACGGACGCGTGCTGGGCGAGGCCTTCGGGGAATGACGCCGCTCCTCACCACCACCCTGTGCGGCATCGCCTTGCGCAATCCCGTGCTGGCCGCCAGCGGCACTTTCGCCTACGGCGTGGAGTTCGCTAAACTGGTGGATCTCAACGCCCTCGGCGGCTTCGTGGTGAAAGGCCTGTCGCGCGACCCCATCGAAGGCAACCCGCCGCCGCGCGTGTACGAAACCGAGGGCGGCATGATCAACTCCATCGGCTTGCAGAATATCGGCGTGCGCGCCTTCGTCAGGGATAAGCTGCCGGCGCTGGCGCGCTTGCGTACGGCGGTCTTCGCCAACGTCTTCGGCCACCAGGTGGAAGACTACCTGGAAGTGGTGCGCGTGCTCAACGATCACCCGGGGCTGGCGGGCTACGAGCTGAACGTGAGCTGCCCCAACACCTCGCGCGGAGGCATTTACTTTTCCAGCGACCCGGCGCTGCTCGGCGAAGTGGTGGCGGCGGCCAGGCGAGTGGCCACGCGGCCCGTGATCGTTAAGCTTTCGCCCAACGTCGCCGCCATCGAACCGCTGGCACGCGCCGCCGAAGAGAGCGGCGCCGACGCCCTTTCGCTCGTCAATACGTTCATCGGCCTGGCCATCGACGCCCGCACGCGGCGCCCGCGCATCGGCGCCGGCTTCGGCGGCCTCTCCGGTCCAGCCATCAAGCCCATCGCCCTGCGCCTGGTGTATCAGGCGGCGCGCGCCGTGAAGATCCCGGTGATCGGGCTGGGCGGCATCGCCACAGGTGAAGATGCGGCCGAGTTTCTGATCGCCGGAGCCAGTGCCGTGCAGGTGGGCACGGCGACGTTCTGGGATCCGCGGTCGCCCTTGCGGATCGCCGGTGAACTGTCAGACTTTCTGCAGCGCGGCAAGATCGCGCGCGCCGCCGACCTGGTAGGGACGCTGCAAATGTGAGGCGGCACAGGCGGTGGGGCCGACCCCCAGGTCCGCGCATTGGCGTTAAAATAAGAGCCCGGTCGGGACTTGGCTAGTGAATGGCCGTCGCCGCGAGACTGTTCTCGTCGGGAATCGGTAAATCCCTCGCGACAGGGCCGGAGTTGTTTCCCACAAAGCCGTTTGCCGTTCTCGAATCTGCGCATATGCCCGTCGCCATCGTCAGCCAACCGTCAGGCACTATGCGGGCGCACCGTAGCTCGCCGAGCCAGGGACATGTGTTCTTAGCGGCCTTTCCTCTTCGGCCGTGCCGCCGATTGGCCGCGCGACGTCTCTCATGCGAGGCGCGATTGCGGTTTCCGAAACGTGCTATACACGGTTTCATCATGGCGATCTGTCATCGTGCTAGGCTGACGATGCGATTAAGAGAAAGTGGGTCCGAAAATATGAAAATCGAATCAACCGACCAAGACCTGCGGACAATGCTCTCGTCTGCATACTATAAAATCCCCCGCTTTCAGAGACCATACTCTTGGGACAGAGAGAACATCCAGGATTACGCCACTGAAGTCCTCATGGAGGAAGCTGAGAGCGATGCCCGCGTGTAAGGCCGCAGGGTTTAGAAGGATGATAGCTGTTACGAAACCTGTCAGGGAGAGGTCCACCAGCCCGTTAACTTAACGCCAATACCTGGTCCGCGCGGGTCCCCCCGGACCCGCTCTTCGCTCTACGAATCAAGCGCCCGCGGTCCAGGGTTTCGCCTGCGCGTCGCTGTCATGACATTGTCTGGCAGTCTGTGCCATACTGGACTCGTATGCCGAACGCCGAAACCCGCAACCAGAAACTCGACCTCCGGCTGACGCCGTCGGCCAAGCGGACCCTCCAGTCCGCCGCGCTGGCGGCGCACCGCTCGGTGAGCGAATTCGTCCTCGAGAGCGCCCTGGCCCGCGCCGAGGAGACTCTGCCCGATCGCCGGCGCTTCCCCTTGAGCGCCGACAAGTGGGCAGCCTTCCAGGCGGCGCTCGTGGCCCCGCCCCGGCCGGCGCCGAGGCTTGCCAGGCTTCTCCGCAAGCCCAGCGTGTTCGAGCGCGGCGGGATTTAGGTGACCGCGCTCCGCATCGAGAAGTTGCAGCGCGGCCACTCTGTCGATACGTTTGACTGTGGCCGGGAACCTCTCAACCGCTTCCTGATACGGTACGCGTTGCAGAATCAGCAGGCGGGAGCTTCACAGACCCATGTTGCCCTGGCGGATGAAGCCGTCGCCGGTTACCACACGCTCGTGGTCGGCCAGGTGGAGTACAGCGATGCGCCTGAGCGCCTGACCAAGGGCCTTGCCCGTCATCCCGTGCCGGTCATGCTGCTGGCTCGCCTGGCGGTGGCGATCTCCTGGCAAGGCAAAGGACTCGGCAGTGGCCTCCTCAAGGACGCCATGCTGCGCACCTTGCAGGCCGCGGACATTGCCGGTATCCGGGCATTTGCGGTTCACGCCAAAGACGATGCGGCCAGGTCGTTCTATGCGCGCTTCGACTTCGTCTCGTCGCCCAGCGATCCCTACCATCTCTTCCGGCTGCTCAAGGACATCCGCGCCGCTCCAAAAGCGTGAAGCCGCTGACTCTCCCCGAACCTTTTCTCCAGCCCCGGTAAGCCTTGAGATTATACCGTTGACGACATAATGTCGTGTATGACAGACTGTGGGTGTGGCTTGGGAAGTCGAGTTCTCCGATGAGTTCGGCGAGTGGTGGGATAGCCTGACCGCCGCGGAACAGAAGAGCGTTGACTTTACCGTCAGACTTCTGCAGCAAGTCGGTCCCACGTTGAAGATGCCTCATTCTTCGGGCGTGGAGACGTCGCGTCACGCGCACATGCGGGAGTTGCGCATTCAGCATGCGGGGCGGCCGTATCGGGTTCTCTATGCGTTCGACGCACGCCGGGCCGCAATACTGCTGATTGGCGGCGGCAAAATAGGCCACAATCGCTGGTATGAGGAGTATGTACCCCTCGCGGACGCCATCTACGACCGGCACCTGCGGGAGTTGGGGGATGGAGAGTAACGTATGGCACGCAATTTCAAGGAACTTCAGGCAAAGATGGATCCCGCGAGCGTCGCCGATAATCGGCGGCGCGTAGGTGAAGAGCTTCAGCGAATGGCTCTCGAAGAACTTCGCAGCGCCAGGCAGCTCACCCAAACCGACATTGCCGAAATGCTGGACGTCCCGCAGAGTTCGATCTCCCGTATCGAGCAGCGCGCGGACATGTATCTCAGCACCCTGCGAAACTATATTCACGCCGTCGGTGGCGCGCTTCAGATACAGGCTGTCTTTCCCGATGGAGGCACAGTCGTCATCAATCGCTTCGGAGATTACGAGGAGCGGCCCTATGTGGTCCAGGCCCTGACGGTAGGCGGCGGTGTGTACCGGCTGCGTGCCCGCCCCCTGCACCATCGGGGAGTCGAGTTCGCGACAAGAACCCTCAAAGCTTCCGGACTCAAGAAAACCATGAGAGCTCTCCACCTTCCGGATCCTCAAATCGCTGCTGTCACGGAAAGCCTGGAGAGGGTCGGCGTCGGCAGAGTCGAAATCGGTGGTAGTGGCCCATCGATAGATCGGGTTTTCAACGCTCCGGATCTGGTTGCGGCGGGCTTTGAGGAGACGGATGCGGAATGAGCCGCTACCGCTAGCTCCGCATCCTCAGCAGCAGGTACGCCCCGGCCAGGGCGAAGACCACGTCCGGACCCCACGCGGCCATCACCGGCTGTAACTGGCCCGCGTCGCCTAACTTCTCGAATAACTGGCCGATGCCGATATAGCCTACCGCGATCCCGATGCTCAGGCCCACCCCCGCCATGGCGCCGCGATTGCCCACCAGGAAGCCGAAGGGGATGGCGATCATCGCCATCATCAGCGCGAACAGCGGCACCGAAAACTTGCGGAAGAGCCGCACCTGCAGCTTGACCGTGCCTTCGAAGCCGCTCTGCGTCAGGTCCTTGATGTAATGGTCGAGCTGCAGGAAGTTCATCTGCGTGTCCTGCAGCGCTTCCTTCAGAAAATAGTCCGGCGGCTCGGTCAGTTCGCGGAAAGTGGTCGCCTGAAACGGAGTGTACGAGTTACAGAACGCGCCTTTGTATTCGCAGGTCCAGCCGTCCTCGAATACCCAGGTTTTCAGCGGAGCGCTCCAGTGAGCCAGGCGGGCGTAGATCTGCCGCTGCAGGCGGAAGGTCTTCGGCTCCAGTTCGAAGACGCTGGCCTCGTTCATCGCGCTCTCTTCGCCGGCGGCATTGAAGAATTTGTAATTGAAGATGCGCGAGGAGTTATAACCCATGATCCACTTACGGTCCGGCCTCAGGTAAGTCTGTGTGGCGCGGCCCTTGATCTCGTCGCGCAACGCATCCTGTTTGCGGTTGGCGTTGGCCACGTAGTAGAAATCGAACGCGAACAATCCGCCGCTCAACAGCGTGCTTCCGATCAGGATCGGCGCCGCCAGGCGGTACAAACTCACCCCGCACGCCTTGAACGCGATGATCTCGTTCTGCTTGCTCATCACGCCGAAAGCCGCCAGCACCGCCACCAGCACGCTGGGGGGCAGCAAGTCGTAGATCAGTTGCGGCGTCAGGAAGAAAAGGTAGGTGAACATCTTCCACAGCGAGATGTTATTGCGCAGCATGTCGCCGATCAGTTCGAAAAAGTTGAAAATCAGCACCAGCGACACAAAGCTGGATAACATCAGCACCAGGTAGGAGAGGAACGTGGAAAGGATGTAGGTGTCCACTAATTGCGGCAGCAGGGGCAGCCGCCAGGAGGCGATACCCGAGCCGTTCGCCCCCACCAAGCGGGCCTTCAACCCCTTGAAGGAGTCCGCCACGCGGGCGCGCAGGTCGCCGAAGAAATCGCTGTCGCCCGGCTTTTCCAGGCGCGCCAGAAAAATCAGCCCCGCCACGAAGAACACCGCGTTGGGCAGCCACAGCGCCACCGGCACCGGCAGCGTCTTCTGGCGCGCCAGTCCGAGCAGCGAAACAAACGCCAGGTAATAGCAGAAGAAGGCCACGAAGATCGCCGTGACGTACCCGGACGCCCGTCCACCCTTGCGCGTGGCGATGCCCAGCGGAATCCCCACCATGGCCAGCATCAGGCACGCCACCGGCAGGGCGAAGCGGCGGTGGAGCTCGATCTGGTACTCGATCCAGTCCGGTTTGTCGGGCGGGTACGCCATCAACTGGCGCGTGCCCATGCCCACTGAGCGTAGCGGAGTCCAGGAGGGCGGGGAAGCGTCCAGCGCCTGCTGGCCGTTGGGGGCCACGGTATCGTGCGCCACTTGGTCCTTGGCTACTTCGTGGGTGGAATAATTGCGCAGCGAAAGCTCCATGCGATTATTCTTCAGGTCGGGGACGGCGACGGCTTCCTCCGCCACCGTGATCATCGGTCCCTGCGCCTTGTCGCGCATGCCGCTGGTCCGCTTCTCCGGCGGCGAGACATCGGCCACGAAAATATTGCGCCACTCTCCCGGGCGGACGTCGCCCACGTAGAGAATCGTATTGGGAAAATTTTCCACGAACACGCGCGGCGTCACATCGGCGCTGAGCTGCGTGGCCTCCAGTTGGTTCTTGATGTCGGTGTATCGGTGGATGCAGTACGGCGTCAGGCGCAGCGTGGCCAGCGCTGCCACGCCCGTGCCCATGGCGGCAAACAACAGAACCGGGGCGATCACTTTGCGGCTGGAAATACCCGCCGCCCGCATCGCCGTGATTTCCCCGTCCGCCGCCAGCCGGCCCAGCCCGATCAGGATCCCCACCAGCACGCCGAACGGAATGGTGAACGGCAGCACGCCCGGAAGCGCCAGCGCGAACAACTGTAGCACCAGGCGCGTATTCGCCGTGGTGCTCTTCACCAGCATCTCGAAGATCGGGTCCACCTGGCGCAGGTAGAGAATGAACGTGGCCAGCAGCGTGCCCAGCAGCGCGCTCGAGAAGATCTCGCGAAAAATGTACCGGCCCAGCAGCCGCAGCAAAGCCCTCTCCCCTACCGCGTCATATCCGGCGCGGAAACCACCGGCAACTTGGGAAGTTCTTCTTCCGCCGGATGCAATTCCAGGTCGTCGATCAGGATCGAGGGGGCCACCACGCAGGTCTCTGCCGTGAAGCCGGCGCCGCCGACCAACGCCAACGGCGCGCTGCTGTTCATGTACTCGAAGGCCCCGCTATCGTCCCCCGCCGCCAGGATGTCCTTCAGCGAACGCACGCCGAATCCGCGGAAACGCATGCCGCGCACCAGTTCCTCCCGCCCGTCCACATAAATCTTGTAGACCAGGATCGGCATGCTCACCGGCCGGCCGCCCTGCTGCCCCGCCATCAGTCGGCGCACTTCATCCATGCCGCCCGTCGAAGGGAAATCCATCTTGCGCACGATGATCCCGTAAGGTTTGTTGCGCGTCCGGCACAGCTCGATGAGCTGCTTCTTCATCTCCGCCACCGTCACCGGCTCGCTCGTGCTCACAAACAGGTTGCTGATGACGGCCGCGCTGGACCCGAAGCTGCCGGGCAGGCGCGCGCGCCCATTGGAGCCTTCGTACCCGCGCACCGGCTGCCGCGTCAGCAGATAATTCTTCAGCACGCCCTTCTCGATCAGCCGGAGCGGCTTCGGCGCCACGCCTTCGCGGTCCACCGTATAACTGCCGAACAGCGGACGGCCGCGCCATTCCTTCTGCGTGGGGTCGTCCACCACGTCGAACGTCTCGGGCAGCACGCGCGCCCCCATGCGCCCCTCGAGTTCGCTGTCCTGCGCCCCGCCGCCGCGGCCGCCCCCACCCACCGGGCGCCGCGTGAGCGTCAGATTGCGCGCCAGCACCTCGGCGAAAATCTGCGCGCCCGCCAGCCCCTCGAACAGCACCGGACCGCTGTAATCCTCGCCTTTGGGCGCCTTGGCCAGCGCCACCACGTTCTCCGCCAGTTCGGCGATGCCGCGGCGCATTTCGGCTTCCGGAGGCAGATGCACAACGTCCACTGCGTGGAACGTCACCGCGTCGCGCAGACTCATTCCATCCGCCGCCTGCGCCAGCGCGCGCGCCCGCAGGGTCGCCACGCTCTCCGGTTCGCGCACTTCGGTGCCCTCGGAGTTCAACAGGTCCAGGCCGCCCTCGCTCGCCTCCAGTTCCACGCCCGAATTCTTGACGTCGGGATACTGCGCGAAAATCGCCGACAAGCTCCGCACCCGCGACGCCCATTGCTCCTCGTCCAACACCAGCCGCTTGATGGGCCGCACCGATTTCACCGGCTCGGCATGGGCGAAATCGTTGAGCTGCTCGCCCTGCTGCATGTTGCGCATGGCCGCCCGCTTGCGCGAGATGGCTTCCACACTCGATTTGTACGCCGAATCCGCCATCAGCCAGAAGTAGCGCCGAAAGAGCGGGTAGGAATCCTCCAGCGGAAACCGTTCCAGATCGTAGCGCGACCCGCCGCCGAATCCGGCCGCGAAGTTGCCGTTGTCGAACTTGTAATCGCCCACGCGCACCTGCACGTCGGGCGAGCGGAAGCGTTCCTTGCGCCGCGAAAGCAGGCCGCCCAGATTCGCCGACACCGTGAAGCTCTCCTGCTCGTCGATCTCGTACTCCACGAAGTAGGGCGCTTCCAGGTTGGCCAGCGAGAGCGTGCGCGCGCGGGCGATCTCGTCGCGCATCGCCTGGAAAATCGGGTCGGCCGGAGGCGCTTGCGCGCTCGACACGCTCCGCATCCCCAGCGCCGCCAGGCCCGCCGCCACAGCTAACGGGAGCCGCCTCATTTCGCGACTCCCTTGTTGTTCTCCATGCTGGTGGGCTCGGGCAGAAGCGGCGGCCGGTCGTTCGCCTTGGCCTTCTTCTCGATCTCGATCTCCGATACCAGAATCGCCGGCGACACGG
This sequence comes from Candidatus Solibacter sp., assembly GCA_050014175.1. Taxonomy (GTDB): domain Bacteria; phylum Acidobacteriota; class Terriglobia; order Bryobacterales; family Bryobacteraceae; genus Solibacter. The sequence goes on along the minus strand of JBEKDV010000076.1, from coordinate 13,460 downwards.
CGGATACCGGCACGCTGCCCGATTCCGCGCCGCAGTAGCCGTTGAAGACTTCCTGCTTGTCCGACGTCGCCAGGATTTTGGAAAAGCTGGAAAGCGGCGTGCCCACGATATCGGCCCCGCGCACCAGTTCGTCCGGACGCCCGTCGGCGTACACCCGGTAGACGATCACCGGGATCACCTTGAACGCCTGCAAACCGGCGCGCTGCGTGGTGGTGAACCCGCCCATGATATCGCGGAAATATAAGCCATACGGCTTATTCTGTTTCTTGACCTCGGCGAGCAGCATCTGCCGCAGCCGCGCGTCGGAAACCGCGTGGGTGGATTCCACCAGCAGGTTGCTCTGCCGCGACACCACTTCCAATCCCGGCTGCCGCCGCCCGTGCCCGTTGGATTGATCGAAGCCCTTGATGGGCGAGCGCGACATCAGGAACGTCTTCAGTACGCCCTTGTCCACCGCCGTGACCGGCCGCGCCTTGACGCCTTCATCGTCGTAGTCGTACCAGCCGTTGAGGTCGATGCCCGCGGCCTTGCGCCGCGTGGGGTCGAAGATCACGCTGAGGAAGTCGGGCAGCACCTTGGTCCCCACGCTCTTGGTGAACGTCTGCCCTTCGCTTTCGTCCTTCTGCCGGTGCCCTTCCACGCGGTGGCCGAAGATCTCGTGGAAGAAGACGCCGGCGGCGCGCCCGGAGAAGATTGCCGGGCCCACGAAGGGTTCGGCCTCGGGGGCCTTGAGCAGATTGGAGACGTCGTTGGCCACGCGGTCGATGGCCGCCAGCACGACCTTGTCGTCCGGCAGCCCCGATTCATCCACCGCTTCGAATGTTTCAAACGAATTCACGTCGGTGCCGTCCGCGGCTTTGGCCGTGGCGTCGATGACGATGCGCGCGAAGCCGCGCCCGTGGGCCACCCGCGTGCCTTCGGAATTCACCAGGTAGCGCGTGTCCGTCTGGCACAGCACGGACACGTGCGAGGTCAGCACGCTCTGATAATTCTGGAAGCGGCCCGAGTACCGGCGGATCTTTTCCTGCCACTGCGCCTCGCTGAATTTCAGCTTGCCCGGAACCTGCACGAAACTGGCCGCCGGCTCGGCGGAGAAATCGTCGGAGTCGTCCGCCTCGGCCACCTTGACCTGGCTGTTGGTCTTGATGCGGATCAGTCGCTCCGCCGCCGCGCGATAGGCGCGGTCGGTATCCAGCCACAGCCGCCGCTTGATGGAGTTGACGTTGTCCTCGAAGGAAATGAGCACCCCCGAGGTGACCCCTGCCCCCCGATCGCCGCGCACCCGGTGGTAGTTATCCAGCTTCGGGCTGCCCACACGGACGGAGACGTCCAACGAGCGGTTCTTGCCGGCGTTGGTGGCATCCAACGTGCCCAGCGTGCCCGACACCGAACGGTATTCCCCCTCGGTGATCTCGTAGCTCAGGAAGTATGGAGGCGGATCGGCCTTCTCCTTGAGAGTGCTGAAGTTACGGTTTAGCTCCTGGGACATGGCGTCCAGCAGGACCGTGGGCTGGGCAGCGGCATTGGACGCCGCGAGGCACAGCAGTGGCATTCCGAACAAAACTAGGCGGGTCAAACCACCAGAATAGCACTGCTGCCTTGTAGAGTAGCCTTTCAGGCTGCCATGACCCGATTCTTCGGGGCATTCTTCGTTCAGCCAATCGCCATCCGCCCAAGCCTATTTCGGGTTGTTCTTGCGGATTTCTTCCAGGCGCTTCTTGAGATACTCCTGGTATTCCTTGATCAACGCCGGATCGTGTGGAGCGCCGTAGATGTCGGTGGACTTATATGTGCCTTCGTCGAACTTCTTCTTGGTCCACTCGTCGTGAACATGGGTGGTGTCGGCCCGATCCACGATTCCTTCGATAAACTGCGGCGGAACGAAGGAGACGCCCTCCGGATCCCCAATCACCACATCGCCGGGCATCACGGTGACGTTGCCGATCCGCACCGGAACGTTGATCGCCGCCACCGAGGCGCCGCTGATAGCGCTCGGATGCATGCTCCGGTAGTAAGCCGGCATCTCCATTTCCATGATGCCCTCCAGATCGCGCATGGAGCCATCCACCACCAGGCCGGTTCCCTTGGTGGCCCGCATGATGTAGTGGAAAAGATTGTCGCCGACGATCGTGCCGCCTTCCTTCTTTCCCCATAAGTCCACCACCAGCACATCGCCGGGCTGTAACATGTCGATGGCGGTCTGGTTTCCCAGGCGGTCGATGCCTTTCGCCCGAGCCTTGGCGTTGACCACCGCATCCAGGTCGGGGCGCGCCGGCATGAAAGCCAGGGTGAAGGCCCGGCCCACCATTTTCTTGGTCGGATGGAGAACCTGCCAGCCGTCGGTGTACTGGCCGTAGGGGTTGCCGCGGCCGCCACCGGCGCCACCGGCGGCGCCACCACCCCGTCCGCCGGGCGCGGCGTCGCCGCCCCAGTTGATCGTGATCTCTTCGTTGGAAAGACCGCGGGCCCTTTGCAGCAGACCATCGGAAACCTTGGGCCGCCCATCGGCGAACCGTTCACCGGTCCAGGCCGGGGTGTATTCGACCATCTGCTCGCGGGACCAGGTCCACAACTGCGCGCGGGCGGGCGCAGGTGTCAGCATGGGCAGAGCCCAGGCGCCGAAGGCGAGCGTGAGACAAACGGAATTTCGGAAGCGCTTCATGCGGGTATTATCCTCCTTTCGCGCGTCCACCGCGTGACCCGCTTCGTGCGCCCGCCCACACACCGCACGAAGCCCCGCACGAAGCCCTGTTGCGGCGTAGATCCCATTGCGCGGCTGACACCTTCCGGCCGTTCAGGGGAGGGATACCCATGAAGCTATCGGTTGTTGCCCGGGCCTCGGTTGCGACCCTTCTTTTGATGCTGCCCGCGGCCTCGCTGTTCGGCCAGTCCGAACGCGGATCCATTACCGGCGTGGTCCACGATAGTTCCGGAGCCACGGTTCCGAATGCCAGGATCGCCATCGTCAGCCAGGCCACCAACGTCTCCTTGGCGGCTACCACTAACGATGCCGGCGAGTACAACGCACCCAGCCTGCAGGCCGGTACCTACACCGTGCGGGTCACCAAGGAAGGCTTCAAAACGTCGGAAGTGCGCGGCCTCGCGCTCGATGCCGCCCAGACCGTGCGGGCCGATGTGACGCTCGAAGTGGGATCTCCCACGCAGGCCATCGAGGTCCAGGCTTCGGCGGTTCAGTTGCAGACCGAGGACGCGAAATCCAGCACCACGCTGCAGAACAAGCTGGTCAACGATCTGCCGCTGGTGGTCGGCGGAACGGTCAGAACCCCGTTCGATCTGGCCTCCGACTTCAGCAAATGGGTCACCTCGGCCGGAGCGCTGACGTCAGGGCACCACCGGACTGGAAAACGCCCAGGGCCTTGACGGAAGCGGCGCTGAAGAGGCTCTCTGCTGGGTCAGGCCGACAGCGGCCAGATCGACACCGTCCGCTTTATCGGCCAACAGTTCACTTACTTCGCCGGTTATATCCAGGACGATTGGCGCATCTCACCCAAGCTGGTGATGAACATCGGCCTCCGCTACGACATCAACCTGCCGCCCACCGGGCTGAACGACAGTTGGTCCGACTTCGGGCCCACCACGCCGAACCCGGCGGCGGGCGGCATTCCGGGCGCCGTCCTTTTCGCCGGCAGCGGCACGGGACGCGTGGGCAGCCGTATGCTCGCCGACATGTGGACGAAAGGCTTCGGTCCGCACACCGGTCTGGCTTACTCCATGGACTCGAAAACCGTGATTCGCGCTTCTTATGCGCGGTCTTTCGGCTCGCTCGTCTCGGTCAGCGGATCCACCCATAACTCGGGATTCACGCTCACCCAAACCTTCAGCAACAGCTCCTCCGGCGTTCTTCCCACTTACATCATGGACCAGGGTGTGCCCGCGTGGACGGCGCCACCCTTCATCAACCCATCGGTTTCCAATGGGACCAGCGTCGCCTGGTTCCAGGGCAACGAGACCACCAAACTGCCCGCTTTCGACAATTTAAACTTCTCCCTGCAACGGCAGATCACTGGTTCGATGGTGGCCGAGATTGGCTACAACGGCGTGCTGGGCTCGCACCTGCAGTCGGAACTGTTGCAGTACAACCAGATCAGCCCGAAGTATCTCACCGCATTCGGCACCATGGCCCAGAGCATCACGGTGCTCAACAGCCTGGTCGGCTCGGCCACCGCCAACGCGGCGGGGATTGCCGCGCCCTTCCCCACCTTCAACGCCCTTTGGGGCTCGCGCGCCACCGTGGCCCAGGCCCTGCCCCCGTTCCCCCAATACACCTACATCGACACTTATGCCGGCCAGGGCGATCACAGCGGCCATTCCACCTATCATGCCCTGATCGCCAAGGCCACCAAGCGCGTGAGTTCCGGTTTGACGTTCCAGACATCTTACGTCTTTTCCAAGATCCTGACCGACTCCGATACGGCGTGGGGCGTGCAGTACGCCGCCGACTTTTTCAATCGCGGTCTGGAAAAATCCATCGGCCAGTTCGACGTGACCCACGACTTTAAATTTGCCGGCGTCTACGATCTGCCGTTCGGCAAAGGACGTCAGTGGCTTCAGAAGGGCCCCGCCGCCTGGATCATCGGCAATTGGCGCATGGCCCTCATCAACGTGTACGATAGCGGCACGCCCGTCGGCATCAGCACTTCGTACACGCTCCCCATCTACGCCAATAGCGCCGCCGGACGCGTGCCGCCATACATTACCTCCTACAGCGGATGGCAACCAACCTGGAACGGCGGCTTCGATCCCGGCAAGGACAATTTCTTCGTGCCCTACGGGACCGGTCCCTTCCCCACACAGGGCAGCGGAACGGCTCTGAACGCCTTGGGTAACGACACCCGCTACAATCCCAAGGTCCGCCTCTTCCCGAATCTGAACGAGAATCTGTCCGTCACCCGCACCTTTCCCATTCGCGAGGCCCTCCGCCTCGAATTCCGCGCGGAAGCCTTCAATGTTCTGAACCGCGTCCGCTTTGGCGACGGTTCCTCCACCCAGCTTCAAAGCCAGAGTTTCGGCGTGCTGACGGGCTCCGGAAGCCAGATCAACTCGCCTCGCCAATTGCAGTTCGCCGCCAAGTTGTACTTCTAACCGGGCGTTCTCCTCGGGAAGCCGCGCCGCCGGGCGGCTTCCTTTATGCCACTCTGTTGGTATGACTCGTTGTCCCGCTCTCCTGCTGCTCGGCGCGCTAGGCGCCGCGGCGCAGATGCGTCCTCCGGCCGTTCCGCTGGTGGCGCACGATCCCTATTTCAGCATCTGGTCGATGGCCGACCGCCTCAATGGCGACGGCACGAAACACTGGACGGGCAAGCCGAATACGCTCACCGCCTACGCGCGCATCGATGGCCAGAGCTATCGCATCATGGGCCGCGATCGCCAGGCGGGCAACGAGCTGGCGCAGACGCGCCTGGAAGTCCTGCCCACGCGCACCATCTACGATTTCGCCGGCGCGGGCGTGACCGTCGGCCTCACGTTCTTCACTCCGGCGCTGCCCGGCGATCTCGACGTGCTCTCCCGCCCGCTCACCTACCTCCAATGGACCGCCGCCTCCAGCGACGGCCGCGTGCACGCGGTGGAGATCTATTTCGATGCCGCCAGCGACCTGGTCGTCAACACACCAGACCAGGCCGTGCTGGCCGCGCGCTACCAGCTCGACGGACTTCCCCTGCTGCGCATGGGCTCGCGCGAGCAACCCGTGCTGGCCAAACGCGGCGACGATCTGCGCATCGATTGGGGCTACCTCTACCTGGCCGCCGACCGGGCCGAGGGCGTCACCACATTCGCCGGCGACCGCGCGCAGGCGCGCGCCGCCTTCGATGCCTCCGGCCGGTTGCCCGATTCCGACGAGTTGGGCGACGTGCGGCGCGGCGGTCCCGTGCTGGCCTACAGCGTGGCGCTCGGCCAGGTGAGCGCGAGGCCGGTCACGCGCTACCTGATGCTGGCGTACGACGATCTCTATGGCATCGAGTACTTCGAGCGCCGCGAACGGGCGTGGTGGCGGCGCAACGGCGCGACCGCCGCCGACCTCGTCCGCAGCGCGCGCCGCGAGCACGATGCGCTCCTCGTGCGCGCCATGCGCTTCGACACCGAACTGATGTCCGATCTGCGCCAGGCCGGCGGCGAAAAGTACGCGCAACTCGCCGTGCTGGCCTACCGGCAGACGCTGGCCGCTCACAAACTGGTGGCCGATACCGACGGCACCGCCCTCTACTTCCCCAAGGAGAACTTCTCGAACGGCTGCATCTCCACGGTGGACGTGATTTACCCCAGTGCGCCCTTCGCCCTGCTCTTCAGCCCGCGCCTCATGAAGGCGCAGCTTCAGCCCGTGATGGATTACGCGCGCATGGACCGCTGGCGCTTTCCCTTCGCGCCGCACGATCTGGGCACCTACCCGCAGGCCAACGGGCAGGTCTACGGCGGCGGCGAACGCACCGAGGAAAACCAGATGCCGGTGGAAGAGAGCGGCAATATGCTGATCCTGCTGGCCGCGCTGGCGCGCGTGGAAGGCAACGCCGATTACGCGGCGCGCTACTGGCCGCAAGTGACGAAGTGGGCCGAGTACCTGAGCGAGAAGGGGCTCGATCCGGAAAACCAGCTCTCCACCGACGATTTCGCCGGACACCTGGCGCACAACGCGAATCTCTCCATCAAGGCCATCCTGGCGCTGGGCGCGTACGCGCAACTGGCTGGCATGACGGGCCACGCGCAGGATGCCGCGCGCTACCGCAACATGGCGCAGGAGTTCGCTGGCAAGTGGACGGGCCTGGCGGCCGAGGGCGACCACTACAAGCTGGCCTTCGACAAGCCTGGCACGTGGAGTCAGAAGTACAACCTGGTGTGGGATCGATTGCTCGGCCTGAATCTGTTCCCCGCCGAAATCGCGCAAAAAGAGATTGCGTTTTACCTCACCAGGCAAAATCAATTCGGCTTGCCGCTGGACAACCGCAAGGACTACACCAAGCTCGATTGGGTGGTGTGGACCGCCACGCTCGCCACCAACGCCGCCGATTTCGAGAAGATCGTGGCGCCGGCGTGGCAGTTCGCCAACGATTCCGCCAGCCGCGTGCCGCTCACCGATTGGTACGACACCAAGACGGCCAAGCAGCAGGGATTTCAGGCACGGTCGGTAGTCGGCGGGCTGTTCATTAAGATGCTGGCCGACCCGGCGATCTGGAAGAAGTACAGCGGCCGGTGATGCGCCGATCCGAGCCGCGACCGTCAGTACCTACCGAGCTGAATTCTTGCCGGAATTGGAAGGATCTTCCCGCACCCCTGTAGAGTAGCCTTTTAGGCTGCCATGCCCCCCATTCATGGGGGCATTCTTCGCGCAGCCACGTCTTCCCTGCTTGGTTCCGGCTCTGCCGGGTCAGGGAGCGGTTGCCTTCACCCTTCCCACCAAACGCGCCAGCCCTTCGCGGAAAATTTCCGGCGCGGTCAACAAACTGACCACCAGATACGCTTCGCTTTCGAAATCGTAGAAGAATCCGGGCTGCACCAGCACGTCCGCGTGCTCCAGCAATGCGAGCGTCCATTCCTCTTCACTGCGGGTGCGCGGCACCTGGAGCGTGATGTACCAGCCGCCTTCCACCGCCAGGATGTTAGCCGGCGACCCGGCCACCGCGCCGCGCGCCAAGGCGAGGTTGGCCGACGCGCGCTCGCGGATCTGCCGCTGCACTGCATCGCCCGCCGCCAGCAGCCGCGCGGCGGCGCATTGCACGGGCGTGCTCACCGAAAGGTAGGTGTCGGCGATCCACTCCAGCTTCTCCCACGCCTCGGCACGCAGGGCGGCCGGACCGCTGACCACCATCCACCCCAGCTTCATCTGCGGCAGGCCGGCCACCTTGGAAAGTCCGCTCATGGAGAACGCCAGGCACTCTTCCACGCCGGCCAGCGTCGCCACGCGGTCGGCGTCCTCCGTTAGCGCATAGTCGGCGAAGACCTCGTCGGAGATCAGCGCCACACCGCGCGGCGCGCAGAGGGCGGTGAGCGCGCTCAATTCGCCGCGCTTCACATAACTCCCGGTGGGATTGTTGGGATTGACCACCACGATGGCGCGCGTGCGCGTGGTGAGCGCGGCCTCCAGCGCGTGCAGATCGATGCTCCAGCCGCCGTGATACACCAGCGGGTACTGGCGCACGGCCACCGATTCCATATCGGCCAGAAACTCGAACAGCGGGTACGATGGGCGCGGCACCAGGACCTCGTCGCCGGGGTCGGTCAGCAGTTTGAACAGGTAGGCGTAGGCCTCGCTGGTGCTGGCGGTGAGCAGGATGCGCTCCACCGGCGCCGTGTGGCCGCGCGCCGCGTACCAGGCGCTCACCGCCGCGCGCGCCGCGGGCGTTCCCGCGGGCGCGGGTTCGTAGGCCAGCATGCGATCGTCGGCAAACGCGCGCACGATTTCGCCTGGGTAGTGCAGGCCGGCGTGGGTGGGGTTGGATTCCGTGAGGTCGAGGACGCGCGCCCCGGCGGCGCGCTTGGCGGCGAGTGCCCGGGTGAGGCGGTTAGGCCGCACGTCCCAATGGAAGCGGGAGGAAAACATGTCCTCCCCGATTGTAACGGGGGTATCGCGTCTGACGCGGGTCAGTCTTCCGGAAGCAGTTGCTGCGTGAAACCGAGCGCCTTCAACTCGCGGTAGGCCTCCATCACCTCGGGCGGGACGATTTGGGCGGCGGACCATCCCCGCCGGCCGTAGATCCATACCCGCTGCAAGTCGCCAAGCATGATGGGGATCACCTTCTCGGGGGGCAGGTCTTCGGTGAAGTATTCGTCCAGGGTCATACGTTCCGAGGCGAGAGAGGCGGGAACCTCGGGCCACTCGACCGCCATGGTCGCCCAGACGCGACGCTGCATAAAGGGCTTGGTGGCGAGGACCACGTTGCGGGGGTGACCGCCGTTGCGGCACAGCAGTTCGCGGGTGAAGCGGACGTTCTCAGCCGTGTTGGCGGCCCGCGGCTCAACCATGATCCGGTCACGGGGGACGCCGAGGGCGACGGCCTCGTCCGCGTACATTTCGGCTTCGGTCTTGTGCCAGTTCGTGGCCAGCAGGTCACCCTGGTGGGCCATGCCGCCAGTGCAAACGAGGCTGCGCCCGAAACCTTCGTGATAGAGGCGGGCGGCAAAGCGGGCGACGCGGAGATCGTTGGTCCCGAAGACGACGATTACGTCGGCAGGAATGGGGTCGTGCTTGAGTTGCAGATATTCCCAGACTATGCGGGCGGGACACAGGGCGGTCTCGTGCATTTGTTCCATTGTCGCAGGATCGAGGGACAGACAGTTGGTGGGGCAGGCGCTTCCGCCTGCCAACCCGCGCGCTCGATTGGTGGTTGCCACGCCGCACAAGTTCCCATGAGTCGTGATTCGCCCACCTGCCGCGACTCTCCTCCCACAGGCGGGTTGTCAGACCGCCACGCGCAGGCCGAGGTGCTTCGCGAACGGATCGAAATCCCGGTCGTTGTGCAGCAGGTCATACCCGCTTTCGATGCATCGGGTAGCAATCGCGGTATCGATGGTCTTACGAACGGTCACCCCGAGCCTGCGCAGCGCGCGGAAATTCTTCGCCGCTTGAATCGCGATTTCCTGGCCGCCCAAGTGCTTGTGGCTGCTTGACGCAAAGGTGGCTCAAAATGCCTTCCTGTGGAGTAGCCTTTTAGGCGGGGTGCCCTTTGGGCCGCCCCCATTCGTGGGGGCATTCTTCTCAGGTTTCCCAGCCCATTCCACCTCGGACCGAGTCCGTGGCATACAGCTCTGTGCTTCCTCTGCGTTCCCTGCGCCTCTGCGTTGAACCGCATCCCTCGAACCTCACCCACCCCCCCAACCAACCGGTGCCTGTCAGTAGAGGGTACTCTCAGATTCGTTAGACTGGCCGGCGCTTCGACGATTCCCCCACTTCCATGTCGCGCACGCTTGTAGCCGTCCGCACCCGGGCCGCCGCGCCGCCCATGATATGTTGGACTGAATGCCCATCGAGAACCCGTTCCAGGATCCGCTGCGTTTCGAACGTCAGGTCCCCGAGTGCGTCATCGTCATCTTCGGCGCCAATGGCGATCTCACCAAGCGCAAACTGCTGCCCGCGCTCTACCGGCTCGCCTTCGACCGCCGGCTTGCCGCGGGATTCGCCATCGTCGGCATCTCGCGCACGCCGCTTTCCGACGATGCCTTCCGCGAAAAGATGCGCGCCAGCGTGGAGCAGTTCAGCGAGGATACCAAGCTCGATAGCGACGTGTGGGCGGCATTCGCGCGCGGCCTGTTCTATGTGTCCGGCGATATCGGCGACGCCGGGCTCTATCAGCGCCTGGGCGAAAAACTGGGGCAGATCGAAAGCGAGCGCCACACCGGCGGCAACGCGCTGTTCTATCTCTCCACGCAGCCCAGCCAGTACGCGCCCATCGCCCACGGCATCGGCGCGGCGGGGCTGGGGAAGGGAAGCGGCTGGCGGCGCCTGGTGGTGGAAAAGCCCTTCGGGCACGACCTGGCCAGCGCGCGCGAATTGAGCGACCGCCTGCACGAAGTCTTCGATGAAACCGCCGTCTACCGCATCGACCATTACCTGGGCAAGGAAACGGTGCAGAACATCCTGGCCTTTCGCTTCGGCAACGGCATCTTCGAGCCGCTCTGGAACCGGCGCTATGTGAACCATGTGCAGATCACCGGGGCGGAATCGATCGGCGTGGAAGGCCGCGGCGCTTATTATCAGGAGGCCGGCGCACTGGACGACATGATTCAGAACCACCTGTTGCAGGTGATGGCCACCATCGCCATGGAACCGTGTGCCAGCTTCCGGGCCACCAGCGTGCGCGACGAGCGGTCCAAACTGCTGCGCTCGATTCGCCCCATGACCGCCGACGAGGTCCGGCAGAATGCGGTGTCCGGCCAATACGGACCGGCGCGCATCGGCGGCCAGGACTTCCCCGGCTTCCGCCAGGAGGAGGGCGTGGACCCTAACTCGCGGACCGACACTTATGCCGCCGCGACTTTCTTCGTGGATAACTGGCGCTGGGAGGGCGTGCCATTCTATGTGCGGACCGGCAAGCGGCTCGCCAAGCGCGTAAGTGAGATCGCCATCCAGTTTAATACCGCGCCGCTCCACTTATTCAACCAGGACTCGGGCGAGACGAGCGTGAACCTGCTGATCCTGCGCATCCAGCCCGAGGAAGGCATCTCGCTCAAGTTTCTCTCCAAGCGTCCCGGTTCCGGCATGACGCTGCGTCCGGTTTCGATGGACTTCAACTACGGTTCCAGCTTCGGCGAGCGCTCGCCCTCGGCCTACGAGACGCTGCTGCTCGACGCCATCACTGGCGACCCCACGCTGTACACCCGGCAGGACATGGTGGAGGCCAGTTGGAGCGTGGTGGAGCCCATCCAGAACGCGTGGCGCGAAGCCAAAGCCGATTTTCCCAATTACGCCGCCGGTAGCTGGGGACCGGCCGCCGCCGATGAGATGCTGGCGCGCCGCGGCCACGTGTGGAGGAAGCCGTAATGAGCGCCACCGTCGCGCCGGACACGATCCTGAAGGAACTGGCCGCGCTCTGGACGCAGGAAGGCAAGCAGGGCGACGCCGGCGTGCTGCGCGCCTGCTCTCTGACGCTGGTGGTGATTGCCGAAGCCGCCGACGATGCCGGAGCGCTGGGCGAGACCATCGCCGGGCTGATGCCGGAGCACCCGGCGCGCGCCATCCTCATCCGCTTGCAGGGCGAGGGCGAGCGCGCACTCACCCATCGCGTCTACCAGCAGTGCTGGAAGCCCTTCGGACAGCGCCGGCAGATCTGCTGCGAGCAGATCGAAATCACGGCGAGCGACGCCGCGCTTACCGACCTGGCCCCGCTCATCCTGCCCCTGGCGGTTCCCGATCTGCCGGTGATGCTGTGGTGCCGCAGCGCGCGCCTCGTGCGGCGGCCGGAATTCGCGGGAGTAGCGCGCATGGCCACCAAGGTGGTGATCGATAGCGCGGCGGACGCGGATGCCATCGACGCCATCCGGCGGATGGCGGACGCCGTTCGCTCCGGCGGCATCCTGGCCGATCTGGCCTGGACGCGCCTCACGCGCTGGCGTGAGACGCTGGCGCGCGTCTTCGAGAATCGCGAGACGCTGGCCCGCCTTTCGGAAGTCGATAGCGTGCGCGTGCGCTACGGGCCGACCTACGAAACCGCCGCGTGGTATCTGGCCGCGTGGGCCGCCAACGCGCTCGCGTCGATGGGTCAGGTGGTAACTCCGGTGGTGGGGCGGCAGGACGAATCGCTGCGCCTGGAACTCTCCGGCGGCGCCTTCCGCGTCGAGCTTTCGCGGCAGGACGATCGCCTCGTGACGGTGGTCAACGAGCAATCCAACTGCACCAATCTGCCGCGGCCCGCGGATTACCACCTGATGCGCGAGGAATTGGGCATCGTGCGCCACGACGCGATTTTCGAAGGCGCGCTGGCGTCGGCGGCCCGGCTTGCGGTATCTTCCTCTTCAGGGCAAATATGAGCGTCCGCTGGCATAAATTACCCGATGCGAATGCGACCGCCGAAGCCGGGGCGCATCACATCGTCAATCTCCTGGAGGAGGTCCTCTCCGGCCAGGAGTTCGCCACGTTTGCGGTCTCCGGCGGGACCACGCCGAAGCTGATGTTCCAGAAGTTGGCCAAGACCCGCTTCCCGTGGGAAAAGGTCCATATCTTCTGGGTGGACGAACGCTGCGTGCCGCCCACCGACGTGGCCAGCAACTACAAACTGGCCGACGATTTTCTGATTCACCCGGCGCATATTCCGGGCCGCAACGTGCACCGCGTGTTGGGCGAACTGAGTCCGGCGACCGCGGCCAAGCGGTATGCGGGCGAGGTGCGCGATTTCTTCGGGCTGGAAGAAGGCGAGATGCCGCGCTTCGACGTGGTGCACCGCGGGATGGGTCCGGACGCGCACAGTGCCAGCCTGTTTCCGGGCGACCCGTTGATCGACGATCGCGAAGGCATCGCGGCGGCGGTGTATGTGGAGAAGCTTCACCAATGGCGCGTGACGCTGCTGCCGGGCGCGCTGCTGGCGGCCAAGCATACCGTGTTCGTAGTGGCGGGCGACGATAAGGCGGAGGCGGTGCGCGCCGTTTTCCAGGAGGAGTACGACCCCAAGAAGTACCCCGCGCAGATCGCCTCGCACCATGGCCGCGGCGTGACGTGGTTCCTGGATGAGGCGGCGGCGCGGTTGATGGAGTAGGACAGACCTCCCGGTCTGTCCTACTTCACTTTCATGAGGAGGAAGGTAAGGTCGTCGTATTGGGCGGCGTCCTGGATCCAGTTTTTCAACGCCTCGGTGATGCGGGCGGACATTTCTTCGATGGGGAAAGTGACAACGGCGCGCAGAAGGTCCTTGAGGCGCTCCTCGCCGAATTCCTCGTCGGCGGGATTCAGCGCTTCGGTGACGCCGTCGGTGAAGACGATCAGGACGTCGCCGGTGTGCAAGGCGAGGGTGCCCTCTTCG
>JBEKDV010000075.1:0-30109 GCA_050014175.1 Candidatus Solibacter sp. | reverse complement strand
ACCAGCCCGCCGTTTCGCAAAAATGGGCGCTGGTCGCGGGCGTCGGCCAATTCCATAACCCGCGCCTCAATCTGAAATACACGCGCAACGATGCCCAGGCGGTCGCCGAGTTGCTGCGCGATCCTACTTACGGCCGGTTCCGTGCCGACCACGTGCGCCTGATTGCCGATTCGGAAGCTACCGCGGTCAACATTCGCGCCGGCCTCAACTGGCTGGTGCGCAACTCCACCGAAGACGATCTGGCGGTGATCTACATCGCCACTCACGGCACGGCGCGGGAGCAGGACGCGGCCGGCGCCAGTTACCTGGTCGCCTACGACACTGACGTCGATTCCCTCGACGGACTATATTCCACCGCCATTCCCATGGTCGAGATCACCACCGTCGTCCGCACCCGGATCAAAGCCCTGAAAGTGGCTGTCATCCTGGACACCTGCCACAGCCAGGGAGCGCTCGCGCAGACCGTGACCCTTCCGCAGTCGCTATCTTCGCAAACGCTGGATCGCATCAGGGAAGGCACCGGACGGGTAATCCTGGCGGCCAGCCGCACGGAAGAAAGTTCCTACGAGTTAGCGAAGTATTCTCACGGACTCTTCACTTACTATCTGCTTGAAGGCCTCAAACAGCAGAAAGATACGCCGCTCGACAAGATTTACCCATGGGTCACGGCGCAGGTGGCCAGGGAAGCCGAGGCAAACGGGTGGAAACAGCATCCGGTCTTCGGCGCCAGCGACGAAGTCAGCCCCATCGTGCTGGGGATTGCGCCGCTGGACGCCACCGGGTGGCTGCGTACCGCCGTCCATCTGGCGGCGCGATAACTTCGCGCCGGCAACGAGCCCCGGCCGCGCCACGGCGCTACCCCTGCGACGGTTTGGCGGATTTCGTGTTGGAAACCGAGACTTGCAGAGAAATGTAGCTCACCATCTGCGCCGTCTGCGGAGCCGCGTCAAAGACATCCAGAGACGTCGCTTCTTTCGGCACCAGAAAGCCGTCCAGGATTTTCAGCTTGCCAAGTTGGTCCCGCAGCGCCGCCGAATGTTCTTTCGGGATCACGATGTAGCTTCCGCTGCGCAGCCGCAGCGCCTCCGGGGAAGCCTTGGAGCCATCCACCGTGGCGGTCACGTCCCTCGGCGGGCTCTGCAGGATCCATTGCTGCTGCCCGCCCTGGCCCTGCAGGCTTCCCACCAGGCCTTTGATACCGGCCAATCCCGCGCTCCCCACCACCGGAAACGACATCAGCGGCAGGTAAGAAACCAGCGGCGAATTGACCACTTTCGACATGACATCCACAAAAGAACCAAACAGCGTTTTTCGCGGGTCCTTGGCGAAACAGGCGAACGAGGTCTTACCCAGTCCGCCCGGCAGGGTGAGCGACTGCGACTGCTTGGCCGCCTGCAACGGTATGGTGGCCGCCGGCGCCGCCGCGGCCCCGGTGCCGGCCGCCGCACTCACTGCCGGGGCCGCCGCCTGGCTCTTCGAAGCTCCACTACCCGAACTGCCGGAACCGCTCTTGCCGCCGCTTTTCGATCCGCTCGAAGATCCGCCCGACCCGCTCTTCGGCCCCGGAAAGATCGCGCTGAAACTGGTCGTCGCCAGCGAGACCATTTCGCCGAAAATCGATTGCGGTTGCCCCTGCTGGAAGTCCAGATAGATCCCGCCGGAGGTGAAGTTCTCGAATTGCTTATGGTCTGCCGGATTGAGCCGCATCCGCACCAATTGAAAATCGACCTTGGCGTCGCTGAACGGGTGCATCTTCTGGCTCGGTATCTGGTCCTCGGGAATCAACGCGCCCTCTTCCGGATCGTAATGCAGGAATAGCGGCTCGCGCGCCAGGTTGGAGGTCTGCGGCCCATCGGCAGGGCGCCGCCCCCTGGTGGTTTCTCCGCCCAGCACCATGTGGGCCGGAACCCCCATATCCCTGACCCAGAAATCCACTACATCCGGCGGCGAGCCGGCATTGGTAGTTTGCGAAAAGGCCTCTTCGTCGAACTGCGCCAGTCCGAGAGCGGCCAGCGGAGTTCCCAGAAGGAACCCCCTACGATTCGTCTTCATAGCTCATCTCCTTCCTGACGTGAGTTATCATACCATTGGTGTCCCTTCCACTCCATACGGATCGGGGCCGCGCCGCGTTTCTGCTACTTGCCCTCGCCGCCCTGGGTCCGGCGCTCGATGGCGAATCGCGCCGCGCCATCCTGGTGGGCATCGATACTTACAATCCCGACCCCGGCATCCAGGCCCAACTGCTGCGCGATTTGAAACCGCCCGCGGTCAAACGCCCCGCCGTCGAGGGCGACGCCAAATACTGGCGATTCGACAACCTGGATGGCGCCGTCAACGACGTCCGCCTCATGAAGGCCGTCCTGCAAAGCCTCGGCATCCAGGATTTCGTCGTCCTCACCGATCAGGAGGCCACCGCCGACGCCATCCTGCAGGCCCTGCAAAAGAACCTGGTCGACGACGCCCAACCCGGCGACCTGCGCCTCTTCTACTATTCCGGCCACGGCAACCACGTCAAGAACCGCGCCAGCACCGAACAGCAGCAAGAGGATCAGACCCTCGTGCCAGCCGACAACTGGCGCAACGTCCCCGACATCCGCGATAAGGAAATATCGCGCATTCTCTTCCACGCCGCCCGCAAGGGAGTCATCGTCACCTTCATTGCCGATAGCTGCCACAGCGGATCGCTCGCCCGCGGCGCCTGGAACTCCAGCGGCAAAGCGCGCACCAACAGCGGTACGCGCGCCGGCACTCCCGGCGTCACGCTGCATGAGCCCGTCGCCAACGATCCGCCCGACCGCGATCCCGCCACCCATCAGCCCATCGATCCCGAAATGCTCGGCGTGCTCACCCTCGCCGCCGCCCAGCCCAACCAGGAAGCCCGCGAGGTCCAGACCGAGGACGGCCCGCACGGCGCGTTCACCTGGGCATTGGCCCAGTCGCTGCGCTACGCCTCCGAGCCGATGGAGCGCATTTTCGCCCGCGCCATGGCCGCTCTCGGCGCCAACGGCGCCATCCAGCAGCCCGCCATGGGTGGCCCGTCGCGATTCTCGCAAACAATCCTGGGCCGGCCCCCGGGCGCCGGCGGCGGTCTCACCGTGGTCGTCGATTCGGTCAAAGGCGCCGACATCCATCTGCGCGGCGGTACCGCCATCGGTCTCTTCCCCAAGTGCCGCCTCAAGACCGCCGGCCAGCCTGCCGTGACCGTGGAGATCGCTTCCTCCGAGGGCCTCGGCGGTTCCATCGCCCACGTGGTCGGTCAGGGTAGTGTCAAGGCGGGAGACTCTCTCGCGCTGGATCGTTGGGTGGTCCCCGCCAAGGCCAGCCTGCGCGTTTCCATTCCTAAGCCGGCCCCCGCGGCCGCCGTGGAACGCGCCGTCGCCGAGTTCGGAAAACTGCGTGGCGATCCCGCCATCGACTGGCTCGACGATCCCACCGCCGGCGCGCCCACTCACGTCGTCAGTTGGAACGGGTCGGCCTGGATCCTCGAAACCAATCCCGCCACCAAGCCATCCGTTCTCGGAGCCGAACTCGCGGCCGATGCCAAACGCCTGCTCCCACCCAAAGCGCGCCTGCTCGTGCGCTTGCCTCCCACCACCAGCCTGTTGCCGGCGATTCCGTTGGGCGATCCCGATCATTCGGCCGTTGAAACCACCACCGCCCCCGCCGGCGCGCAGTATTGGTTCTGGGGAAAGATCTCCGCCAGCGGCCCCGTGTATGCCTGGATACTCCCCGATTCCACCGAGGCCAGCGTGCGCGATGCCGCCGGCCGGAACAACCGCGCCTCCGGATATTTTCCGCTCCCCATTCGTAGCGATTGGGTGAAACTCCCGCCAGACCCCGAAGGCGTCCGTGCGGCCGGCACGGAGCTCACCAAAAAGGCGATGCTGCTGGCTCGCATCCGCGCCTGGCTCACCCTGCAATCGCCGCCCTCCCAGGAGAACTTTCCTTACCATCTCGCGTTCCGCCAGGTGGCCGACGGCGCGCCCGGTGAATTCAAAGATTCCGGCGACTTCAAAGAGGGCGAGAAGTATAAGCTCTACCTCCGCGCCAGCCCCTCCGCCCTGGCCGCCCGCGACTCGCTCCTGCCACGCTGGGTCTACGTCTTCGTCATCGACCACTTCGGCGATGGCACGCGCGTCTTTCCTCCCCCCGGCCGCGGCAACGAAGGCAACCGCCTCCCCTATGCCCAGGTGGGCGGCAAAGCCGATTTCCAGCCGCTCATTCCGCTCTCCGGCGAATCGCCCGAGGCCGATTTTGAAATCGGTTCGCCCTTCGGAGTGGACACGTATTTCCTGCTCACCAGCGAGAACCCCATCGACAATCCCGAAGTCCTCCACTTCGAGGGCGTGCGCACCGAAGCCGGAACCCGCGGCGCATCCGACCCGCTCACCAGTCTGCTTTCCAGCGCCAGTTCCATGACCCGCGGCGTCAGCCCTCGCCCCGTTCCCGCACTATGGTCCATCGAGACCCTCACCTTCCGCAGCGTTCCCAAGGACGGCCAGAAGTAGCCGCACCGTTCACTTCGTAATGCCCACCTGCGCCAACATCCAGGCGTATTCGACCGGGATGAAGATTTGGCGAGTTTCCGACAAGAAGAAGCTGGAACTGATTCAGGACGCTCCTTTCGGGGCGATCTTCTCTGTCTCGACAGCGATGGTGTGCCGGTAATCGTCGAGCTGAAACGAGATTCAACTCCCCGCCAGGCAATCGCTCAATGCCTCGACTATGCCTCATGGCTCGACACCGTGAGTGCGGATGAGTTTAAGGAGTTAGCAGAAGAGTACCTGAAGAGGCCCGTTGCGCAAGCAGAACGTACTTAAGTCTGGTTATTCGCTTTTAGCCGAAAAAGCCGGAAATCTTGATATCCGTTTGCGGATGAAGGCCGAAGCCGAGAAGTTCGTCCAGCAGATGAGAGAATGGGGCTCCAGTCCAAAGCCGCTGGACGGAGTGGCTTCGGGGATATCAAATGTGGATTTTCACTAAATATGGGTTCTATTCAGTCGCCTGTGCTGACAAGCCGGATGGCTCCCTGGACACTGAGACCGTCATGGTCCGTGCCCGGCGCATCGCTCATCTGCAAAGCCTACAGAAGCGATTCGCCGCTCGGACGCGCTGCCACTCAAGTATCTAACGAACCTCGATGCGGACACTCCTCGGAGCCTTTCTGGCCAAGCAAGCGGAAGCACGGGTGAACTACACTAAAACAAGGAGGTCATCGTGGACGCCTTGGTAGAAAGGTTGGACGCTGGTTTGCGCGAGTGGAAGCCGGAGACGGCTGCCCAGGTGCGAGAGCGCGTCGCGGAAGTCATCGATCTCGCCGACCACGACGTCCTCGATTTAGCGCGTTCGCGCGCGACCGAACAAGAGGTTCTGGACCTGCTCGTGTGGTTGGCGGATTTGGGGCTGGCCGCAAAGACGCGGCCTGTAGTAATTGTTTCCAAGTTGAGGAGCGCGATGGTTTTCGCGCTTGATCTTGAATCCACATCCAGTTGATGTCGGTCCGGGCCTTCCCGGGGCCGCGTCCGGCCGCGCCGCACCTTGGTGTCTGCGGAGGGATGCACAAGGCGGAGCCTTATGCCACTTCACTTCGTGATGCCCACCTGCGCCAGCATCCAGGCGTATTCGAAGGCCTGATCTTTCAACCGGTCGTACCGCCCCGATGCCCCGCCGTGGCCTGCCGGGTCCATCTTGATTTTCAAAAGCAGCGGATTGCCGTCCGTCTTTACCGTCCGCAGGCGGGCGACGTATTTGGCGGGCTCCCAGTACATCACCTGGCTGTCGTTGAAACTCGTCGTGACCAGCATCGCCGGATACGCCCGCTTCTCCAGATTGTCGTAGGGGCTGTAGGTCTTCATGTAGTCGTACGCCGCTTTTTCGTTGGGGTCGCCCCACTCCAGGTATTCGCCCACCGTCAGCGGGAGCGTGGCGTCCATCATGGTGTTCATCACATCGACGAACGGCACGGCGGAGTGTACGGCGCGGAAGAGATCGGGCCGCAGATTGACCACCGCGCCCATCAGCAGGCCGCCCGCGCTGCCGCCTTCGATCACCAGGCGGCCGGCGGAGGTCCACTTATCCCTGATGAGGAATTCGGCGCAGTCGATGAAGTCGAAGAAGGTGTTCTTCTTCTTCATGAGCATGCCGTCTTCCCGCCACTTTTCGCCCATTTCGTCGCCGCCGCGGATGTGGGCGATGGCGTAGGACATGCCGCGGTCGAGCAGGCTCAGCCGGTTGCTGGCAAACGCCGGCGGCGTGCCGATTCCGTAGGACCCGTAGCCATAGAGGAAGAGCGGCGCCTTGCCGTCGCGCACCATGCCCTTCTTGTAGACGATGGAGATGGGCACCTTGACGCCATCGCGCGCGGTGGCCCACAGGCGTTCGCTCGCGTATTGCTTCGGGTCGTACCCGCCGGGCACCTCCTGCTGTTTCAGCAGCGTGGATTTTCCCGTGCGCGTGTCGTAATCGAAGATGCTGGAAGGCGTGATCAGGCTCTGGTAGTTGTAGCGGTAGGTGGTGGATTCGTACTCCGGCGTGCCGCCGGGAAAAACCGAGTAGACGGGCTCGGGGAAGGCGATGGCGGTCCATGTGCCGGTCTTGAAGTTGTGCACGCGCAGGTGCGCCAGGGCCTGGGACTTTTCCACCGAGACCGCGAAATCCTGGAACAGATCGATGGCGTCGATGCGCACATCGTCGCGGTGGGCCAGGAAGACCTTCCAATTCTTGCGGGCCGGATCGTTTTCCGGCGCCGTCATGATGGCGAAATTGATGCCTCCCTGGTTGGTGCGGATATAGAACGCGCCTTCGCGGTGGTCCAGGTAGTAGCGGTGCTTCTTCTCGCGCGGCAGGAAGACGGCGAAATTGCCCTGTGGCGTGGAGGCCGGCAGGTAGCGGTCTTCGGTAGTGTCCTTGGCTTCGATCTCGAGCACCAGGTACTTGCGGTCGCGCGTCTTGCCGACGCCGATATCGTAGAGTTCGTCCTTCTCGTCGTAGAGCAGATCGAACGTGGCCTCGCCCAGCACGTGGCGGAACAGTTTGTCGCTGCGCTTGGTGACGTCGTCCTCGGTAGTCAGAAAGAGCGTCTTGTTGTCGGCCGCCCAAGTCATGGTGGTGACGCGCGCGGTGGTGTCGGCGAGCGTCTGCCCGTTGCGCAGGTCCTTCACCTGCAAGGCGTACTGGCGGAAGCCCGTGAAATCGATGGTGTAGGCCAGAAGATTCTGGTCGTCGGAGACCACGAAGCCGCCGAGCCCGACGAATTTCCGGTCCTTGCCCAGAGCGTTGAGGTCGAGCAGCACTTCTTCGGGGGCGTCCATGCTGCCTTTCCGGCGGCACTGTATGGGGTATTGCTTGCCTTCTTCGGTGTGCGAGTAGTACAGGTACTCGCCGCGGCGGGTGGGGACGGAGAGATCGGTCTGCTTGATGTGCCCCAGCATCTCCTGGTAAATCGCGTCGCTGAAAGGCTTCAAATTGCCGGTCATGGCCTCGGTGTAGGCGTTTTCCGCCTCGAGATACTGCGCGACTTGGGGATTCGACTTCTCGCGCAGCCAGAAGTAAGGGTCGATCACGGTCGCCCCATGCCGCGTTTCGCGGTGTTCGATACGGGGCGCGGCGGGTGGTGCCGGAGTTTGCGAATGCATGGTGGTAGTCGAAAGGAGTCCGAGTGTTAATACATGCCGCAGCGGGAGCATAGGTTCAGGCTACTATAATCGGAAGCGAAGATGACGGAGAGTTCCATTGCCTCCATGCGCCGGGAGATTGCGCGCACCTACCAGGTGATTCGTCCCTACATCCGGCGGACGCCGGTGGTGGAGGTGGATGCCGGCGATTTCGGACTCGAGCCCATGCCCTTGGTGCTCAAGCTGGAATCGATGCAGCATACGGGCTCGTTCAAGACGCGCGGCGCGTTCTCTAATCTGCTGACGCGCGAGGTGCCGGTGGCGGGCGTGGTCGCCGCATCGGGGGGCAATCATGGCGTGGCGGTGGCCTACGCCGCCATGAAGGTGGGCAAGGCGGCGCGCATCTTCGTGCCCACCGTTTCTTCTCCGGCGAAGATGGACCGGATCCGCTCCTACGGCGCGGAACTGGTGGTCGCCGGCGAGCGCTACAACGATGCGCTGCTCGCCAGTGAGCAATGGGCGGCGCAGTCCGGAGCCATGCCGGTGCATGCGTACGATCAGATGGAAACGCTCTGGGGCGCGGGGTCGGCCGGGCTGGAGTTCGAGGAGCAGGCCCCGGACATCGACACCTTGCTGGTGGCCTGCGGTGGCGGCGGATTGATCGGCGGGATCGCCGGATGGTACCAGGGGCGCGTGCGGATCGTCGGAGTGGAGCCGGAGAAGGCGCCCACACTGTATCGCGCGCTCGAGGCCGGGCGGCCGGTGGATGCCGAGGCGGGTGGCATCGCGGCGGATTCGCTGGCCCCGAAACGCGTCGGCGAGTTGATGTTCCCCCTGGCCGAGCGCTGGGTCACGCGCGTGGCCCTGGTCTCCGATGAGGCGATCATGGCGGCGCAGCGGGCCCTGTGGAGTACGCTGCGCGTGGTGGCGGAGCCGGGCGGCGCGGCGGCGTTCGCGGCGTTGCTGTCCGGGGCCTACCGCCCGGCGGCCGGAGAACGCGTGGCGGTGCTGGTGTGCGGAGCCAACACCACCGCGGTGGATCTGCCGTAGGCTGTCAAGAAAAACCGTTTCCCGCAAAGACGCGAAGGCGCAAAGACGCGCCAAGAAGAAAACGTGAAAGAGTCTTTCGGTTCTTCTTCGCGAGTTCTTTGCGCCTCGGCGCCTTTGCGTGAAACCGTGTTTTCTATTTCGCGATTTTGATCATCACCACCCCGTGCGAGGGGACTTCGGCGGTGTATTGATCGGTCACCTTACCGATGTCGGCGTGCTTCCAGAGGTCGCGCACTTTGTGCGAGCCTTTGACGCCGACGTCGCTCCACTTGGCCGTGACCTTGGCGGTGGCGTCGCCGCGGTTGAAGAGACCGACGGCGTGGCCGCCATCGGCCAGCGGCTTGGCCCAGACTTCCACGGTGCCTTCCTGGGCAACGCGAACGCCTTGTTTGCCGAGCTTGTCCTGATCGATGGCGACGGCCTCTTTGTTCATGAGGATGTCGGCGATCGACGGTTTCATGTCGCGGATGTCGTTGCCGGCGAGCAAAGGCGCGGCCAACAGGCACCAGAGGCTCATGTGGGTCTGGTATTCGATATCGGTCATGCCGCCATTGCCGATTTCCAGCATGTCGGGGTCGTTCCAATGGCCGGGGCCGGCGAACTTCTCGCGGCCGGGTTGGAGTTTGAAGCCGATGTTATCCATGGACGCCCAGCGGTCGCCGATATCGCCGGTCGTGCGCCACAGGTTGCCGCCCACCTTCTCGCCCCACTCGCCGACATCCAGGTTGCCGTACTGGCAGAGGCTGTAGACGATGGTGCGGCCGGAATTGAGCAGCGCGTTCCCCATCTTGGCGTAAGCCGCGGCCATGGTGGCCTGCGTGTTGTCGTAGACCTCCGAGGCATTGCACCAGTCGTACTTGAGGTAGTCGATGCCCCAGGAGGCGTAGGTTTTGGCGTCCTGTTCTTCGTGCTGGTAGCTGCCTTCGTAGGCGGCGCAGGTCTTGGGACCGGGCGAGGAGTAAATGCCGAGTTTGAGGCCCTTACCGTGGATGTAGTCGGCCAGCGCCTTCATGTCGGGGAACTTGTTGTTGGTGGTGATATTGCCGGCGGCATCGCGGCCCGCTTCCCAGGTGTCGTCGATGTTCACATAAATATAGCCGGCTTTGCCCATGCCGGTCCTGACGATGGCGTCGGCCATCTCGCGGACCATTTTGTCGCTGACCAGGTTGTGGAACTTGTTCCAGCTATTCCAGCCCATGGGAGGGGTTTTGGCCATGCCGTTGTACTTGACGGCCGTTGTGGGCATGGGCAGGGACACCGGGGCCGGACGGGGCGGAAGTGCCGCGGGTACATCCGTGGAAACACGGGCCAATTCGATGACCTGGGGCTGTCCGCCGCGCCCGCCACCGGGTCCGCCGGGTCCGCCGGCAGGGCCGCGGCCCGCGGCCGGAGGTGTGCCGGGTGTGCCGGGGGCGCCGGGCGTTCCCGGGGCTCCGCGGCCGCGGCCTTGTCCGCCGAAATTGGGCGCCGGCACGGTGAGCTTCATTTTGCCGCCTTCTACAACGGCGGTGTAGGTGACCTTCTGAACCGCGCCGCCCCGTCCGGCGCGTTCGGCTTCGAGGGTCACGTTGTTGCCCTCGATTTTGCCGCTGGTGATGGTGTCGGTGGAGCGCGGGCTAAGGATGTAGCCCGTGATGGTGCCATCGGCCGCCTGGTTGAGTGCGGCGACGATTTCCAGGCCATTGTCGGTGGTCGAGAAGTTGCCGGTCCACCGTCCGGTTACAGTCTGCGCGCCGGCCAGCGCAACCGAGAGCACGGCCACGGCGGATAGGTGAAGCCATTTCATATTTGTAGACCTCGTTTCCCAGGACAAGAGTATCACCGGGCGGCGGCCGGCAGGAGGTCCGAAAATAGTTCTTGACATGTATTAGTTAACTAGTACATTATTATTCCAGATGAGCAATACGGCGCAGAATCGGACTTTCGAATTCCGGCTGGATCTGCACAGCGGCGTCCCCGTGTACCGGCAGATCATCGACCAGGTGCTGGGCGGGATCGCCGCCGGAACCTTGACAGCGGGGCATCAACTGCCCACGGTGCGGCAGGTGGCGGTAGACCTTTCCATCAATCCCAATACGGTAGTGCGAGCGTACCGGGAACTGGAAATCCGAGGTGTGCTGGAAACCCAACAGGGAACCGGCACGTTCATCAGCCAGCAGAAAGTGAAACACGACGAGGTGGAGCGGCAGCGGCAACTCACGCAACTCGTCGGCGAATTTGTATCGCGGGCCGGAGCGGCCGGCTTCACGATCGAGGAGTTGCAGGAGCAATTACATGATCGTTCCATCGATGGTGGCAAGAAAAGGAGATGAACTTATGATGAAAGTCAGCACGGTTGGGGTCGCGCTGTTGGTGATTTCGCTGGCCGCCGGGGCGGAGCTTTCGGCGCTCCTGAACAACGAGGCGCCGATGGTCGTGTTCGGCTTGATCGGGCTGTACCTGCTGTTTGCGATTCGCAAAGCCGACCAGTGGGAGAAGGTGGCGGTATTGCGCTTCGGCAAGTACATCGGGCTGCGTGGACCCGGACTGTTCCATATGATCCCGGTGGTGGACGCGCTGAGCCGGTATGTGGACCAGCGGGTGCGGGTGGCGAACGTGTCGGCGGAATCGACGTTGACGCGGGATACGGTGCCGGTGAACGTGGACGCGATCGTGTTCTGGCTGGTTTGGAGCGCCGAGAAATCGATTCTGGAAGTGCAGGATTTCGCGCAGGCGATCGAGTTCAGCGCGCAGACGGCGCTGCGCGAATCGATTGGGCGGCACGAACTGCACCAGATGGTGGCGGAGCGAGAAATGATGGGCAAGGAACTGCAGCGGATTCTGGATGAGAAGACGACGGGATGGGGGATCACGGTGCAGAGTGTGGAGATTCGCGATGTGCAGATTCCGCCGGCACTGCAAGATGCCATGTCGCGCGAAGCGCAGGCGGAGCGGGAACGGCGGGCGCGCATCATTCTGAGCACGGCGGAGACCGAAATCGCCGAGAAGTTCGGGCAGGCGGCGCTGACTTACCAGCACAATCCGGTGGCAATGCATCTGCGCGCCATGAACATGCTGTACGAGGCCATCAAGGAGAAGGGAGCGATGGTGATTGTGCCTTCTTCGGCAGTGGAGACGATGGGCCTGGGCGGCATGCTGGGGGTGGCGTCGATGGGCGGGACGAAGCCGCAGTAGAGGGCGGTGCTAGAGCATTCCCACGCCGTAGACTGTGCCCATGAACGACGCTACCGCGCGGGCTAATTCCCGGCGGGAAGGCAAAAACGGGGACCGTTCACGAGGAGTGGAGCGGTCCCCAGTGGGATATTCGATGCACGCTGCCGCGCACCAGGGGTTTCCGGCCCATGATGCGGCATGCTGCGGCATGGCAAGGAGCAGGTTGTGGGCCGTGCCGGAGGGGATGGCTAAGTGCCGATTAAACAGAGAGGTACGACGGATGTGGCACACCCGGAAAAGCTGATTGGGGGCAACTTGCTACGCCCCGCGGGTGGTGCGTGGTGGCGCTTTGCCGCAGGCGCGCGGACTACTTGTGGGTGCGCTTTACCTTCTTGGCCTTGCGGGGTTTGACCTTGGCGGCGTTCGACTGCTTGAACTTCTTGGGTGTTTTGGTTTTCTTGATCTTCTTGACCTTCGTGGTCTTCTTGGCCTTCTGGCGCTTGGCGGTCCGCACGACCGGCTTCTTGGCGGCCGCCTGCACCACTCCGCCGACCCCGCAGCTCAATGCCAGGGCGAGCGCCAATGTACGAAGTCGCATGATTCTATTATTGCGTACTTGCGGCGAACCACAAATACATTTTCAGGAAGCTAACTATCGTCATCAGAATGCAGAACCAACTGGCGGCGCGCCAGACGTTCTCCAGCACGCCTTCCCGGCCAGGGGTGCCGGCCAGGTAGGCGATCGCAAAGCCGCCCGCCAGTCCGCCGATGTGCGCCGCGTTGTCGATATGAAACGCCCCGATCATCCCGAAAGCCAGACAGACGACGGCTCCGCGAATGTACATGCCGCGAATGGCCGCGCCCATGGCGTTGCGGTGGCGCACGCCGAGCGCGATCATGGCGCCCACCAGCCCCATCAGCCCCGCCGACGCCCCCATCGAAATCGCCGGGCTCCACAGCGCGCTGGCATAGAAACCGCCTACCGTGGAGACGAAATAGATCACCAGCATGCGGCTCGACCCGTAGATCTCTTCCACCTGGGCGCCCAGATCGAACAGCACCCAGGAGTTCATCAGGATGTGGAACAGGCCGCCGTGCAGGAAGCCCGCCGTGACCAGGCGCCACCACTCGCCGTTGGCCAACCCCGTATTCCACTTGGCGCCGAAGGCAACCAGCGTGCGGATGTCCAGATTCATGAACGCGTCCGCATTGCCGCCGCGCATGCTGAAGATGGTGGTGGCGATGTAGAGCCCGAAATTGATCAGCAGGATGATGGTGGTGTTGAAGCGGAAGTGGGGGATGAACCCGCCGACCAGTTGGGAGGAATCGTCGCGGTTAGCCCGGCGCGGAGCCACCGCTTCGTTGCAGTAAGGGCAGACGCGGTCTTTGGTGGTAATGAATGCCCGGCAGTGCGGGCACATGCGGCGTGGGTCCATCAGCACCATCATACGATGCAGGGCGGTTTTTCCCGCGGTTGAGCACTGGGCGCAGTCTGCTACAATCGGTATTCCCGCCATGGTCAAGACAGAGCGCGAGTATCGGGACGATATCTGCCAGATCGGCCGGTTGGTCTTTCAAAAGGGCTGGGTTGCGGCCAACGATGGCAATATCACCATCCGGCTGGATGCGGAACGGATTCTGGCCACCCCGACCGGGGTGTGCAAGGGCTTGATGCAGCCGGACGATCTCATCCTTGTCGATATGAAGGGCAATAAGATCTCCGGCCGCCTGCAGGGCACCAGCGAGATCGCCATGCACACCACGGTGTACGGATTGCGCCCCGACATCAAAGCCATCGTGCACGCGCATCCTCCGGTGGCGACGGGCTTTGCCACCGCCGGCCGCCAGCTCAATCTGGCGCTGCTGCCGGAAGTGATCATCGGCCTCGGTTGCGTGCCGCTGGCGGATTATGGTCTGCCGGGAACGGATGCGTTGACCGAGCCGATGCTGCCGCTGATTCCCAAGTTCGACGCGCTCCTGATGGCCAATCACGGCGCCGTCTGCTACGGCGAGGACGTCTTCAAGGCCTATTTCAAGATGGAGACCATGGAGCATTTCGCGCGCATCCAGTTGGTGGCCGAGCTTTTGGGCGGCGCCAGGGTTCTGCCGCGCACGGAAGTGGATAAGCTATTGGATGCGCGCACGCGCTACGGCGTGAAAGCCAAGAGCGCCGGCGAGCCGAATTGCCCGGTGGCGGCCGAAGAAGTGGGCAGCGGCGGTTGCGGCGGCACGCTGGGCACGACGCCGCGCCGCCAGGAAGAACATTTTTACGTATCGCGCTCGGAACTCGTCCAGATGGTGGAAGATGCTCTGCAGGCGCGGGGTGTAGCTTAGAGCGAATTCTCTGGAGACTTAAGCGATGGGTGAAGCTTTAGGAATGATCGAAACGCGCGGTTTGATCGCCATGATCGAGGCCGCCGACGCGATGGTGAAGGCCGCCAAGGTCAACCTGGTGGGCTGGGAGAAAATCGGTTCGGGATACGTGACCGCCATGGTGCGCGGGGATGTGGCCGCGGTTCGCGCCGCCACCGATGCCGGCGCCGCGGCGGCGCGGCGCGTGGGCGAGCTGATCGCCGTGCACGTCATTCCGCGCCCGCACGAGAGCCTGGAATCCATCCTGCCTATTGGCAAGACGCAGGCGCAAGGCGCCGGTAAGTAGCCGGCGCGAGGAACCTCATGATTCTCGCCCGCGTCGTGGGCACCGTGGTGGCCACACGCAAAGACCCCCGTCTCGAAGGCAAGAAGCTGCTCATCCTCAAGCCGGTTTCTCCGGATGGCAAGGATGAGAGCGGCTATGTGGTCAGCGTGGATACCGTCGGCTCGGGCGTCGGTGAACGGGTGATCGCGGTGGCCGGCAGCAGCGCGCGCATGGCCGAAGGCTGCAAGGATATTCCCGTGGACAACGCCATCGTCGGCATTGTCGACGAAGTGCACCTGGATTAAGCCATGTATTTCGGTCGTGTAGTCGGCAGCGTCTGGTGCACCGTCAAGAACACCAGCATGACGGGCCGCCGCATGCTGGTGGTCCAGCCGTTGACGCCCGAGTTGTGCAATACCGGAAAGCAGTTGATCTGCGCCGATTGCACAGGGGCGGGGGCGGGCGAACTGGTGTACTGGGTCCGGGGCAGGGAAGCCATCATCCCCTTTTCGGAGCAGCCGCCGGTGGATTCGACGATCGTCGGCATCGTGGATGAAGTCCACATCCAGCGGACGCCGCCGGCCCAGGCCCAACCTGCGGCCAAGGCGCCCGCTCCGCTGCACCGCAAGTCTCCGCGGAAGAGTTGAACTATGCTGATTGCGCGCGTTGTCGGGGAACTGGTCGCCACCCAGAAACATGCCAGCCATGAGGGCCGCAAGCTCCTGCTCGTTCAGCCTCTCAATCTGGACGGCACGGACCGCGGGGATGCGGTGGTCGCGCTGGACGCCGTGGACGCCGGCGTGGGGGACAAGGTTTTGGTGGCTACCGAAGGCGTTTGCGCCGCCACCAGCGTGGGACGCCCTAACTCACCAATTGACATGTCGGTGATTGGCTTTATCGATCATATCGAACTGATTCAAGGGGTCGCCTGAGACCTTGCGCCGCATGACGATCGCGGCCAGAATCACGCCAAATCCGATTTTCATGGCTTCCACCGCGAGATAGGCGTTGTGCAGCACCCAGAATCTGGCGTGCTCCTGGGGGGCGAGGTAGCCCGGCATGTATTCCATAGTGCGGCCGGCGATGCCCAGCTCGGGTGAGACCGCCAGGCGCTGGAACACGGCGAGGGCCAGCAGGATCAGCATCACCCCCAGGGAATACTTGCCTTCCCTGGTGCCGAACAACAGGTAGCAGAAAAGCAGAAGGGCCAAGCCGATCTGCATGATTTCCCAACTGCGGAACAGCCAGCGGTTCTGCTCCGCCACGGCGTAGCGGAGTACCAGCCGGGTCACCGCCGGGCCCAACGGTTTGGTCTGCGCGACGAATGCCGGGTTGGACTGCGCCATGATGGTTTCCACGGTGCCGAAACTGCGGGCGCCGTACCAAGCCATCAGAATTCCGCCTCCGAGCCATACGCCAAGCAGGAAGCACACGATGCGGCGGTAGTGCATGACTTTTGATTCTAGCGCACCGCCTCCACGCGGTAACGGCCAAGATTTTCGAAATTCCTCCTAAAGGTTTCCGCCATTCTGCCGATCAACGGGCCAGTACGAGGTGGTATGCCAGTAATGGAAACGAAGAATTTTGGAAAGATCTCCTTCGAGCCGGATTCGGAACTCGAATTTCCGGGCGGGCTTCCGGGCTTTGACAGCCACAGAAAATTTGTAGCGGTCCGGTTTGTGGAATCCGACCCGCTCGTCTACCTGCAGAGCCTGGAAGACCCCGACCTGTGCTTCATCACCATGCCCATTCTGGCGGTGGATCCGGGCTACAGGCTGAAGGTGAGCGGCGAGGATCTGGACCAGTTGGACCTCCCGCCGGCGCGCCAGCCGCGCATTGGGGAAGACGTCTTGTGCCTGACGGTGCTCTCGGTGCGCGAAACCGGGCTCACCGCCAACCTGCTGGCGCCCATCGTGGTTAACCTGCGCAATCGCAAGGCGGTGCAGGCGGTGGCTCCGGAATCGGACTACTCGCACCAATACGAGTTGATGCCCGACGAGGCATCCGTATGCTCGTAATGTCGCGGCGCCAGGGTGAGACGATTCTGATCGGCGACGAAATTGAAATTGTGATTGCGCACATCGGGCGTTCGCGGGTGAAGGTGGGCATTCGCGCGCCCCGGCAAATGCCGGTGGTCGCCCGCGAAATGAAACTGGTGCGCGAGGAAAACCTGAGGGCGGCAGGCGCCAACGCATGCGAACTCTCGAGTCTTGTTGCGCGACTCCACTCGCCGCGTTAGCGCAAGTGGGACAGGCCTCCCGGCCTGTCTTTTGGGGCTGCCCGGCATATCGGAACGACAGGCCGGGAGGCCTGTCCCGCTGAGGATTTCTCCATGGGTACTTCGATTTCGACGAACGTGAGTTCTCTCAACGCGCAAGAGAATTTTCGCGTCAACAGCGACTTCCAGGCCGGCGTGATTCAACGTCTCTCCTCCGGCTATCGCATCAACCAGGCTGGCGACGACCCGGCCGGCCTGGCCATCGCCAACCGCTTTCGCCAGGACACCGGCGTGTTGAGCCAGGGCATACGCAATCTCAACGACGGCATCAGCAGGCTGCAAATCGTCGATGGCGGCATGAGCAACATATCCCAGATTCTGGACCGGCTGAAGGTTCTGGCTACCCAGTCGGCCTCGGACACATTCAGTGGCGACCGCAATACCCTGAACTCCGAGTTTCAGACGCTGCTCGGGGAAATCGACCGCCAGGCGCAATCGATCGGGCTCGACACCAACGGCCAATTCGAGCAGCTCCTGCCGGTCTCGGTGGGCGGCGGCGGCGCCGATGGCTCCGGCACGATCAATGTCGATTTGAGCGCCGCGGCGGTGGATTCGCAGGGCTTGGGATTGGGGGGCGCTACAGGAATGCAGGCGGTGGCCGGCAGTCCGCTTTCCACGGGCAACACCTTGGCCCAGGTTTTGGCCGATCAGAGCAACACCACCGCGACTCCGGGTTACACGGATTTCTATATTTCCGGTCCCGGTTTTTCCGGCGGCAACGAAATAAAGGTTTCCGTCAACCTGCAAGGCGTTACCACGATGGATGGCCTGGCTGCCGCCGTGAACGCCGCCATCCAGGTGGCCGCCAACGGCACAACCCCAGCCGCGGCGGCCTTCGCGAAAGCCGGCATTGTGGCATCGGCGACCGGCGGCGTGGCACTGGCGTTCAACGCTCCCGATACTCCCTTCCAGGTGGAGGCGGGCGATGTCATGGCCAACGCCCTCATGGGCCATCTGACCGGTACCGCCGGCGACGCGCTCGCCACCACGGTGCAGGGCGTCAATACGGCCGCCGCCCTCGACCCGTTCGTGCCTACCAACGTCACCGTCCGGATCAGCGGAGGCAGCCTGGCGGCGCCCGTGGATATCGCGCTGAATCCGGCTTCCACCACCACGGGGCTGGCCATTACCGACCTGGCCACGCAGGTCGACGGCAATGCCCAATTGCAGGCTGCCGGGATCTCCGTGAGCGGCACGCCCGGGGGGCCGCTCACCTTCACCGACGCGCGCGGCGAAACCTTCAGCGTGGAGGCCACCGGCGATACCGCCGATGCGCTCGGGCTGGGGTCGTTCGTGACCGATGCCACGGGCGCCGTGGACTACACCAGCATTCAGGGAACCGCGTACGACAATTCGGTTTCGTCGGGCATCGCGCACCTGGAGTTCTCGATCGACGGCGGGCCCTCCATCGCCATTCCCGACATCGACCTTTCGGGTGGCGATGCCACGGGGGGCAATTCCCGTTCCGGCGCCGACCTCCAGAAAACACTCAACGACGATTTTGCCGCCAATCCGGCCTTGCAGGCGGCCGGCCTGGTGGCCACGTTCAACGGAACCAGCCTGAGCATCGCCTCCAGCAACAACACCTATTTCCGCATCAACCCCGGCACCAGCGACGCCTCCGCGGACATTGGTTTCGGCACCAGCGGCGCGGCCTTCACCACGTCGCTGACGGCGGCGCCGGCGGCCAGCCAGGCCATCCTTTCCAGCGGCGCCACGGCCGTGGCCCCGCTGAGTTTCGCGCCGCTGTCTTCCGGAATCGACACTCAGACGATTGCCATTTCGGCCACCGACACCTCCGGCGCCCTGCAAACGGCAACCATCACGCTGAGCAATAACGCGCAGGGCCGCCAGGGCCGCGACATTGACGAAAGCATCGCGGCTATCAATGCGCAGCTCCAGCAGAGCGGCCCGCCCCTGCAACAGATCGTGGCCGTAAAAGAGAACGTGGGCGGAGCCGAACAGATCGGTTTCCTGAGCAGCCTGAGTTCGTTTCAAGTGACCGTGGGCGATTCGGTCAACGGCCACGGCCTGAATGGCGGCGCGGCGATTTCCGAAACTTCCGCGCCCGTGGGCCCCCCGGTCAACGTATCGGTGGCCACCCAAGATTCCGCCCTGCTGGCGCTGACCGCGATCGATGGCGCCGTCACCGCGCTCGGCGCCGCCCAAGCCGCCGTGGGCAAGGCGGAGAACCAGTTGAACTATGCCGCCGACCTGGCTCAGTCCCAGGTCACCAATTTTTCGGCGGCCGAATCGCGCATCCGCGACACCGACGTGGCTGCCGATGCCGCCAATCTCACCAAATCCCAGATCATCGCGCAGGCTTCCGTGGCGGCCATGGCGCAGGCCAACTCCGCGGCCCAGGCCGTTCTGGCGCTGTTGAAAGGTTAGCCATGGCGCGTGCGCGAAACCAACTCCCCCTCTGCTTGCCGTCCCGCCCCGGGCGCCCGCTTTCTGCCTGCCCCAAACGCCGCCGTCCCTTTGTCCGCGGCCACTCCTTTTCCGCGCAACCCGGCAAAACATACGCCGCATTCACAATTTTTCAAACCGGGCCGAAGAGGTTAGTGTCCGGCAAGAAGCCGGCACTAGATTCGAAAGGATTTCAAAATGATTTCTATCCAAACCAACGTGAACTCTCTTGTCGCCCAGCAGAACCTGAGCGTCAATAACGCATTTCAAAGCAAGACCATCCAGCAGTTGACCTCCGGTTACCGGATCAACTCCTCGGGCGACGACGCTGCCGGTTTGGCGGTGGCCAACAAGTTCCGCAACAGTGTCGCGGAATTGACCCAGGGCGTGTCCAACGGCAACGACGCGGTGGCTCAGCTCCAGATCATGGACGGCGGCATGAGCAACATTTCGCAGATCCTGGACCGGTTGAAGACGCTGGCCATGCAATCCAGCTCGGACGCTTTCACCGGGGGAGTTTCCGGACGCGCCACCCTGAACTCCGAATTTCAAACGGACCTTACTGAAATCGATCGCCAGGCACAGTCCATCGGGTTGAATACCGGCGGCACCTTTGCCAAGAACCTGTCCATCTACCTGGGTTCCGGCAGCGGCAGCCAGAGCACCTCGAACGCCGTCGTGAATGTGAACCTCTCCAAATCCACCGTGGACACGCAAAGCCTGGGTTTAACGGGCGTGCAGGCAGTGAATAGCAATACCTATGACCTTAGCGACGCCAGCGCCACCAGCGTTCACGCCATCCTGAACGACACGACGAATGGCGCGACGAGTGCCGCCGCCCCGGTCGCAACCACCGGATTCACCTTCTTCGGGGCCGGGTTCTCCAACACCGACGGTACCACCACAAACACCGGCGTAACGATCGCCGTAAACCTGAACGGCGTTGGCGACACCTCAAGTCTGGTGAACGCGATCAACGCGGCGATTCAAGTGCAGGCGCAGCAGCCGACCGGGCAAGCGGCCGCCTTCAAGGCCGCCGATATCCAGGCTTCCATCGTTACCGACTCCAACGGAAACCAGAAGCTGGCGTTCACGTCGGCCAGTTCCGCTTTCGAAGTCCAGGCCGACGATAAGACGTCTAATGCCCTGTCGGGCAACTTTGCCGCCGACGGCTCCAGCGCCGCCACCGGCGCCCAGATGGGCACGACCATAACCGCCAACAGCAATATGGCCGCGGCGGGCGACACGGCCCTGAATTTTTCGGCCTTGAATGCTTCCGTCAATCTGACGGTCACCGGCGCGGGATTGAGCAGCCCCAAAGTCGTCAATTTGAGCACGGACTATAGCAATATTGGGAATTTCGCCAGCCAGGGGGCTATCGCCACCGACATTACCGCCAAGCTGGCGGCGGCGGGTGTGGCGAATGTTACGGCAACCATGGCCGGCAACAAGCTCACCTTCGTGAGTACCGCCGGCGCGCTCACCGTTTCCGCCAGCAGCAGCACCGCGGGGAGCGTTGCGGACCTGGGCATGCAGGCTACTGCCGGTATCTCCGGCACCGGTTCCGCGGGGACTTCGGCCACTGCCGGCGCCACCTACAGCACCACGGTTTCCAACGGCGCTTACGAGATGGCCAGCACGAGCAGCGGTGCCACGGCGGTCAGCAACTTCGAATGGGGAGGCGCGGTAGCGGCCAGCGGACAATCCATCTCGCTCACCGCCGCCGATTCCACGGGTGCGTCCCACGCCATCACGGTGAACCTGGATAACACCAGCGGCGCGACGGTGGCCGCGGCCATCGGAAAGATCAACGACAGTCTGCAGAAGAGCAACGATTCCACTCTCCAGCAGATCACAGCCGTAGCGGTCAACGACGCCGGTGTGACGAAGATCAACTTTGTCAGCACCCTGTCCAACTTCTCCGTTGCCTTGGGCAAAGAAGCCACTACCCAGGGTCTCACCGATGCTGCCGGCAACCAGGGCAATACCACCGCGGCATTGCAGGTTGGCTCGGGCGGGACCATGGACATCAGCACCGTGGCCGGCGCGCAGGCGGCAGTCACCGCCATTTCGAAAGCCGTGGCGGCTCTCGGTTCCGCCCAGTCAGGCATTGGTATCGGCGAGAACCAGGTGAACTACGCCGTCAACCTGGCGCAGTCCCAGATCACCAACCTGTCCTCCGCCGAATCGCAAATCCGCGACGCCAACGTGGCGCAGCAAGCGGCCAACCTTTCCAAGGCCCAGGTCCTGACGCAGGCTTCGATTGCCGCCATGGCCCAGGCCAACTCGGCGCCGCAGGCGGTTCTCAGCCTCCTGAGGGGCTAGTCGTAACCGCTAATCCGGCGGAAGCGCCGCTCATACGCGACGGTGCTTCCGCCGGCCTAAAGCTTCGGGCCGCACAGGACGATCTGTTCTATGCCGGCCCTGGAGTTCTTTTATGGGAACTACGAGCACTGCCCCTACCTATTTCACTGGCACCAGCGCCTATTCCACGGATTTTAACAACGTGGTCGCCCGTGCCGTGGCGATTGCGCAACTGCCCATCACGCAGTTGACCAACAACCAGACCGCTCTGTCGAATCAATCCACCGAGTTAACCACCCTCGACACCAAGTTCACCGCCCTGCAGACGGCCATACAGGCAATCGGAACCGCGCTCGGCGGGTCGTCGTTCCAGACCTCGGTTTCGAGCCCCAATGTGGTTAACGTCAGCGTGGCCGATGGCGCTCAGGAGGGCTACTACACCATGAACGTCGACAGCATCGGCGCCTACGAAAGCAGCATGTCGGCGCAGAACTGGAACGTCCCGGAGGCTTCGACGGGTACACCAACGACGTTCACCTTGGTGGTCGGCAACCAGAATTACAGCGTTACCGCGGCCGATAACAGCGCCCAGAGCGTGGCCGACGCCATCAATGCGAGTTACGGCAACCTGGTCCAGGCCACCACGGTGAACGTGGGGCCTAACGACACCCGCATCGCGCTGCAAAGCGCGACCTTGGGCCAGACCAATCTCGACATCCTCAATATCCCCACCGGCGTGACGTCCACCAGTCTTCAACAGCAGGCCACGGCCGGCGGTTACGCCGTCAGCCAGACCACCGCGACCTGGGACGATTCGGGCAGTCCGGCCACGTACACTCTCACCGTTGGCGGCACCCAATACAATCTCACGCCGGCAAGCAACAGCGCCGCCGATGTCGCCTCCGCCATCAATGCCGCCGATGGCAACCAGGTCCGCGCCACGGTGGTCGATCTCGGAACCAGCGCCAGCCACGATTACCGCATCTCGCTCCAAAGCACTACCGACGGTCCCATCGACGGCTCCATGACCCTGGACCTCCAGGAGGCGGGTGGCCCATCCCTGCAGACGCAGCAACTCCCGGCGCAAAGCCTTTCCACCGCTTCCTGGGATGCCACGGCCGATGCCGCCGGCAGCCGCAGTACGTATAACCTGGTGATCGGCTCCAGCACTTACAGCTTCACGCCCGCCGACAACAGCGCCGCCAGCGTTGCCGCCGCCATCAATGGGCTGTATGGCGGGCAGCTTCACGCCTCTGTGGTAGATCTGGAAACCGGCGGCAGCCCGGATTACCGCATCGCGCTGCAAGGCCAGGCCGGGACCACCTACGACATTCAGAAGACCACCGCAACCAGTTACCAGCAGGAACAGACCGTGGGCGCGCTGGCTTCCTATGAGATCAACAGCTCGGGGGTGGTGAACACCAGCTCCACGCGCAGTATTACGATCTCCACTGGAATCACGGCAACCCTGGTGGGAACCTCCGGCGGCAGCCCCGTGGGAATTACGGTAACGCAATCCACCGACGCCCTCAATACCGCGCTCTCCGGTTTCGCCGATGCCTATAACGCCGCCGTGACCGAACTCGGCACACAGCGGGGCCAGACTAGCGGCCAGACCGTCGGCGCGCTCCAAGGACAATCCATTGTCAACCAGCTCTCCAGTGTACTCAGCAGTATCTCCACCTATTCGTCGAACGGCCAGGTCGGCGGACTGGAGGCCCTGGGGTTGGACCTGGGCGTGAACGGCCAGATTACCTACAACCCTTTGACCCTGATGTCTACCGATTTCACCAGCTCGGCCGGCGTAACTTCGTTTCTCGGCTCCGCCACGGGAGGCGGCTTTCTGAAGAACGCCACCGACGCCTTGACGAGCTTGGAAGATCCGACCACCGGCCTGCTCAAAACCCTCGAAACGGACACGCAGTCCCAGATCACCAGCCTCGGCACCACGATTGCGGCGAAGCAAGCCCAGGTGGATGCGATGCAAACCACGCTGCAAGACCAAATGTCCGCGGCCGATGCCCTGATCGCCTCCATGGAACAGCAGTACACCTACTTGAGCGGCTTGTTCGAGGCAGAGGACACCGCCGACCAAATGTATAAATAACCACCATGCAACCATTTCCGCTTGAACCCATTCGTCAGGCCGTGAATAACGGAGAGTTCTTCAGGGCCCAACTTCTATGGCAGGAGTGCGTGGCCGCTCTGTCCGAGGAATGGAGCCGCGGATGTCTCACCGAAGCCAGGCTTGGCGAAGTTCGCGCACTGGTGGAATGGTCGCGCACCGTGGTCTTGTGCGCGCGCGCCCATCGGATGAGGCAGCTCAACAGCCTGCGCGTCGCGGGCGAATACGATCTGGGCATTCCGCCGGCTACCCGCCGTCTCGTGGAGGCCAGCTTCTAAGCCGCCAGCCTGTGGGACAGACGATCGCCGCGTGGTCTGTCCTGCCTCGCCGAACTCTGTCCTGCCTCGCCGGGCCACGATGGCCTTCCCCCGCGGACAACTCCCTCGACGGACTCCGTGACGGACGACAGGACGCGATCGTCTCTCCCTGCTCAGCGCTGTGCGACCCCCTGTCCCTGGTTCGGCGCGCCCGCTGGCGCAACGGCGCCCGCCGGCGTGTTCACCGAGAGGACTACCGCCGGTGGTTCCGCTGTCGCCGCTCCCGCCGAAAGCAGCACCAGATCGACCCTGCGGTTGTGCGCCCTGCCCTCCTCGGTGTCGTTGGTGTCGGCCGGAGAGTTTTCCGCGTAGCCGGCTACGGCCATGCGCGAAGGCGGAATCTGAAAACGGTCGCGCAACAACTCCAGCATGGCGATGCTGCGCGCCGCCGAGAGTTCCCAGTTGCTGCGAAATCGCGAGGTATGGATCGGCCGCGCGTCGGTGTGCCCTTCCAGCCGCACCGGGTTGGGCAGCGACTGCACCACCGCCGCGATCTTGGCCAGAATCGGCAGGCTGTCGGGAGCGATGGCGTCGTCCCCCGAGGCGAAGAATGCCTTTTCGCGCATGCTGATGATCAGCCCGCGCGCGTCCAGCCGGAGTTGCAGTTTGCCGTTCTTCAGGTCCGAATCGAGCCCCTTCTGTAATGTATCGAGCGACTTGGCCAGATCCGGAGGATGCGTCTCCGGCGGAGTGGGCGGAGGCGCATTCGGGTTCTCCCGTTCGTTGCTGTTCTCTTTGCCCCAAGGCGCTCTCCGCGCCTCGTGCTTTCCCCGGCCGAGTACGGTGGAAATCGCCGCGCTGAACTGGCCGTGTTCCAGTGCCTGCCGCACCGAATCCGACACGTCCTTGGCCTTGTTCTTGTCGCTCTGCGTGGAAGCGAACATCACCACGAAGAAGGCGAATAACAGCGTAATGAAATCGGCATAGGACACCAGCCAGCGTTCGTGGTTCGCATGCACGGGGGGCTTCCTGCGGGTCACCGTGATCTCCTTATGGCCGGGGCGAAATCGCCGCCGGCCGGCGCTTCGCCTTCTTCTCCTCGGCCTGGGGGTTGTAGGCGTTCAGTTTTAAGCGGATCAGCGTCGGGTTCAGCCCCTCCACGATCCCGATGACGCCTTCCAGAATCATGTCCTTGCGCAAGCTGGCCTCGTGCATCCGCGTACGCAGCTTGTTTGCCGCCGGCAGAAAGAAAACATTGGCCGATCCCACGCCGTACACCGTGGCCACGAAGGCCACCGCGATTCCGTGCCCCACTTCCTTGATGTCCTCCAGATGTTTCATCACCTGGATGAGGCCCATCACGGCGCCGATGATCCCGATGGTCGGCGCATATCCGCCAGCCGCTTCCCAGACCTTGGCCTCCGACTCCGCGGTGTGCTCGGCCAGCGCGATGTCGATTTCCATCATCTTGCGCAACTCCTGAAGATCGGTGCCGTCGACCGCCAGGCTCAGAGATTTGCGCAGGAACGGATCGTCAATGGTCGCCGCCTCGGCCTCCAGGCTGACGATTCCCTGCTTGCGCGCCTTGGTGGCGTATTGGATCAACCCGTCGATGGCCGCCGCCGTGTCGCTGGTGCGTTCGAAGAAGACCGCGCCCAGTCCCCGGACCGCGCGCAGTACGATGGCCAGCGGCGTGGTTACCAGCACGGCCCCAAAGGTTCCGCCCAGCACGATCATGGCGGCGGTTCCCTGCGCCACGTCCTGGATGCTGCCTTTCTCCATGAGCAGCCCGCCCATAATCCCGGCGATCGCCAACGCGATTCCGGAGATGGTCGCCAGGTCGGGCCGCAGCCCGCCTGCCTTGGCGATCTTTTGGACTGCGCTCGCGGGCGCTCCGATCGTTTTGGGTTTCGCTGCTGCGGTGGTTGCCATGGGTTCAAAGGGGTGGCGGTTCCCAATCGCCGGCCGGCGGGG
Organism: Candidatus Solibacter sp.; assembly: GCA_050014175.1. Taxonomy (GTDB): domain Bacteria; phylum Acidobacteriota; class Terriglobia; order Bryobacterales; family Bryobacteraceae; genus Solibacter. Next base: position 4,308 of record JBEKDV010000075.1, on the reverse strand, counting down.
CGTCGCGGTCGAGCACGCGCCGGCGGAACTCCACGATGCGCTCCACCACTTCGTCGGCGGTCTCGCGTACGCGGAGAATCTGCCCGGTAGTCAGCGTGATCACGGTGTCCGGCGTTACGTCGATGTGCTCGATCAGGTCCGAGTTGAGGACCATGGGCGCGCGGTTCAAGCGGGTTAGCCGGATCATAGGGCTCCAGCAACCATATCGGCGGAGTCGCCGAATAACATTAACGGCAGGTGCGCCGTGTCCGATGAGTAACTGTGATGCTTATGCAAGAGCCACCACCCCTCCGAACCCCGTCAGCCGCGGTTGGTGGCTTTCCCGGCACGCGCGGTCTCGCGGCCCTCCCGGGCAACACCACTCTCGACGAGGAGCGCAGCGAAATCGTGGCTAGCGTGCTGGACGCTCTGGCCGGCAACCCGCCCGATCCGGACGAGATGGCCGCTTGCAGCTATCTGCTGAAACACCTCTCGCAAACCGCCGGCCGCCCCGGGCCGCCCGCCGCCTGAGCGCGCCGTTCCCCATGCGCTATGATGGACTGCGGAAAGCGGAGGAGGACTATGGAGTTCGGCCTTTCGACCGTTGGCCAGATCGCGGTCACCGTCTCACAACCCGACCAGGCGATCGCCTTTTACCGGGACAAACTGGGAATGAAGCTCCTCTTCCAGGTCCCAAATATGGGCTTCTTCGATTGCGGCGGCATCCGGTTGATGCTCACCGGCGCGGAAACGCCGGGCGAAAACCACAGTTCGATCCTTTACTTCAAAGTCGCCGACATCCAGCAGGCGCAGCACGCTCTGGCGGCGCGCGGCGTGACTTTCGAGCGCGAACCCGCACTGGTGGCGCGCATGCCCGATCACGACCTCTGGATGACCTTCTTTCGCGACCTCGACCGCAATCTGCTCGCCCTCATGTCGGAAGTCCCGCATAGCGGCGCGCCGGTAACCGGCCAGGGGATAAGGCTTACGCTTCATATTGCACCTCCTGCGAACCGCGGACGACATTCTCTGGAAAGCGTCGCCGTTTGGCGAGTCTGACGCCCTGTGCTTTGCGCGGCGGATTGGTTCCGGGATCCTCATACAGCCAGTCGTCGCGATCGTTCACCGAATAGCCGTGGAGCAGGCCGTGGTTCCGCCAAGTGATCACGCACTTGGGGCCGATGTCCAATCGCGCCGACATTTCTTCGAGTGTCAACAGGCCCTTCTCGCGTAGCCGATCATAGCGCGGTTTGAGCTGGTGTTCATGGCGGAGGCGCGCGACGATCCGGCTGTTGAACTGCTGGCCGCAGCCGGATAGCGCGCCGCGTTGGTTGAGGATCTCCACGATCTTTTTATCAGTGTACTGATCGGTTAGCCGATCGATTTCGGCGACAACTTCCGCCGGTGTTGTTCGGAGTTCCCAGGCTGTCAGGGGCCTGGGCAGTTCCAGCGTTTTAGTGGCTCCGCCGTTGAAGCGGACATGAACCGTGACTCCACTCCCTCGTGTGAGGGTCACGTCGGCGAGCAGTAGGCGGACCATGCGTTTCCGCTCCCGGTCTGGGGTCTTTGGATCTTGCCAGAGCCGTGGAAAGTCGCTGGCTAGCGCCTTGATGCTGGTGCGCTGCTGGTCGTCAATGACGGCGCGGTCCTGCCGCCGCTGCTGTTCGTACTGTTCCTGTGCCTGGGTCAGTGCGCGCAGCTTTTCATTCCAGTCCGCCTCAAGCGAGTCCGCGACGAGACGGTTTGCGGGATCCACGTGAAGGTAGCGGCGCTGAGCCATGTCAGCCTCGTAGCGCGCACGTTCCACTTGTTTCTTTCGGAGCTTATCCACTTCCTCGACCCTCGCCTGGAGTTCCTGTTGGACCGAGAGAGTGACTTCGAGTGCCAGAGGAGCCACGCTTTCTACCAGCAGTCGGCCGACAGCGTTATCGATGTGGTCTCCGATGACACGCTGGCATATCGATATGGCATGCTCGATGCCGTCGCGCTGGCAGACGTATTCGGGCACAAGACGGTCTTTGCGCGTGTGGTACCGAACCGTCATTCGGCTCCCGCAGATTCCACAGACCACTAATCCCTGCAGCAACGCTGGACCCTCGCGAGGAGGACTCTTGCGCCGGTCGGCGCCAACCGCTTGAGCGTTCTCCCGCAGGCGCAGCAGGTTCTCTTCGTACTGCTCCCAGGAGATGTAGCCGGGATGAGCCTCTTTGAGTAGCATCCATTGTTCGCGCGGCAACTTGGTGTAGAAGGTGCGTCCATTGGGGTTGTTGCGAGTCCGACTGCGGCCATAAACGAACGCACCCGTATAACGCGGATTGTGAAGAATGTGCAGCGCCCGGCTGTGGGGGAGTTCGGCCCACACCAGGTCGCCTTTGTTCGGCCCCTTCTTCAGCCGCCGTGGAAATAGAAGCCCCTTCTGGCGGAAGGCTTTGACTACCGCGCACGCCGACGCGGTGCGCCGGAAGGTCTCGAAGAAGAATCGAATGCTTTCTTGAACCTGTTTGTCGGGGTCCAGCACCGGCTCGTTGTTGGCGCTGTAAACAAAGCCAACGGGCAATGGACACTGCAACTCGCCGCGGCGGGCTTTGTTCATGATTCCACCTTGCAGGCGAGCCCGGAGCACGTGCAGTTCTGCTTCGCTCATGGTCCCCTTCAGGCCCAGCAGCAGACGATCATTGAAGTGCGATGGGTCGTATACACCGTCTTCATCGAGAATGAGCGTGTCGGTCAGAGCGCAGATTTCCAGAAGCCGGTGCCAGTCGGTGGAATTTCGCGCCAGACGGGAAACCTCCAGGCCTAGCACAATGCCTGCTTTGCCCAAGCCGACTTCCGTGACCAGTTTCTGAAACCCTTCTCGATCGACGGCGGATGCTCCGGACTGGCCGAGATCACTGTCGATAACGATGATTCGCTCCACCGGCCAGCCCAAGGCCACGGCATGCTGGCGCAGGCCGTACTGGCGCTTGGTGCTCTCGGTGTTTTCCAACACCTGGCGAAGTGTGGATTGACGGACGTAAAGATAGGCGTTTCGCTTGAGATGTCCGGCATTCACTTTTTGGTGTGCGTCGCCTGTCATGAGGTTGCCTCCTGTTGCAGACAGAGAATCATTCCGGCCAGCAGCGTTGTGATCTGCGACCGTATGTCACCTGGGATAGGTTCATCAATGACGGGTTGGGAACGCGGACCCGGTTCGACATTGCCGGCGCATTCCGCCCAGGCCTGCATCCAGGCTGTCATTCCACGCCGGAGAAATAGCGCCAAGCCCAAGCCTTCGCCGCGGTGAACCGGCGAACCGATGGCATCGCGGCGCAGTTGTTCGTACCGAGAAACCAGATTCTGACGAGCGGGCGTCGTGTCGACGGTTTCGTTCAGCGGGGTTTTTTTTGATGACGCAGCAAACTGCGCTCGATGCTTCGTGGATGAACCTTCGTGCCGAAGCGTTCCTGGATCATTTTCACCAGATCCGGCAATCGAACAGATGGTGCTTTCTGACGCGCCTCCCCGATGAACGAGAGGACTTCGTCGGTGAGCTTGTGCGCCTGCTTTGGACCGCGTTTGTGTGGCACCAGGCCGGCAAGGCCATCTTGCTCGAAGGCCGACAACGCTTGGTAGAACGATGGCCGGGAAAACCCGAAGTTCGCCGCCGCATCCGTCACGGACTTGCCCTCGGATTGCACCCGGCGCAGCATCTCGTACTTGACCTGGACCAGATCGCGCGGGTCGAAGAAATCGTCCTGACGGAACAGTTCGTCGCGCACCTCTTTCGGGCGCGGATTCAGCGTGCCCTGTTGTTGGAGCGTCCGGAGCTTGGCATCTTTGTCGTTCATTGGCGGCTCGTAAATCCTCCGATGTGCACGTAAAGCTAATTATGCTCCATTTAAAATCGTTGTCAAGCTCTTTTTGTCGTGCATGGCTCGTGTTTATTGGCACTAATGCGCACAAAATGGCCATAAAACACACAGTCGCCAAAACCCAACCCGGCATCATTCCCTTTACATATACGGCGTTATTCTCTTTACACTCGAACGTCTCCGGCGTCATCGAACTTTCTCCAGCAAGTCGGCCAACTTCAGCAGATCTTCGTAGCGGAACAAGCACCGGCCCGCAGCCAAAGTCACAAAGGGATCGGCTGCCACCACTGTCGTCCAGCACGCGGGGATCGAACGCAGGCGGCCTCCGCTGTCGTGGAAGTAAACGCGATCCTCGCCCCAGTTGTGGCGGTAGATGACCAGCTTGAAACTCTGGCCGCTTAGCGGATGATGTGGATGGGTGACTTCGAAAGTACCGTCGGCATGGTCGGTATGCGCTGTAGTTGACGGACTAGGCCAA
>JBEKDV010000074.1:0-24920 GCA_050014175.1 Candidatus Solibacter sp. | reverse complement strand
TAATTGGGGCGGCGGCGGCCGATTTGCAAGCCGAGCCAAAGATATTGGCCGACGATGCCGAAGCCGAGGCTGGTGAGCGCGCCGAAAAACAAGGTCGCAAGCACGATGGGAGTGTAGCCGGGCACCTGGATATCGCCGCGCAGTTTGGCCACGATCACCAGAATGCTGGCGGAGACGGCGAGCACGAGCGCGATGGCTCCCGAGTAGAGCAGCAACAGGATGGGGAGGTCGGTGAAATTGAAAATGCTGTTCAGGCCATAGCGCAGCTTCTTGCGCAACGTCCATGCGCTCTTGCCCTCGAGCCGCGGCCGGCGTTCGTAGACAATGTATTCGCGGCGATAGCCGAGCCAGAACAGGAGGGCGATCAGGTTGGAATCGATCCCCTGCAACTGGAGCAGGCGATCGCACACCTCGCGGCTGCAGCCGAACATGTCGACGCCGCCGGGAGGCATGTCCTTGATCACCAGCTTACGGTAGAGGGACCAGAAGATGTTGGATGCGATTTCGGAAAGCCACGGGTCCGACCTGCGGCCGCGAACTCCGAAAACGATATCGGCCCGGCCGGCGTCGAGGACCTGGAAAAACCGGAGCACCAGTTCCGGCGGCTCCTGCAGATCCGCCGCCATCACCGCCATGCTGTTGCCGCGCGCGTGTTCCAGGCCGGCCGCGATGGCCGCGAAGCTGCCGAAATTCCGGCTGAGCGAGAGCAGTTGCGTGCGGAAGGGCAGCCCCGGCAGCCGTTCGCGCAAGATCTGGAGGCAGCGGTCGGGGCTGCCATCCACCACGAAGACCACTTCGAACTCCCCTGCGACGCCGCTCGCAAGTTTCACCAGTTCGGCGAGCAGCCGGTCCAGGTTGGCCTCATTCTTATAGACGGGGATGACCAGGGAATTCATTTTACGCCGGGCGTCTCACCGCATCCGCCTTCACCAGTGTCAGAAACTCCGAGTAATCCCGGATGTAACTCGCCGGGTCGTACTTATCGGAGGCGAGCACCAGCATGACGGCGTCCTCGGTGTACTTATATTGCACGCCCCAAACCATCGGAGGCAGGTGCAGGCCGATAGTGGGGCTGTCCAACACAAACTCCTGGCGGCGCGTTCCGTCATCGGCCATCACGTGACAGCGCCCGTGCACGCAGATGAGAAACTGGTGCAGCGAGCGATGCGCGTGCTCGCCGCGGATCTCCTGGCTGACGACGCCGTAGACCAGGAAGAAGCGCTTGACCTCGAAGGGGATCTGGCCGCCGATTTCCCCGAAGCTCAGGTTGCCGCGCAGATCGTCCACGTGGGGCAGGCGGTACAACGTAACGCCGGCCACCCGGGTTGCGCTGGCGCCCACTTCGGCGGGGGTCGCGGATACAGCGTCCGCGGACGACGAACCCGCGCCATCGTACCCCACGATGCGCGCCGGATTCCCGGCCACGATGGCCAAGGGCGGCACATCGCGGGTGACCACGGCGCCGGCGCCCACCATGGCCTTTTCGCCGATGGTGAGCCCGGGGAGAATGGTGGCGTTGGCGCCGATGGACGCGCCGCGTTTCACGAGGGTGCGCGCGTAGCGTTCGGGGTGCCGCCCGCTGCGCGGAAAGGAATCGTTGGAGAAGGTGGCGTTGGGGCCGACAAACACGTCGTCCTCCAGGGTGATGCCGTCCCATATCTGGACGCCGCACTTGATGGTGACGCGGTCTCCGATGCGCACGTCGTTCTCGATGAACGTCTGGTCGCAAATGTTGCAGGCGGCGCCGATCGCGGCGCCGGGCAGGACGTGGGCAAACGCCCAGATGCGCGTGCCGGCGCCCACCGAGGCGCTTTCGACGATTGCCGTTTCGTGTTTGAAAAAGCCTGCGTCAGTCAATGGCGGCCTCTTGCGAGAGGGCGCGCAATGCGCCAATCACGGCGGAGATCTCGCCGTCCTCCAGTTCAGCATAACAAGGCAGCGTGAGGATTTCGCGGGCAGCCTGCTCCGTCACCGGCAATTGCGCGGTAGCCGCCAAGGTTCCCCGTGCAGCCTCCTGGAGGTGATCGGGCACGGGGTAGTGGATGTCGGTGGCGATGCCGCGAGCCTGCAGCGCGGCGCGGACGCGATCGCGCGCCCGGCTGCGGATCACATAGAGATGGGCGACGCAGCTTTCGCCAAAATCCCGGGGGCATTCCACGGCCTGTCCCGCCAGGGCCGCCGAATAAGCGGAGGCGATTTCCCGGCGGCGGGCGTTCCAACCATCAAGGTGCGGCAGTTTGGCGCGCAGGATGGCGGCCTGCATCTCGTCCATGCGGCTATTGCGGCCGTATTCCGAGCATTGATACTTGCCGCTCCAGCCGTATTGGCGGAGCGATTTCACCCTTTGCGCGAGCTGCCCGTCGTTGGTGGTGATGGCGCCGCCGTCGCCGAGCGCGCCCAGGTTCTTGGTGGGATAAAAGCTGAAGCAGGCCAGCGCTCCCCAGCTTCCGGCCTTCCTTCCGCCGATGGCGGCGCCGTGAGCTTGCGCGCAATCTTCCACCAGCGGCACGGCCGCGCGGCCGGTGACTGCCAGCAGACCGGGCAGATCGGCCATGCGCCCGTAGAGATGCGTGGCGATGACGGCGCGCACGGCCGGGGTCAAGCGGGCGGACAGATCGGCAGCGGACATATTCATCGAGGAGGGGTCGATATCGATGTAGAGCGGTTCGGCCCCGGCCGCGCGGATGGCGGTGCTGCTGTATCCGCCGGCATTGGCGACGGTCGCCACGGTGTCGCCAGGAGAGATCCCCAGGCTGCGCAGGGAGAGTTCGAGCGCGTCCGTGCCATTGGCCACCGAAATACAGTGCGCCACGCCGCAATACACGGCGAATTCCGATTCAAAGGCGGCGCACTCGCGGCCGAGGATGTACCAGCCGCTGGCCAAGACGCGATTCACGCTGGCGGCCAGCTCGCCTTGAAGCGCTTTGGTCTGTCGCAGCAAATCGTTCAGGGCGACCGGTTTCGGGGGACTCGTGCGCACGGAGTCCACATTATAACCTGGGGGTCGCGCGGCGGCCTGTTCCGTCGCGTAACACACCGGTGCTAGACCCTGTGGGGCAGGTTGCCAACCTGCGGCCGATTGACAATCGGCCCGACCCAGAGGGTGCCCCGCGCGCTGGCCGGGACAGCGGCGGTAACCAACCGCCGCGCAGGTTGACAACCTGCCCCACAAGGTTTCAGCGCGGTTCGTGCGAGAATGATAAAGTCACACTAAGATACGAACTGCCGATAAGGCGTAGACGCGCAGATTCACGCTGACTATGGCAAGCATACTCGAAGGTATCGATTCGCCCGAGCAAGTACAGAAGCTCTCCCTTTCCGAACTCGAACAACTGGCGGCGGAAATACGCGAACGGCTGATCACCGTCCTTTCCAACAACGGCGGGCATCTTGGCCCGAACCTGGGCGTGGTGGAACTCACCATCGCGCTGCACTACGTATTCCATACGCCGACCGACAGTTTCCTGTTTGACGTGAGCCATCAGGCCTACGTGCACAAGTTGCTGACCGGACGCCAGGAGCGGTTCCACACCATACGCACTCCGGGCGGTTTGAACGGGTTCATGCTGCGCACCGAAAGTCCGCACGATTGCTACGGCGCGGGGCACGCCGGCACGGCGCTCTCGGCGGCTCTCGGCATGGCCGTCGCGCGCGACAAAACGGGCGGCAAAGAACACGTGGTGGCGGTGGCCGGAGACGCGGCCTTCACCTGCGGGATTACCTACGAGGCGCTGAACAATATCGCCCACCACACCAATCGCCTGATCGTGGTGCTGAACGACAACGAGTGGTCCATCGACAAGAACGTCGGTGCGATTGCCAGCTACCTCAACAAGATCGTCACTAGCCCGCGGTTCGGCTACCTGCACGACCGCGCCGGAAAGCTGGTCGAGAAGGTGGGTGGCGCCTCGGCCCTGCGCATGGCGCGCAAAGCCGAAGAGGTGGCCAAGGGCATGCTGTGGCCCAGCGTGATCTTCGAGGAACTGGGGTTGAAGTACTTTGGCCCCATCGATGGGCACGACACCGCCACGCTGATCAAGACATTCGAGTTTCTCAAGAAGCTGGACCGTCCGGTGCTGCTGCACGTGCTCACTCAGAAGGGCAAAGGCTTCGAGCCGGCCATGCAGAAGCAGAAAAAATTCCACGGCCTCGGCCCATACGATCCCGAGACCGGCGAGACGAAGCCGCTGGGCCGCCGCACCTACTCCGAGGTGTTCGCCGATACCATGGTGAAGCTGGCCGACATCGATCCGAAGGTGGTGGCCATCACCGCCGCCATGCCCAACGGCACCGGTCTCGACCGCTTCCAGCCGCATCATCCGGACAAGTATTTCGATGTGGGGATCGCCGAGGAGCATGCCGTCCTGTTCGCCGCCGGGCTGGCCGCCAAGGGCTTCAAACCGTTCTGCGCCATCTATTCCACGTTTCTACAGCGCGCCTTCGATCCCATCCTGCACGATGTCTGCCTGCAAAACCTGCCGGTGGTCTTCTGCATGGATCGCGGAGGACTCTCCGCCGACGACGGCCCCACGCACCACGGTCTTTTCGACATCAGTTATCTGCGCGCCATTCCGAACCTGGTGCACATGGTTCCGAAAGACGAAGACGAGCTGGCCGACATGCTGTACACGGCCAAGCTGTGGAACGGCCCCATCGCGGTGCGCTATCCGCGCGGGCTGGGACCGGGCACGCCGGTGAAGGATGTTCCGCGCGCCATTGCGATGGGCAAAGCCGAACTCTTGCAGCACAGCGACAACGACCGGGTGGCCATCTTCGCCCTGGGCGCGCTGGTCCCCATGGCCGAAGAGATCGCCCGCAAGCTGGAAGGCGAAGGCATCGCCGCGGCCGTCATCAACGCGCGCTTCACCAAGCCGATCGACGTGGAGATGGTGGAGTTCTTCGCCGGCACGGTCGAGGTCATCGTGACGCTGGAAGACCACGTCCTGCGGGGAGGGTTCGGCAGCGCCGTGCTGGAGGAACTGAACACGCTGGGCCTGACCACGCCGGTGGTGCGCATCGGCTGGCCGGACCACTTCATCGAGCACGGAAAGCTGGACGATCTGCGCGCCAAATATGGGATCACTCCGGAAGCGGCGATGGAAAAGCTTCGTCCTTATCTGAGAATCCGCCAGCCGCAGCCAGTGTAGCGCCGCGCCCCTAAGCCGTTCAGGTACAACCGGTCCAGGCATTCCCCTTCCAACGTTACATGTCCGTCCAACCGTTCCGGGATGCTCGCCATGCCCTCGATTCTATGCCCGGACCGGGGTGGCGTTCTTGGCGTCTTGGCGACTTGGCGAGAGACTATAGGAAGCCGTCATGACAGAGAACGCCCTCGCCAAAGAGATCGTGGACGCCGCCTTTCGCATCCACACTACCTCGGACCCGGATTACTGGAATCGGTTTACCATGCCGTGCTCGCTTATGAACTTGCTCAGCGTGGACTCCGAACGGTCAGCCAACAGGCAATCCCGGTGGTCTACGGGACGATCCGGATGGACATCGGCTTCCGGGCGGACCTGATTGTCGAGGATCGGGTGATCGTCGAGATCAAATCAGTCGAGGCCCTCGCGCCGGTTCACAGGAAGCAACTTCTCACCTACCTGCGGTTGGCCGACAAACGACTTGGCCTGCTCATCAATTTCAACGCGGCGCTCATCAAGGATGGCATTTCCCGTATCGTCAATGGACTGGAAGAAGACTCTCTCGCAAAGCCGCAAGGACGCCAAGAACACGAGTGAAGCTACGGCTTTTGAAGTCCCGTCGGTTTGAGGTCGAAGATTCTGCCCGTGATTGGCTGAAAACCACCGCAGCGGTCCGCTTGCACCACGCTCCAACCCTTCCAACAGCGGGAATCGCCGCATTTTGAATAGTTTGGCGATTGGTCCGTAGAATGCACTCATGCTGGGCAGGAGGAAGCACAAAATGAAAACCACATTGGGTATACTGGCAGCGGCCCTGATCGCTGGAGGCACGATGTTTGCCCAGCCGAGGGTTGCCATCGGAATCGGCGTCGGGGGCTACGGCCCTGGCTATTACCCGCCTCCCGCTTACGCGCAGTACATGCCGCCGTGCCCCGGTCCGGGCTACGTCTGGCTGAATGGCTACTGGGTCCCTCGCGCCGGACGCAACGTCTGGATCGGCGGATACCCGAGTCCGTACGCCGGCGGCTATCGCGTGGCCCCGCGCTACATGGCCCCGCGTTATTACGGCTCGTATCGCGGCCGCGGTTACTCCAACCGCTTCCGCCGCTAACTTCGGCCGATCGCGCGCGGGCTTGCCTAGCCGAAACCGCACTCCGGCGGCTGCCGCGAATCCTCTTGTAGCCCCCGTCTACCTTGTTGTCAGGGCCTGCGAGAGGTAGTGCTTCCAGCCGCCGAAGCGGGTGATTTCGGTGGCGCCGGCCACGGCGTACGGTTCGCAGACGAAGCATTTCACCGTGGAGCCGTCGTCCAGGACGGCGTTGCCGATGCCGAGGGGAGCGGGCACCCCGGCGACGAAGCTGCCGAACTGGTGTTCCGGCATCGCCCAGACCTCGACTTCGATTCCCGGACCGCGGAACTGCGGGTCGCGAACCAACCCGGGTCTGGGCGGCATCGTGCGGTCCAGCGCATAGAGGCGGTAGCCCGGCGCGGTGCGGCAAGTCTTGATCAGCTTGGCGCGGCGATCGGTGAGTTCGTGGTTGAGCGGTTGCCCCCAGAGGTGGGCGTCCACCACGGCTACCGCGATACACCCGGGCGGGCAAGCGGCCAGATCGAGAACATCGCCGGGCACCAGGGTTTGCGCGCGGTGGAAGCGATCGGCGAGAGCGAGCAGCGCTTCCTCGCTGAAGGCGGGAGCGATCAGCGACACCCCGAACGGGAGTCCGTTGGCGCGCACGCCCGCCGGGACGGCGACCGCCGCGAGATCCAGCGGATTGACGAAGCTGGTGTAATAGCCGAGGTCGGCATTCAGTTGAAGCGGCGCCTCGGCCGCCGCCTCGTGCGTGTAGATGGCGCCCGTGGTGGGCAACAGCAGGACGTCCATGCGTTCCCATTGGGCTTCCGCGGCGCGGCGCAGATCGCGCAGTCGGTATTCGGCCGCAAAGGCATCCACCGCCGAGTAGCGCCGCGCGCCTTCGACGATGCCGCGCACCACCGGGTCCATCCGGTCGGCGTGCGCTTCAAGGAACGCGCCAATGGCGGCGTAGCGCTCGGCAACCCAGGGTCCGGCGTCGAGCAGGTCGGCGGCCGCGCGGAAGAGGGAAAAATCGATCTCGATCTTGCGCCCGCCCAGGGTTTCCATGCGATCCACGGCGCGAGCGTAGAGTGCGGCGGCGGCATCGTCGCCGAAGAATTCGAGTTGTCCAGAGGGTGGCACGCCAAAGGAGAATCCGCCGGCGAGCCACGGCGCGGCCTCATCGCCCGAGCGCGGCGCCCGGGAGAAACCGTCCTCCGCATCGAACCCGCGCGCCGCGCTCCACACCGTGTGCGCGTCGTCGCAAGTCAGCGACAAGATGGAGACGCAATCGAATGTCCGGCAGGCGGGGACCACGCCGCGCGCGCTGAGCACGCCGCGCGTGGGTTTGAGCCCCACTAATCCGTTGCAAGCGGCGGGCACACGGCCCGACCCCGCGGTGTCGGTGCCCAGGGCGAAGCTGGCCAGGCCCGAAGCCACGGCCACCGCCGATCCGGAACTGGAGCCGCCCGAGATGTAGCGCGCGTCGAAGACGCTGGAACAAGCGCCGTGCGGCGAGCGTGTGCCCGTCAGGCCGGCGGCGAACTGGTCCATGTTGGTCTTGCCCAGCGGGATGGCGCCGGCGTCCACCAGGGCCTGGACCACCGTGGCGCTGCGTCCTGGTTGATAGGCGTAGGCGGGGCATGCCGCGGTGGTGGGCAGCCCGGCCAGGTCGATATTGTCCTTGATGGCGAAGGGAATGCCGTACAGCGGGCGCACCGGGCCTACCGGGTCGCGCTCCAGTTTGCGGGCGCGCGCCAGCGCCTTCTCGCGCGCCACCACGGAAATCCAGACCGGTTCGAGCGGTTGCGTGGACATGCGGTCATAGATGGTTGCGATGACGTCCGCCGGCGTGGCGGCGCCCGATTTGTACAACCCGCGCAGGGACCCCAGATCGAGCTTGATATCCCGATGCATCTTCATACCTCGTGCCGCGGCGTACCGCCCGCGGTGGCGGCGCCCCGGACAGTCTCCTCCCACAACATGAGCGGATCGCTCATGGCAATGTCTCCTCTTGTGAATTGCCCCGGGGGCAAACGAATTCGGGCGGGAACTACGCAAGCGCAATCTTCGCGTGATGATCCATGCGTGTACTTGGCACCAACATTATGGCCAGTATGGCAGAGGCCGCCCCGGGGAGCGAACAAAAAGATTCTATGGAGCGCATCAGCGATCGAGAGGTGGTCTGGCGGACCAACCGCTTCCTGACGGTTGCGGCTCCTTGCCGGAATTGGCGCGCACACGTAGCGTAGCCTTTCAGGCTGCCATGACCCGATTCTTCGGGGCTTTCTTCGCGCAGCCACGCCTAATCGACGCTTCGCCGGGTCAGGGACCGGCCTTTGCGAAACCCACGGCCTACCGGAACAGCTTCGGCAGGAACTCCGCCAGGCTGTGCCGCCACACCTTCCACTCGTGCGCGCCGGAAGTGGGATACCAGACGTAGCGGATCTGGCGGGCTTTTAACGTGTCCATGAGATCGAGATGGCCGGGAATGCGAGGATCCTCGGTGCCGCAACTCAGAAACAGCAGCTTAAGTTGCAGGTTCACGCGGGCCGGATCGTCCAGGAAGCCGGGCAGGTGTTTGGCCAGGTTGAATTCGGTGTCGCTGAGCAGTCCGGAGCTGAATTCACCCACCCAGGCGAACGTGTCCAGGTGTTTCAGGCCGATGGTGAAGGCTTGCCCTCCGCCCATCGAAAGCCCGGTAATGGCGCGGTTGGCGCGGTTCGCCGTCACCCGGTAGTTCTTCTCGATCAGCGGAATCACGTCACCCAGCAGTTCCTTGCCCAGCAGATCGATCGCCTCCGGACTGCTGCCGCCCGCCCACGTGTAATCCGTGTCACCATTCGTCATCACGATCAGCATCGGCGCGGCCTTGCGCTCGGCGATGAGGTTCTCCAGAATGACGCCGGCGCGTCCCTGCAAGCTCCACGTCGATTCGTCGTCGCCGCTGCCGTGGCGCAGATACAGCACCGGAAAACGCCGCGCCGCTTCGCTGTCGTACTGCGGCGGCAGGTACACGTAAAGCTGCCGCCGGCGCTGCAAGGGCGTGGAGGTGTAGGTGCGCATCTGAATGCTGCCGTGCGGCACGTCCCGCACCTCGTCGAATCGCGGCGGCGTTCCGGGGATTTCCAGCAGATTCCCGCCCAGCGTCCGGCCGGTCTTGAGCAGCGTGTTGGCGGTGTCCAGCGCGCGGGCGCCATCCACCGTGAAGCTGTACTCGTAGATCTCCGGAGCGAGCGGACCGATGGTAATGCTCCACGTGCCCTCGGCGTCTTTCGCCATCGGCTTCATTCCCTGGAAGGACAGGGCCGCTTCGGAAGCTTTCGGCGCGCGGATGCGAAAGGTGACCGTGCGGTCCGCATGCACCTCCGGGGAAACGAAGCGCGGCGCGGCGCCGGCCGTGTTGCCGCTGGAGTGATAGGTATTTTTCCGGGCCGGCGCGTCTTGCGCGTGAACCGGACCCGCGGCGGACAGCAGGGCGGTGACGACGAATATCAGCGATGGTTTCATATCGATTCCCGGCTCATCGTAACACTTCGACGTGGTATATATTGATGGCCGACCATGAAGAAACTAGCGTTGTTTCTGCTCGCCTCGACGGCTGTATTTGCGCAGACGCCTCCACTTGCGGAATTGATCTCTCTCGCCCGCCAGGGCACAGCCGCGCCCGGCTTTAAGGATCGCATTACCACGGTGCTGTCGGCGCACGGCGGCAACGCGGTCTGGGGCCAGGACTATCTCTTCGTCGCCGATTCCCCCGCGCCGGTAACGATTTCCCTCGACAATCAACCCGCCGTCCCCATGGCGCAGATCCCCGGCTCCACCTTATGGATGCTGCTCCTCAAGATGCGCACCGGCGTCACCCATTCCTTTCAGTATTACGCCGCGGGGAAACCGCTCGGCGCCCGCGGCGACGCCATCGGCTACAATCCCGATTCGTACGCCATGCCGGGCGTGCCGCACGGCAAGGTCAGCGAGAAGCTGACCATCGTCAGCAAGCTCTACGACGGCATGAAATCCGACTATTGGGTCTACGCTTCGCCCGGCGTGGATCCGGCGGTTCCGGCGGCGCTGATGGTCTGGCAGGATGGCCAGGGCCTGATCGGCGATTACTCGCGCATCCGGCTCTTCACCGTCACCGAAAACCTGATCGCCCAGAAACTCCTGCCGCCGATGGTGTATGTCATGATCTCGCCCGGACAATCGCCGGACGGCCGCGCCATGCGGAGCATCGAGTACGACACGGTGAGCGACCGCTACGCGCGCTTTGTGATGGAGGAAGTGCTGCCCGAGGTGGAGAAGACGTACAAGCTGCGCGCGGACGGCTACAGCCGTGCCATCGGCGGCGAATCCTCCGGCGGCATCTGCGCCTTCAACGTGGCGTGGCTGATGCCCGATAAGTTCAGCCGCGTGCATTCCGCGGTGGGCAGCTTCACCTCCATTCAGTGGCGCCCGCAGGAGAAGCTGGAAGGCGGCAATGTGTACCCGTTCAAGGTGCGCAAAGAGCCGAAGCGCAATATCCGGGTGTGGATGAGCGATGGCGCCGACGACCTGGAGAACGACCACGGCTCCTGGCCGATGCAGAACATTCAGATGGCGAACTCCCTCAAGCTGAAAGAGTACGATTTCCACTTCCGCTTCGGCACCGCCGCGCATGGCGGCGCGCAGGCGGGGCTCGATCTGCCGGAATCGCTCGCCTGGCTGTGGCGCGATTACGATGCGAAAAAGACGGCGCAGGAGTTCCGCATCGATCCGGGGGAAAAAGAGAAGCCGCTCTTCCGCGTGACGATTGCGAACCGCGACGCGTGGTAGGAGGGCGCGTTCACGGCGGCTCGCGCGTACGCTCGGCTAACTCTCGGCAACCGCTTCGCGTTCGCAAGGGTTGCTTGACCCAACCATGTGGGCCAACCAGGGTATCGTCTGCTCCAAGCCGGATATCCTCATGCAATCAGGGGTGGCTTTGCGTATGATGGAATTGAATGACGGTCGATGAAACGCTGCTCGATGAGGTTGTTCGGCGCGTCCTTACGGTGGCGCGTCCGGAACGGATCATCCTGTTTGGATCGGCCGCCACTGGCCAGATGACCGAAGATAGTGACCTCGATCTCCTTGTGGTGGAGTCGGAGCCTGCCAATACCCGCGATCGCAGCGTCCGGATCCGCCGGGCGCTGGGCGACGTGCGCTATCCGGTTGACGTCATCGTGATGTCTAGCGCACGTTTCGAAGAAACGAAGAACCTCGTTGGTGGGATCGCTTACCCGGCCCGGAAGTACGGGCGAATCCTCTATGAAGCCGCCTGAGGCTGCGCTCCGCCAATTGGTGAGGCAGTGGCTCGACAAAGCCACCGCGGATTTCGAGGCGGCGGAGCAGCTTTCCACTCCAGGCGGCCGTTTCCGGGAAATCGTCGCGTTTCATTGCCAGCAGGCAGTTGAGAAGTACCTGAAGGCTCTCCTGGTTCGGTGTCAAGTCGAGTTTCCGAAGACGCATGACATCGCGAAGTTGCTGGACCGGGTGGCTACAGTAGACCTCGCCACCGCCGAGTCGCTCAGGGATGCGGACGCGCTTACGCCCTTTGGAGTGGAGGCGCGGTACCCGAGCGATGCGCCCGAGGTTTTGCCCAGCGGCGAGGTTGAAGCGATTGGCATGGCCCGCGTGGTGAGGAATAGGGTTATGATTTCGCTCCAATCCTACCTCGATGGAGGGTAGATCGGTAGATTTGCACCAGCATCGTCCTGATCTGCACGTTCTCCCGGTCGGCCCCTCAGAGGATTCCTGTGGTCTTTTCCGCAATCGCCGTCTACTGTCCGTCTACTGGACCTTGGCCCCTGTCATCGTCTTGCGGCATGATCGGAGGTACGATAGCTACGGATGTGCAAAGCCCTTCGGGTCATCATTTCGCCATCTGTGGCAGGTACACATCGCCCGCCTTGGTCAACGCGCAACGAGTCCTCCGAAAGCGAATCGGTCTCAGTGACGAAGAGTGCCGGAGGTTGGAAGAGCCCGGCCCGTTTTGCATGCCCGGCCAGAAACCTGCAACGTTGGAGATCGGTAAGCCAAACTGGGGAACTAGCGAATCGCCTGAAAAGCGAAAATGACGCCATTCTCGCTTTGCCAAAGATGATAATGGCCAGAATATGTGAGCTTGGCGCAAAAGTGACGGTTCGGGAGGCCTGGCACAGTCCACCCGGCCGTCTAACGCGCTAACCGTAGAAGCGGCTTCGATAGGCCGTCGGCAGTCCGCTTGGCGGCCAGGCGCGGTCCCGATTCCGGGGGATCGCGCCCACCGAACTCTGGCCTACGGGTGAATTCTCGCCGCCCAGCCGCCGCCTTCCGCCAGGTGGATCTTCATCCGCGCATCTTTCCTGACCGCGCTCTTGGTGAGCTTGTAATCGCTCGCCATACGGTCGGCGTTCACACCGTCCTGGTAAGTCTCCATGCGCAGGCTTCCCTCCCCCAGGAACCCGAGGTCGATCTCCAGATCGCGCGGCGTCCAGTTGGTCATGGCGCCGATGTACCAGTCTCTGCCTTTGCGGCGGCCCACTATGACGTACTCCGCGATCTTGGCATCCAGCACGCGCGATTCGTCCCAAACGGTCGGCACGGCGGAGAGGAATTCCATGGCTTCGGGCTCGCGCAGGTAGTTGGAGGGGCTGTCGGCCAGCATCTGGAGCGGGCTCTCGAAGACCACGTACATGGCCAGTTGATGGCAGCGCGTGCCCATCGCCATGGGCCGGTCGAAGATCTGCGCGAAGCCGGCCTTGGTGGCGTTCAGCATGGCGCCCGGCGTGTAGTCCATGGGGCCGAGGAACATGCGGGTGAAGGGCAGGGCGACGTTGTGCGCCGGATTGGACTCCGTGCTCCACTTACTCCACTCCATGCCCTTAACACCTTCGGTACTTATTAAGTTGGGCCAGGTCCGCGTCATGGTGGCGGGCCGCTGGGCGCCGTGAAAATCGAGCAGCATTTTGCGCTTGGCCGTCTCGCGCGCCAGATCGTGATAGAAGTTGACGAGTAACTGGTCGTCGCGCTGCATGAAGTCGACCTTGATGCCCTTGGCGTCCCATTTGGCGAACTGGTCCAGGGCAGCCTGCTGCTGGTCGGCCAGCGATTTCCAGACCACCCACAGGATGATGCCGACATTTTTCTGCTTGCCGTAGGCCATCAACTCTTCCATGTTGATCTCCGGGACCACCGCGAGCACGTTGCCCAGCTTGTACCAGCCTTCGTCGAGAACGATATACTCCAGGCCGTATTTGGCGGCGAAATCGATGTAGTACTTGTAAGTCCGCGTGTTGACGCCGCTCTTGAAATCCACCCCGTAGACATTGTTGGCATTCCACCAATCCCACGCCACTTTACCGGGCTTAATCCACGAGGTGTCCTGCACCTGCGAGGTCTTGGCCAGCAGCCAGACGAGCGGGTTGGTGATCAGGTCGCCATCCTTTTCGGCGATGCCCATCAGCCGCCACGGGAACGTGCGCGTGCCCTTGGTGACGGCGATGTAGTCGGCCGCTTGCGTGACCTTGAAATCGCGATCCTTCTCCAGCGTTTCCTTCAGCGGATACGGCGGAAACGCCGCGGTCAGGGCGTTGCCGCCGGTGCCGCGCAGCCACAGCCCGGGATAGTCCTCCACGTCGGATTCGGCGATCGCGACCTTGACTCCGCCGGCGTCCACCACCGCGGGCATCGAGCCCAGCGTGGCGGGGGCGATCGCCGACATCTTGCGCGGCAGGTAGGAGCGTTCGTTGTGCGAAAAGAAGCTCTCCTCTTCGGGATAGAAGACCGTATGATCGGCGGCAAATCGGAAGACGGCTTCTTCGCCGTAGACCCTTACCTGCGGCTGGGGCAGCGAGGTTTCCAGGCGATAGGCAACGCCTTCGTTGTAGGCGCGGAAGACCACCGCGAGGCCGCCTTCGGTATCGAGGCGCAGCTCGTTGTAATGGTCGCGGATCCGCGCCGATTTCTGGCGCACCGGCGGGTCGAGCATTTGATCGGTGCTGCGCTCCTTGGCGGAAGTGACCTTCACATCGCGGCCCAGCGTGGCCTGATCGATGCGCATGGACAGGGTCGAATCCTGGAGCAGCGTCTGGCCGTTCATCAGCACGTCGTACTGTATGCGGCTGCCGGCGCGGATTCTTACCTCGATTTTCCGATCTGGCGAGCGCAGGCTGTAGCTCGATTGCGCGGCGGCGTTGCCGGCCAGCCATAGACAGGGGGCCAGCATCAAGGGGAGCGTTCTTCGTAGTCCGTTCATAGAGGAAGACTCAATACGTCATTCCTACCATAAACTCTTTTGCGCGGGCGGGATGTCCGAGCTGCGCTCGGATTGGCAGGCGGGGTACCCTCTGGGTCCGCCTGCCCCACCCTGCGTCCCTACTGTTTCTTGGTGGGTGGGGGCGTGGTGGTCCCCGTTTTGCTGTCGTCCACTATGTCGCCGAACTTGATGGTGGAGCGGCCTTCGTACCGCTTGTAGTCCTGATACTTCACGGTCATGCGGACGGGGACGCTTTCGCCGCTCTTAAAATGCAGGGTGTCGGTGGCGCGGGTGTAGGTCGGGAACCAGTATTTCTTATCGATCTGTTCCCGGTAGGTTTCGAACTTGGGAAAGGCCTGGTCGCCCTTCACAATGCCGACGCCTTTGCCGTAGGTCTTGACAATCTGCAAATCCTTATCGTCCACCCAGATCTCGCCTTCGAAGTAGCGTTTTCCCGTGAGCATCTTCTTGGGCTTGACGGAAAAGGTGTAGCAGCCAATCTCGTCGACCTTTTCCTTGCCCAGGTACTGTATGTCGTAGGCCGGGATTTCGGGCGTGGTGAGCACGAAGGGCTGCACGTTGCGCAGGTCCTGCACGTCTTCGGGCGACAGGCTGATCTGTTTGAGGCTGATGACCGGGGCGTAGATCACCTTTTCGATGCGTTTGCCTTCCGGGGTGAAGATGATGTCGTCCACCTCTTCCCACTTGCCGCCGGTGTTGACTTCCTGCAACATCACGCTCTGGCGATAGGTATAGTTGTTGCGCGCCTGCTGGAATTCGAGTTCCTTGGCGGCAAATCTCCGGATGATGTCGGCCGCATCGACGTTGTCGGCGGCCCGGTTGGGCAGGCACAGTGCCGCGAGAGCGGCGGAGAGAACGATAATGCGCATTTTTCCCCCAAGTCGAGAGACGGATTCACTTGCCCAATAGTTTCTTCGCGATGGTGACGAGCTGGATATTGCTGGTTCCTTCGTAAATGCGCCCGATTTTGGCATCGCGATAGAGCTTTTCGACGGGGTAATCCCTGGTGATGCCGACCCCGCCGTGGACCTCGATGGCTTTCGACGCCACCTGTTCCGCGATCTCAGAACTATAATACTTCGCCATGGCCGCCTCCGTCAGGAAGGGGCGTCCGGCGTCGCGCAGGCGGGCGGCATTGTAGACCAGGAGCCGGGCGGCTTCCACCTGGATAGCCATTTTGGCGAGGTCGAACTGGACCCCTTGGAATTCGCCGATGGGTTTGCCGAACTGCTTGCGTTCGCGGGCGTAGGCGATGGCGTGATCGAGCGCGCCGCGGGCCAGGCCGATCATCTGTGCGCCGATAGCGATGCGGCCTTCGTTGAGGGTTTCGATGGCCACTTTGTAGCCTTTGCCGACGTCGCCCAACACGTTTTCGCGGGGGACGCGGCAGTTGTCCATGATCAGTTCGCAGGTGGAGGAGGCGCGCAGGCCGAGCTTGTCTTCCTTCTTGCCCACCTGGAAGCCGGGGAATTCGCGCTCCACCAGGAACGCGGTGACTCCCTTGTAGCCGGCCTCCGGGTTGGCGTTGGCGAAGAGCAGGAAGAAGCCGGCCTCACCGGCGTTGGTGATCCAAAGCTTGCGGCCGTTGAGCAGGAAATGGTCGCCGCGGTCTTCGGCGCGCGTGGCCATGGCGAAGGCGTCGGAGCCCGATCCCGCTTCCGTGAGCGCGTAGCTGGCGACCATGTTTTCGGCCAGGCGCGGCAGGTATTTGGCTTTCTGTTCGGGTGTCGCCCAGCGCAGCAGCGCATTGTTGCAGATGGTGTTCTGCACGTCGACGATCACGCCAGCCGAAGGATCCACGGCGGAGAGTTCCTCCACGGCGAGGATGGCCTGGAAGAAGGTGCCGCCCTGGCCGCCGTATTCCTCGGGGATTTCGATCCCCATGAGGCCCATTTCGAAGAACTGCTTGATGATGTCTTTGCGGAAGACGCCGGCTTCGTCCATTTCGCGCACGTAGGGGCGGATCTGTTCGCGGGCGAACTTACGCACGGTGGTCTGGAAAAGCTGTTCGTCTTCGGAGAGCGCGGTCAACGCCTGCGGAGTCTCCGGGGATTCGAGGGCGGGCATGTCCGAAGCTTACTCCAAAGAAGTATTTCTCGCAAAGACGCCAGGACGCAAAGAAAACCAAAGAAACTCCACTGAGCTAAGCATTTCTTTGCGCCTTTGCGGCTTTGCGGCTTTGCGGCTTTGCGAGAAACTTTGTCTTACACTACGCTCGCCATGGCCCGCCATTCGCGTCCTTGCGATTCGCCGACGCCTTTGTATGTGACGTAGCCCTTATACGTGTTGACGCCTTCGCGCAGCGCGGCGTGACGCTGGCAAGCGGCTTCCAGCCCGTGGTCGGCCAGTTCGAGCAGGTAGGGCAACGTCGCGTTGGTGAGCGCCAGAGTCGAGGTGTGGGGCACGGCCGCCGGCATGTTGGACACGCAGTAGTGGAGCACGCCGTCCACGAAATAGATGGGCTCGGTGTGGGTGGTGGCGTGCGAAGTTTCGAAGCAGCCGCCCTGGTCGATGGCGACATCCACCACGACGGCGCCGCGCCTCATCTTGGCGATCGTCTCGCGGCGCACCAGGCGGGGGGCGGAGGCGCCGGGAATCAGCACGGCGCCCACCACCAGATCGGCCGTCTTGAGATTCTCGCTGATGGTCCAGGTATTGGAGGCGAGCGTCACCACGTGCCCCCTAAAAATGTCGTCGAGTTCGCGGAGGCGGTTGAGGCTGCGGTCGATGATGGAGACGTGCGCGCCCATGCCGATGGCCATTTTCGCCGCGTTGGTGCCGACGATGCCGCCGCCCAGGATGACCACGTTGGCCGGCGCCACGCCGGGGACGCCGCCCAGCAGAATGCCGCGGCCGCCCGACGGGCGTTCCAGGTACTGCGCGCCCACCTGTACGCTCATGCGTCCGGCGACTTCGCTCATCGGCGTAAGCAGTGGCAGCGAGCCATCGCGCTCGCGGATGGTTTCGTAGGCCACGCCGTTGACCTTGGCGGACACCAGTTTGTCGGTCAGTTCGGGCAGGGGCGCGAGGTGTAGGTAGGTAAAGAGGATGAGATCGGGGCGGAAGAATCCGTACTCGGCCTTTTGCGGCTCTTTGACTTTCACGATGAGATCGGCGCGCTGCCAAACCTCCGCCGCGGTGTCGAGGATCGACGCGCCGGCCTCCGCATATTCGTAGTCCGCCAGCGAGCTGCCTTCGCCCGCGTGGGTTTCCACCAGAACCTCATGGCCCGCCTCGCGCAGCGCGGTAACGCCGCTGGGCACCAGCCCTACCCGTGTCTCGTGGTCTTTGATTTCCTTAGGAACGCCGATGATCATATACCGCCTCTCCGAAATTAGGTTAACACCACGACAATGTGGGAAGGAACAGACTTATCCCGGTTTTGGATACATGGACAACTCAGGCATCGGGAAATGCCGGCGGTTGTCCGTCAGCAAGATGAGGCCTTGGTGAATGGCAACCGCTGCGATCGTGGCATCCGCCAAGGTGAGCGTCTGTCCCTGCCGCCGCCATTCATAGCGTAGCCGTCCGGCGCGGACCGCGATCTGACGTGTGACGTCGTAATAGGAGAATCTCCCGAGGAACGCCTCAGTGACGCGCTGCGCTCCTCGCCTGGACGCATCCCGGTGTAGATTTCGATCCAGTTGATGGTGCAGCAGCCGATCGTGTCGCCGGGTTGGAGGAGTTCGCGCAGGAACTCCCGGCGTCCGTTACGATCGTTGATGATGTCTATGAGGAACGACGTATCGGCGAGGAAGTTCGGCATCAGTTGCGATGTGTCTCGCCGTTCGGAGGCTCTTCATCCCGCCGGATGGATTCTACCCACTGCGCCGCGCCGTCCTTCAGTTCGGGGTGTTTTTCCAGATCCCAGCCAGGCGGCTTCTCGCCGAGGAATTGCAGCAGCCGGAGACGGTGCACCTCGCGCCGTGCGAGGCCGGTGATGAACTCGGTTCTCGCGCCGATGCCGACCAGGTCGTCTATTTCCTGAAGGAGATCGGCCGGCAAAACGATCTGTGCGCTGCCGCTGCTCATAACGCCTCCAGTTCTTAGTGTGGCACGAAACTAGAGGCTCTCGCCAATTTGGGTACTGCGCTAAATTTGCGTTGATCGCATTTTTGCCGCTATGCACCACAAGTCAGCTAATCCCGATGAAATTCGCATCTGCCGTAGTTCAGGGCGCCGCTGAAGACAGCTGCGTGGGACTTTTCGAAGACGTCGAGGTAGCTGAGTTGGACCTCGAACCTCAGCACCGCGCTCCCCGTGTAGATCTTCTGGAAATCCCCGGCTGTCATCCAAATGGCGGGTGCCGGAAACCTGTAGTCGATGGTCTCGGCGGCACCAATAATCGGCACAGTGGCAACTGGAAGCGACGTCTCAACACCGGGCAGTTCGGGAAGAAAGGCACGTGCCCTGGTCTCAAGTTGGACGCCCCGGGTCCGTCCGCAATTCTTGAACGTGATGGTGAAGGTCGAATGAAAAGTGAACAGCGGACGATCGGAAACAGTGATGCTGTCGATAACGATATCAGCAGCTTCGGTGAGGTAAAGGGCTTGGCGGGTGATCTCGTTCGATTCCCTCGTAAGGGTGTTCGACTCTACGGCGGCCCTCGCACCGTCTTTAGCAGCATCGGCGGATTCAGCAGTTGCCTTGATGAGCTTTCGATTCTCGTTCAGCGTCACCCAAAAAATTCTGGCCTGTACGAGAAGCGCTATGATCTGGAGCGCGCCGACTACCACCAGCCACTTAGTAAAAGTCGCCAATTTCCGGTTTATCTCCAAGTCCTCGGCTGCCTTTTTGCCGGAGTCATCCTGTTTTGGTGGGGACTCTCCTTGCCTTTGGCTCTGCGTTGTTACTTCGAAGGACTGCTGTTGTGCTTCCGCGGACTTTGTTTTCTGTTGGGCAGCTTGAGCGCCCGCGTTTTCGGCAGTTGGTGGATTTCTTGGAGGCGCCTGGGCCTGTGACCATACTGGTAGACAGAGAACGAGCAGTAACGGCAGGATTCGCATGGGTGCATTGTATCTCCACGCCCAACAAAGACGCCCAGCCATCGCCAACGCAGAATTAGCGCGCTACCCCACCTTGAAGGAAGATCTGGAACTGCAATTCGAAGGGCAATTGGCGACGCGTGCTCCTACGCAACTCTACGTGAACGCCGCCTCGGCTTATCCGCGGGCACGAACCGGATCTCGATGCGCTTGCCAAGCACTTCGGCGATGCGCCGCAACATGGCCAGAGAGTGTCCTTCGTAATCGGCGTCTTCGAGCCGGCAAACTACCGATGCGGTCGTCCCCAGTTTGGCGGCCAACTGGCGTTGCGTAAGCCCCGCCTGCGTGCGCATTTCGTAGATTGCCTGGGCCACATCCACGTCCGCGGCGGCCTGTTCGTACTCGGCGATGCGCTCGGGATCGTCGCCGATGTAGCGTTCCCAAAAATACTGAAGCGTGTCGGATTGAAAGCGGCGGGCACGAGCCATATCAGATCTTCCGAATTGTTCGCTTTTTTGCGAACGCTGTCAAGCCCTACTTCTTCCTTCGCGCCACCACTCTTACTTTGCGCGTCTGCGAAATCGCCCCCGCCGTTAGCGCGTCGTTGATGATTTCCGCCTGCTCCTGCTGGTGCCGCTTCCCGCTCCCCGTCGCCGGGCTGGCGCTCTCCGACCGCCCCACGTACCGCACCTCGCGCCGCGTCTCGTCGAGCAGGGGCTGGATGCACTCGCGCAGGAAGCGCCACGGACCCATATTGCGCGCTTCCTCCTGCGCCCACACCACCTCGGCCGCCGGGCTATACCGCGCCAGAAGATCGCGCGCCTGATCGGCTGCAAACGGATAGAGCTGCTCCACCCGCAACAGGGCGACGTGGTCCGCCTTGCGTTCCTCGCGCGCCGCCAACAGATCGTAATAGATTTTGCCGGAACAGAAGACCACGCGCGAGATACGGGCGTTGTCGGCGACGCCGGGGTCGCTCAGAATTTCCGTAAAGCCGCCGGTGGTGAACTCGCGCAGCGTGGACACTGCTCTCGGGTGGCGCAGCAGGCTCTTGGGCGTGAAGACGATCAGCGGCTTGCGCGTGCCGCGGCGATCGTGCCCGCCGTACATCTGGCGGCGCAGCAGGTGGAAGTATTGCGCCGGCGTGGTGCAGTTGCACACCTGCATGTTGTTTTCCGCGCACAGCGTGAGGTAGCGCTCGATGCGCGCGCTGGAGTGTTCCGGCCCCTGGCCTTCGTAGCCGTGCGGCAGGAGCATCACCAGGCCGCTGGGCTGTCCCCACTTCTGTTCGCAGCAGGAGATGAACTGGTCGATCATGATCTGCGCGCCGTTGGCGAAATCGCCGAACTGCGCTTCCCAGATGACCAGCGCCAGCGGCTCGGCCACGCTGTAGCCGAATTCGAAGCCCAGCACGGCGTACTCGCTGAGCGAGCTGTCGAGCACGTCGAAGCGCCCCTGATCTGGCGAGATGTGCTGCAGGGGCACGTAGCGCTTGCCGGTTTCGGAATCGTAGAACGCCAGGTGGCGCTGGCTGAAGGTGCCGCGCCCGGAATCCTGGCCGCTAAGGCGCACCGCGGTGCCTTCGAGCGCGAGCGTGCCGAAGGCCAGCGCTTCGCCGAAGGCCCAATCCAGCGTGCCGCCCTTGGCGATCGCCTCACGGCGCTTGTCGACGAAGCCGCGCAGTTTGGGATGCAGATGAAAGTTTTCGGGGAACTGGGTGATGCCGCGGATGACGCGCTCCAGCACCTGGTGATTGACGGCGGTGCGCGGGCAGAATCCGCCGATCTCTTCGCCGGGCACCGCGCTGAGCTCCTGGATGTCGTAGCGCTCGGCGCGCTCCTGCGTGGCGTCGTAGGCGGCGGAAAGGCGCGCGGCCAGCTCCTTGCGGATGCCCGCGCACTCCGGGTCGGTGGCCACGCCCTCGCGCACCAGGCGCTGCTGGTAGAGCACCGCGACCGAGGGATGCTCCCTGATCTTGCGGTACAGGATGGGCTGCGTGTAGCTGGGGTCGTCGCCTTCGTTGTGGCCGTGGCGGCGGTAGCAGATCATGTCGATCACCACGTCCTTCTTAAACTGCTGGCGGTAATCGAAGGCGATCTGCACCACGCGGATGGCGGCATCGGGATCGTCGCCGTTGACGTGGAAGATGGGCGCCTGCACGCCGCGCGCGATGTCCGTGGAATACGGCGTGGAGCGCGATTCGTCGGGCAGCGTGGTGAAGCCGATCTGGTTGTTGATGATCAGGTGGATGGTGCCGCCGGTGGAGTAGCCGTCGAGCTGCGAGAGGTTGAGCGTCTCGGCCACCACGCCCTGTCCGGCGAAGGCCGCGTCGCCGTGGATAAGCACCGGGATGACGCGCTCGCGCGCAGTATCGCCCAGGCGGTCCTGCTTGGGACGCACGATGCCTTCCACCACCGGGTCCACGGCTTCCAGGTGGCTCGGATTGGGCGAGACGGAGACCACGATCTCGCGCCCGCTCGCGGTTACGCGGACGCCGGTGGCGCCCAGGTGATACTTGACGTCGCCGGAGCCCTGCGTGCTGGAGGGGTCGATGGCGCCTTCGAACTCGCTGAAGATCTGTTTGACGTCTTTGCCGACGGTGTTGGCGAGAATGTTGAGGCGCCCGCGGTGGGCCATGCCGACCACCAGTTCGTGGACGTTGCCAATGGCGGCGCGCTCCAGGATTTCTTCCAGGATGGCGAGGGCGGTTTCGCCGCCTTCCAGCGCGAACCGTTTCTGGCCGACGAAGCGGGAGTGCAGGAAATGTTCGAACTCTTCGCCCGCCATCAGGCTGCGCATGGTGCGCATGCGCGTCGCGCGATCGAGCGGCCAGTTGTTCGCTTGGGGCTCCATGCGCTGTTGCAGCCAGCGCTTCTGCTCCGGCACCTGGATGTTCATGTACTCGCAGCCGACCTTGCCGCAATAGGTCTGGCGCAGGGTCTCCAGGATTTCGCGCAGCGTGGCGAGGGCTTTGGGCGCGCCTTCCCCGATGGCTTCGCCCAGGCTGCCGGTGAGGAATTCGCGGTCCAAATCCCAGATGGTGAGGCCGTAGGTTTCGGGGTCGAGTTCGGCGTGGTAGCTGGGTTCGGCGCCCAGCGGATCGAGATCGGCGATCAGGTGGCCGCGCACGCGGTAGGCGTTGATCATTTGCATGATCCCGGCTTCCTTGGCGATCTCGGCGTAGCGCGCCGAACTCACGCCGGGCAGGGCGGGCTTGCGGTCGGTCTCCCAGCGCACCGGCTGGTGCGGCATGCGCAGGTGGTTGAAGACCTCTTCGTAGAACCCGTCCTTGCCATCCAACAGGGCTTGCAGGCGGCCCAGGAACATGCCGGATTCGGCGCCCTGGATGATGCGGTGATCGTAGGTGCAGGAGAGCGTCATCACCTTGCTGAGGCCGAGCATCGCGCGCGTCTCGCCGGCCGCGCCCAGGTATTCGGCGGGGTAATCGATGGCGCCCGCGGCGATGATGGCGCCCTGGCCCATCATGAGCCGCGGGCTGCTGGACATGGTGCCGACGGTGCCGGGGTTGGTGAGCGAAATGGTGGTGCCCTGGAAATCGGCGGGGGTGAGTTTGGCGCGGCGGGCGCGCGCCACCAGGTCGTCGAAGGCGGTGACGTATTCCTGGAAATTGAGTGCGCCCGAGTTCTTGATGTTGGGCACCATGAGGCTGCGCGCGCCGTCCTTGCCGGGGACGTCGATGGCGATGCCGAGGTTCACCTGCGGCCGCACCAGGCGGAAAGGCTGCCCGTCGCGCTCGGCGTAGGCGTGGTTGAGTCCGGGGATCTCTTCCAGCGCTTTGAGGATCGCCCAGCCGATCAGGTGGGTGTAGGAAACCTTGCCCCGGCCGACGAGCGTGCGGTGCTGATTGATGATGCGCCGGTTTTCGTCCATCACCTTGACGGCGATGGTGCGCTGCGAGGTGGCGAGCGGAATGGAGACGCTGGCCGCCATGTTCTCGGCGATGCGCCCGGCCGCGCCGCGCAAGGGGAGCAGTTGTTCGCCGGGCGCGGGTTCGGGCGCGGGGGCGGCGGCTTTCGCCGGCACGGCCGGGGCGCCGTTGGCCGGCGGGCGGGGCTCCTCGAATAGGTGTTTCCAGCTTTCATCGACCGTGGAATGGTCGCGCTTGTACTGTTGATACAGCTCGTCTTCGAGCCAGCTATTGATACCCATTTCCGATTCGGATTGCGATGCCATGTTAGGAGGGAAGACCTTCTCCTTCATGATACCAAGCGTGACATAAGCTTCCGTCTGGTGCACCTCCGCATCCGCGCCCGCCGGCAGCGTGCGGAAGGACACGCGCTTCTTACAGCAGAAGTGTAAAATCGCACACGGCCGCAAACTTCTGAGGCAATCCTGCTGTATTCTGTTGAAGCTATGAGAACACCGGCTGTCTGTTTCTTTCTGACTCTGTCGTCACAAATGTTGCCCGCGGCGACCGGGTATCTCGTCCACAATCTCGTCGCCGACGATAAATCCGTCGCGACCGCCGATTTCTACGATCCCCGCTTGATCAACCCGTGGGGCAACGTCACCTCGGCGACCAGTCCCTTCTGGGTATGCGACCTGGGCGTGTCGACGATCTACACGGTCAGCGCCACCAATGCCACGCCCATGGGCACGCCTAACGCTACGACGCAGCCGACCATACCTGGCGCGGGTGGCTCCAAGGGATCGTGCACCGGCATCGTGGCTAATACCGTGCCCGCCACCACACCCCCTACCTTTCCCGTGACCGCTCCCACCAAAGCCGCGGTGGCGGCAAGTTTCGTCTTTGTGACGGAAGATGGCATTCTCTCCGCCTGGGCGAGCGGCGCGGATGCCACCCAGGCTTTCACCCAGATGGATAACTCCAGTTCGGCTGTCTACAAGGGCCTCGCCCTGACAGTGACCCCGACGGTGCAACTATATGCCGCGAACTTCAAGTCCGGAGGCATCGACGTTTTCGATTCCCAGTTCAAGCCGGTCACCATGCCTGCCGGGTCGTTTGTCGATCCCAAGGTGCCCGCGGGCCTGGCGCCGTTCAATATCTGGAACATAGGTGGCAAGCTCTACGTGGCATATGCCAAGCAGGACGCCAACAAGAAGTTCGATGTTGCCGGGGTGGGTAACGGCTGTGTCAGCGTATTCGATTCCACCGGCAAGCTATTGCAGTCGCTGGTGGCCGGCGGCACGGGCAGTCTACTGAATTCCCCGTGGGGGCTCGCCATGGCGCCCGCCACGTTCGGTAAGTTCGCCGGCACTCTCCTGGTGGGCAACTTCGGCGATGGCATGATCAATGCGTACGACCCCACCACCGGCGCGTACCAGGGAACGCTGCAGGACCCGAGCGGCAACAACCTCGTGCTTCCGGGCCTGTGGTCTCGGTACGACGGTACCGGCGGCAGCGGCGGCGACAGTAACGCCGTCTACTTTCCCGCCGGCCCGGGCGGTCAGAAACACGGCATACT
>JBEKDV010000073.1:0-25033 GCA_050014175.1 Candidatus Solibacter sp. | reverse complement strand
TCGACCGTCGCCCTTGTTATGGCGCCGCGAACGCGTAAAATGAAGAGAGGAGATGGTCATGGACGTAACGCTGCCGACGGATTTGACAAAACAGGTCGAGCAGGAACTCGCTAGCGGCCGCTATCGGAGCAGCAATGAACTGATCGAGCAGGCAGTTCGACAGTTCCTCGACGAGCGCCAGCGTGGCCAGCAGCGGCTCGATGCGCTCCGCAGAATCGGCCAAGCAGTTGATCAGGCGGGCTTGTATGAGCGAGTGCTGATCCCCAGTCCGGAATGACGGGCACACCGCTCGTGGTCCTGGACGCCTGCGTCCTCGCCAACTTCTCTTTATGCGATACGCTCCTGCGCCTTGCGGAACCGCCCCGGCTCTTTGAGCCGAAATGGTCAGATGAGATTATTCGAGAGACTACCCGTACGTTGGAATCGAAACTTGGGTGGCCCAACTCTCTGACCGCCCATCTTGAAAAAGAACTGCGCGCCCACTTCAGTGAGGCCTGGATCAGCGGTTACGAGTCGCTAATTCCGAGGATGACGAACGATGAAAAGGACCGTCACGTAGCCGCCGCTGCGGTCCACGGTGAGGCGGCGATCATCTTAACCCTCAACCTTCGCCACTTCAGGCCAGAGCACCTGGCGACGTGGGGTGTCCGCGCGCTCCACCCTCAGTCCTTTCTGATCGAGATCTTCCTCCAGGAACAAGCCGTCGTATTGACGAAACTCGAGCAGCAGGCAGCCGATCGCGGCCGCAGCTTGAGCCAACTTCTGGACATTCTGAACGCCACCGTGCCCGACTTCGTTGCAGTCGTTTTCGCCGCAACCTCAAGATAATAGAACCGATTCATCGCAGGGTGGCAGATTACCCGCCGAAAGTCGCCAGCGTTGACCTATCGATTCCGTAGTCCGCGCTCCCCTCACCGCACAAACTTCACGTAGCCCCAGTGCTCCGGCACGTGCATATTAATGACCCCTTGCGGCGACCACACCCAGTTGTCTTCCGGCTTGCCGGGCACTTTCCGGTATTGGTGGCCGCTGCCCTCGGTCTGCCACTCCACGCGCGAGAAATTCATGCGCCACGATTCGCCGGGACGCGGGCGGGAGACCGGCGCGCGCGCGGCGAACGCCGTCCACGGGAAGGCGATCTCCACCGTCCAGCCGCGGTCGCGGTCGCTCGCGTCGTTCAAGGTGCCGTCAACCGCCACAGCGGTGCGCAGGCCCGGTATTTCCCAACTGTTATCAGCCTTGCCGCCTTCGCGGTAGGGCTTGGGCAGGAACAGGTCCCATCCGGTATTGAGCGCGTTGATTTCAAATTCGAAATAGTTGCGGCCATCGCCCGACGGGTTCAGGAAGACCTCGAAATCGTTGTCGCGGAAGATCACCGAATCGTGTTCGGTCAGGGTGGCCCAGACGTGCGGCTCCGCGAGCTCGGCGCCGACGTAGAGGCAGTCGTCGTCCCAGAGCATTTTGACGCGCGTACGGAAGCGCGGGCGCGGTTGTTTTGCGCCCTGGATATCGACGAAGCCGGCGGTCCAGGGGGCGCGGCGCCAGGCGGCATCGTCGAGGCGGCCATCGATGCGGATGGCGGCAGGCGCGCGGCGGCAGGTGTAGCGCTTGGGCGGCGACGGCGGCTGCGCCTGCGCCATGGCGGCGGCGAGAAGGCAGAGAGCGGCGAGGCGTGGCACCGGATATCCTAGCGTGTGAAGCGGGTGGCCTTCCTGGCCTTGTCGCGATCCAGGGCCAGGGCGATCAGGCGGTCCAGCAGTTCGGCGAAGCCAATCCCGCTGTGTTCCCACATCTTGGGGTACATGCTGATGGAGGTGAAGCCCGGGATGGTATTGATCTCGTTGATGTACAGGTGACCGGTCTCGTTCTCCAGAAAGAAATCGACGCGCGCCATGCCCTCGCACTCCACGGCGCGATAGCACTCCACGGCCAGCCGGCGCACCTCGGCGATCCACTCCGCGGAGAGGAGAGCCGGCACCTGCGTCCGCGCCCGATCGAGCAGGTACTTGTCTTCGTAATCGTAGAACTCGCGCGAGGGGAGGATCTCGCAGGGCAGCGACGCCATGGGCGACTGGTTGCCCAGCACACTGCATTCCAGCTCGCGCCCCACGATGGCCCGTTCCACAATCACCTTGCGGTCGTACTGCGCGGCCAGGGTGAAGGCGGCCGCCAGTTCCGCGGCGTCGTGCGCTTTCGAAATCCCCACCGAAGAGCCGAGGTTGGCCGGTTTGACGAACACCGGAAAAGGCAGGCCGCCGCATGCCTCCACGACGTTCGGGCAGTCGCGCGTCACCGCCACATATTCGACAACTGGCAACAAACGTTCCTTACAGACACGCTTCATCATCTCCTTATCCATGGAGACGGCGGACGCCATGACGCCCGCGCCGACGTAGGGCAGGCCGGCCAATTCCAGCAATCCCTGCACGGTGCCATCCTCGCCGAAGGTGCCGTGGAGCACGGGGAAGACCACGTCGATATCGGGATGGGCGCCCGGTTCCGGCAGAATCGGGCCCGGGCTCCACTTGCCGCCTTTGTCGATAAAGTACTCGATTTTCTCGTATTTTGCCGGGTCCAACCCGGCCAGGATGGCGGTGGCCGACCGCACCGAGACGTCGTGCTCGCCGGTGCGGCCGCCGTAAATCACGGCTACTCGTATTTTCATAAGATGCGTTTTCCCAGTCCGGACATGATCAATTCGACAGCCAGATCGGCGGTGCGGTTCCGTTCGTCGATC
This sequence comes from Candidatus Solibacter sp., assembly GCA_050014175.1. Lineage (GTDB taxonomy): Bacteria > Acidobacteriota > Terriglobia > Bryobacterales > Bryobacteraceae > Solibacter. The sequence continues at coordinate 22,296 of JBEKDV010000073.1, read as the reverse complement.
ACGGGGTTCACCTCCACCACCTCCATGGAAACCATGCGCCGCGAATCGCATATCATTTCCAGGGCAAAATGGGCTTCGCGGTAGGTGGCGCCGCCGCGGACCGGGGTTCCGACGCCGGGGGCGTCCACCGGGTCGCAGAAATCCATGTCGAGCGAGAGGTGGAGTCCGGCGGTGCCGTCGGTGGCGATGCGGATGGCCTCCTCCATGACGGTGCGCAGGCCGCGCTCGTCGATGTCGCGCATGGTGAAGGCGCGGACGCCGCTTTCGCGCACCTGCGGCTTCTCCGTGTCGTCCACGTCGCGCAGCCCGACGATGACGGCGTGGCGCGGATCGATCTTCGGACGGTAGCCCATCAGGCCGGCGAGCGGGCCGGGGCCGTCGCCCAGAATGCAGGCCAGCGGCATGCCGTGGATGTTGCCGCTGGGACTGCTCTCGGGCGTATTCATGTCGGCATGCGCATCCAGCCAGATCAAGCCGGCGGTTTCGTGGCGCGCGCGGAAGTGGCTGGAAACACCGCTCACCGTGCCCACCGCCACGGAATGATCGCCGCCGAGGACGAGCGGCAAGAGACCGCCGCGGAGCGCTTCTCCCACGCGCGTGGCCAGCGCCTCGCAGGCGGAGGCGATGAGCGAGAGGTACTTGGCGTGGGGATCGCCTTCGGGCCAGGCTTCCTTCTGTTCCACGTGGATATTGCCCCAATCCTCCACTTCGTAGCCGAGGGAGGCCACGCGCGCATGCAGGTTGGCGACGCGCACGGCGGAGGGGCCCATATCGACGCCGCGGCGGTCCTGCCCGAGATCGAGGGGCGCGCCGATGATGGCGATGTGGGTGCGTGGCACGAGTGACGGTCCTTCTCCATTGTACCGATGGGGTGCGCCCTAAGCTCGAAAAGCCGGAACCAAACGGAAGCTGAGTACCTGACGCGGAGACGCGAAGTCGCGGAGGAAGAGGCGGAGAAGAGCAAGAAGAAGTTGGTGGCAGGCGCAGGACCGACGCGATGGAGCGGAGAGAGCTGAGAGCGCGGGCCGCCTAGACGCTGGCTTCCACGCGGAGGCGGTCCAGTTCCTGCATCAGGTTGCACAGGGAAGCCGCGCAGTCCGTGTACGACTGGCGCTTCGCCTCGTCTTCCATGCGTTTCAGCACGGCGGCCGCCGCGTTGGCGCCGACGTTGGCGCAGGCGCCCTTGCAGTAGTGCGCCAGGCGCATGGTTTTCTGCTGGTCCTGGTTGCGGATGGCGTTATCGAGCAGCGCGACCTGTTTGGAGGTGTCGTCGAGCAGCGTGGTGAGCACCTCGCGCATCAGTTCGTCGTCGTCCAGCGTAATGTCCCGGAGTTGCTGCCAGTCCAATACGCGCGATTGATCGGTAACATGCACGTCTCGATTGTCGGTCCAGTGGGGAGGGCAATCAATCGAACGAAGACCTTAAAGCGGCGGGCGGCTTGCCTTAACTTTCTCCGGCGCCGGACACCTTTCCTATTGCTTTCCCATAGGGGTTCGCATTACCATGAAGTGGAAATACGGAGTCACATGTCCGAAACAGCCAATGTCTGGCAGGGAACCCTGGCCCTCATGGTATTGAAAACACTGGAGACGCTCGGCCCGCTTCACGGATACGGCATCGCCCGCCGAATCGAGCAGACCAGCGGCGAACTGCTGTCGGTGAACTACGGAACCCTCTATCCAGCGCTCCTCAAGCTGGAGCAGGAGGGCTATATCGCCTCGGCGTGGGGCCTGTCGGAGAACAATCGGAAGGCCCGGTTTTACCGGCTGACTCGCGCCGGCACGAAGCAGTTGCGGAAAGAAGAGCGCGGCTGGGAGCAGGCCACGGCGATTATGTCCCGCTTCCTTCCGGCCGCCAAGGAGACACCATGAGACGCCTGCGCTCGTGGTGCGTGCGGTTGTGGAGCCTGTGGGGGAAAGAGCGCCGCGACCGGGAGTTCGCCGAGGAGTTGGAAAGCCATTTGCGGATGCATTGTGAGGACGGCGTGCGCGCGGGGATGACGCCGGAAGAAGCGAAGAGGCAGGCGCTGATCCGGCTGGGCGGCATGGCGCCGGTCGAAGAGCTCTACCGCGAGCGGCGCGGGGTACCATCGCTGGAAACCCTGGCGCGGGATTTCGGCTATGCCATCCGCATGATGCGCCGGGCTCCCGGCTTCACGGCCACGGTGGTGGTGACGCTGGGGCTGGGGATCGGTACGACCACCGCCATTTTCAGCGTGGTGAACGCGGTGCTCATCCGTCCCCTGCCCTACCCCGAGCCGCAGCGGCTGGTCTACATCGCGATCAGCTACGGAGAGCGGAGCGCGATCTTCGTTCCCACCACGGATTATGCCGCATGGCGAACCGGTAGCCAGACCTTGAGCCGCCTGGCGGGTCAAATCGGATTCGAGGCCAACCTGACGGTGGGGACAGAAGCCGAGCGGGTGAAGGTGGGCGCGGCCACGGCATCGCTGTTCCCGATGCTGGGTGTTTCACCGGCGCTGGGGCGGATTTTTCTGGCGGAGGAGGACCGGCCCGGCGGGGCGCCGGTGGCGATTCTGAGTCACGCATTCTGGAAGAGCCGTTTTGGCGGGGACGCCGCCATCGGCGGCAAGCCCGTGACGATTGACGGTGTGATTCACACCATCGTCGGGGTCTTGCCGGCCGGGTTCCAACTCCCCGATCGATACCAGACAGACTACGATCTCTGGGTGCCGCTCGCCATGAGCGACAACGGCCGAGCCAAGCGGCCTATCCTGGAGGCCGTCGGCCGTCTGAAGCCGGGGGTGAGCAGGGAACGGGCGCGGGCGGAACTCGCCACGTTGATGCGGCCACCGAGGAGAGGAAAGAAAATCCTGGTGGTGGCGGAGTGGCAGGAGCAGATCGCCAGCGGCGCCCGGCGTTCGCTGCTGATTTTCCTTTGCGCGGTGGGTTTCGTGCTGCTGGTGGCGTGCGTCAACGTGGCCAACCTGTTGCTGTTTCGTGCCGCCGCCCGGGAAAAGGAGATGGCGGTGCGGCGGGCCCTGGGGGCGGGCAGGGCGCGCATTCTGCGACAGCTCCTGACGGAGAGCGTGCTGTTGGCTCTGCTGGGCGGGGTAGTGGGGCTGGGCCTGGCGTGGGCGGGGAAGGACCTGCTGGTGGCGTTCATCGCGGACAACCTGCCGGCCATGGAGCCGGTCCATTTGGACCTGCGCGTACTCGGCTTCAACCTGGGGCTGGCCCTGGTGACGGGCATCGCTTTCGGCCTGGCGCCGGCGCTGGAGGCGTCGCGGAGCGAGTTGAACGAACATCTGAAAAACGCCGGCCGCGGCGCCAGCGAAGGGCGCTCACGGCATCGCACGCGCGGTCTGCTGGTGGTGTTTGAGGTGGCGCTGGTGATGGTGCTGCTGAGCGGGGCCGGCCTGCTGTTCCGCAGTTTTCTGCGGCTGCGCGGCGTAGACCCCGGGTTTCAGGCGGATCGCATCCTGACGGTGAACGTGGCGTTGACGCCTTCCAAGTATCCGACGCCGCGGGAGAAGACCGCCTTCTTCCAGCAGGTGGTAGAGCGGGTTGGGACGCTGCCGGGCGTGCAGGCTGCCGGCGCCAGCACCTCGCTGCCGCTGGGCGGGTACAGCATGGCGATATCGGGGTTGACGGTGGAAGGACGGCCCGAGGCGGAGCGGCAGGTAATGGTGGACATCGTGAGTCCGAACTACTTTCGGACGGTGGGCATTCCCACCGTGCGGGGCCGGCCTTTGAGCGATGCCGACCGCAACGGGTCCACGGTGGTGGCCATGGTCAACGAGACGTTCGCGCGCGCTTTCTTTCCGGGCGAAGACTGCCTGGGCAAGAGAATCGAGCAGTGGAAACCGAAGACGGGATGGATCACCATTGTGGGAGTAGTTCGGGACATTCGCCCCGCGCCCGAGGAGGAACCACTTCCGGAGATGTACTTCTCCTATTTACAGCCCGACGCATCGTTCTTCATGGGGTCGAATATGTACCTGGCGGTGCGCGCCGCGTTGAATCCGAAGGCCCTGGCCGGGGCGGTGCGCGGCCAGATCGCCGGCGTGGACAGTTCCCAGCCTCCGTTCGACATCACGACGCTGGAAGAACGGCGGACCAAGCACCTGTCTCCGCGGCGGGTGAATATGCTGCTGATGGGAGCGTTTGCGGCGCTGGCGCTGGGGATCGGGTCGATCGGCATATACGGCGTGGTGTCGTGCACGGTACGCCGGCGGACACACGAAATCGGCATCCGCATGGCGCTGGGCGCGGACCAGGGACGGATACTGGGCATGGTGCTGGGCAACGGCATGAAGCTGATTGGCGCCGGGGTGGGGATCGGCCTAGTGGCCAGCGCGGACCTCACGCGCTTGATTGCGAGCGAGTTGTGGGGCATCTCCGCCACCGATCCGTGGACCTTCGCCGCGGTTGTCACGTTGCTCTCCGCCACCGGTCTGGCCGCTTGTCTCCTGCCGGCGCGGGGCGCCGCCATGGTCGATCCGACGCGCGCTCTACGGGACGAGTGAGCCGCGGCGATGGCGACGCCGATAACCTTACCTGGGGCGCGCCGCGCCGAACCGGAAGGAGGATTCCACCACCCGCAGGCGCGAATCCAGCACCGCGCGCGCCATGAATCCGGGCGCTAGCGGCGTGCCGAAGCGCAGGTCGAAGACCTCGACGAGTTTGCCGTCTTCCACCGCCGGGTAAGGCGTAACCCGCCACAGCGGGTACTGCGAGAAGCGCAGGAAGCCCTGGAAGGCCGGACTGGCGCGCGCCGCATCGAGGGCCGGTTCGGCGTCCGGCTGGTGAAAGACGGTGCCGCGCGCGCTCACCGCGGTGGTTGCCATGTCCAGGTCCTGGATCACGTAGGCGCCCGGGGTTTCGACGATGCCGCGCCATTGGAACGGGTTGACCGGGTTCGGCGTGGCGGCCACGCGCAAGGGAAGAGCGCCCTCGACCATGCGCGCGCCCAGGGAGGCAACGGCGCGGGCGTGCAACACACCGCGGCCGCAATCGTAGAACAGGACCATCAAGAGGGCGAACCAGGCAAAGCCGCGTCCGTGGTGCGGCTGCCGGACGGGGCCAGAGCTGATTTCCGAGCCCACCAGCCGCGCCAGGAACGGTCCGGCGATGCCGATGGCGCACACGGCCCAGATCCACACATCCACCACGCCGGTGGTGTCGGCGCGCAGCCATTCGCCCGAAAAGGGCAGCAGCAGCCGGATTCCGTAGACATTCGTCCAGTCCAGCGCGAGGTGCGAAGCTACGGCGATCAGGGCGGCGAAAAACGCGCCCGCCCAGTTTACCGGCTTGCGGCCCGCCACTCTCACCACGGCGACGGCAGCCAGCGCCATGACCGGCATGAGCAGCAGGGAATGCGTCAGATGACGGTGGTAGGCCAGGTAGTTGAGCGTGCCGCCGGCCGAAGATACTATGTCGATATCGGGGATGTTGGCGGCGATCAGCACGATGGCGGTGCCGCGCGCGCTCCAACGTCCCAGGCCGATCCGGGCGAGGAATAGGCCGATTGCGGTGTGCGTGAGGTTGTCCATGGAATGTGGGCCGGACTACCCATTGTAAGGGGAACGGAGGGGGGTGAAGGGGACGGCCGCGGCGGCCGTCCCCGTGAGAAGGAGTTCGATCAGGCGATTAAGCGCAGCGGTACCTCCAGGTGGTGCCGGTGGAGCGGCGGGACCGCTTCCAGGGCGCGGCCCGCGTCCTTGCGAACCGTTCCACCAAAGTATTCGTCGAGGGGATAGAGCGGATAGGGCCGGATCTCGGAGAAGGCTCGTCCGAGTGTTCTTTCGATCCGATAGATGGCATGAAAGAAAGTTCCGCGGTCCATTTTGAGCCGCCGGGCGCAGAGTTGCCAGTCCGCGCCAAGCAGGAAGTAAAACCGGAAGAGCCGATGATCTTCTTCATCGAGCACACGCCGGCTCACCAGACAGAAGTCGGCCATGTATTCTTCTTGTTTACGGGAATAAATGCGACGCCCGCCGGGGCCGCCGCAAAACTCCCAGGAAACCGTTCCGAAGTGCGTCCCGGAGGCGGCGCAATCCCGGAAACGGCCCATGCAGGCCCTAAAAATGGCCCGAAAGACGCAGTTGCAAGGGGAGTTCTTCGTCTTGTAGACAACGCGGGTTCCGTTGCCCGCGCAATACTTGCACGTTTCAGTCGCCAGCGCAATCGTGTTAGATCTATCCCACTGCATTAGAGAATGTCCTCCTGGTTGCGAACTTTGGAAGCTGTCCGCTCACCATGGATTCAACAGCTTTTTCCAATCTATCCCGACAAAGAAAAACGTCAACAAATTCGAATTCCTGAGTTATAAATATTAATAGTATCAGGCCCGATTAACTTGATATATGTCGTTATGATTCAGTATTTTGCTTATATGGCAAAAAAGAATAAAGAGATTTTTTTCTAATATTAATACCTTTAGTTCTAAGGGTTTTCACTAATACCCTATTTCTTGGAGAAATAGTACCCAGGCTACCCGATGACCTTCAACGATCTAGAGCAACGTCTCCTCGACGAGCTTCGCCGACGTGTACGCAGCGGCGCGGCCACCGAGCGGGGACTCGCCCGCCTTTCCGGGATTTCTCAGCCCCATCTCCATAACGTATTGAAAGGAAAGCGAATACTGTCCATGGAAAAAGCTGACGCGGTTCTCCGCCGGCTGCAGATCGACGTTCTGCACCTGATTGAGCCGGAGGAATTGCGGGAATCCATCCGTCGCCGCTAAGCTAGGGTGGTGGCTCGCATCGCAAACCAGACCCAAGCTCGGGACGCCCGCCTGAAACGGTTGGCCGAGAACATCGACGCGCTCACCGTGAAGGACGAGGGCTTTCTGCGCCGCGCCCGCGAGATTGGCGCCCTTCGCCGGGCCGCCGCGGCGGACCTCTACGCTATCTGCGCCGATTTTGTGGGCTCGGTCAACCGCCTGCTGGCGCGCACCGGGGTCGAACTCGATCCGCCCGGCTACGGCCCCGATTCTTTTCAGGAGGACCTGGTCAACCTGATGCAGATCAACGTGCGTGGCCGCATCCTGCAAATCTCGTTTTCGGCGACTCCGGAACTCGTCTCCACCGAGGACTTCCGCATCCCCTACACACTGGAAGGCACCGTGCGCGCTTTCAACCAGGAATTGCTCGACAAGGACATCATTGAAGAGCAGCTCATTTTCTACACGCTGGAAAACCACAAGAAAATGTGGCGTTTTTTCGACGCCCGCACCTACCGCTCCGGCCCGTTCGATCAGGAGTACCTGATCGGTCTGATGGAGCAACTGCTCTAAAGGGAAAGAATGCCCCGAAGAATCGGGGCCGCCCATAGGGCACCCGGCCTGAAAGGCTACGCTACAAAGCCGTGTATCATGAGTAAATGACAACCGCCCCGCCACCCGTTTCGGAAGCTGCCGCTCAAGCGGTGATGGACCTGGAGCGTGAATACCTGCTGCAAAACTACGCGCGCTATCCGCTCGTATTGGCCCGCGGCAAAGGCTGCCACGTTTACGATCTGGCCGGCAAGCGTTACCTCGACTTCATATCCGGCATCGGCGTCAACGCGCTCGGTCACGCCCACCCGCGGCTCATCAAAGTCATCCGCGAGCAGGCCGCGCTGCTGATCCACACCTCGAATCTCTACTATCACCAGTATCAGGGCCCGCTGGCCCAGCGGCTGGCGCGGATGAGCGGATTGCAGCGCTGCTTCTTCGCCAACACGGGGACCGAGGCGATGGAAGGCGGCCTCAAAATGGTGCATTCGCATGGCCGCGCCATAGACCCCAAAAAATACCAGGTCATCGCGCTGGAGAACGGGTTCCATGGGCGGACCCTCGGCGCGCTCTCCATCACCGGTCAGCCCAAATACCGCCAGGATTTCGAACCGCTGGTCCCCGGCGCCCGCTTCGTGCCGGCCAACGATACGGCGGCGCTGGAAGCCGCCTTCAGCCATCACACGGCCGGCATCGTGCTCGAAATGATTCAGGGCGAGGGGGGCATCAATGCGCTGACCCCGGAATTCGTCGCCAAAGCGCGCCAGCTTGCCGACCGCTACAACGCCCTGTTGGTGGCCGACGAAACCCAGTGCGGGGTGGGCCGCCCAGGCACCTACTTCGCCTACCAGCGCTCGCAACACGTCATTCTGCCCGACATCATGGTTACCGCCAAGCCGCTCGCCTGCGGCATCCCGCTGGGCGTCATCATGGCCAACGAGAAGGCCGCCGCCACCATCAAGCCGGGCATGCACGGCAGCACCTTCGGCGGCGGCGCGCTGGCCTGCCGGGTGGCGCTGGAATTCTGCGACATACTGGACGAACTGCTGCCCTCGATACAGCGGGTGGGCGGATACTTTCATGTGGAGCTGAACGATCTGGCCCGCAAGCACGCGTGCATCAAGGAAGTCCGCGGCTTTGGCCTGATGCTCGGCATGGAACTGCACATGCCCGGCAAGCAGGTCGTGCTCGACGCCATGGCGGAGGGGTTGCTCATCAACTGCACGCACGACACGGTGCTGCGTTTCCTGCCGCCCTACATCATCACCGAGAAAGAAGTGGACCAGGGAGTGAAGATTCTGGGCAGGATTCTGGCCAAGGTGAAATGACGGGCCGCCTCGCCATCCCGCTGTTGGCCCTGGCCGGACTGGCGGGGGCGCAGACCGGCGCACAGAATAACCCCGCCGCGCAAGCCGCCCGCGCCTGGCGCGAAACCCACGAGCGCGCCATTCTCGGCGAGTTCCTGGGACTATTGGCGCTACCCAACCTGGCGCGCGACACCGAAGGCATTCGCCGGAATGCGGCCGCGGTTTCGGCGCTCTTCGAGAAGCGCGGCGTCAAGACGCGACTGCTGGAAGTCCCCGGCGCACCGCCGGTGGTCTATGGCGAGATCCCGGCCCCCGGCGCCACGCGCACCATCGTTTTTTACGCGCACTACGATGGCCAGCCGCTCGACCCCAAGGAGTGGGCCACTCCACCGTGGGAACCGGTGGTGCGCGACCGCGCTCCGGATAAGGATGGCCGCGTGATTTCGCTGCCCGCGGCCGGGAAGATCGACCCCGAATGGCGGATTTACGCCCGTTCCGCCAGCGACGATAAAGCGCCGCTGGCCGCCATCTCCACCGCGCTCAATGCCCTCAAGGCCGCGGGCATCGCGCCGCGCTCCCAGATCAAGTTCGTCTTCGAAGGCGAAGAAGAAGCCGGCTCGCCGCACCTGGCGCAGATCGTCGCCAAATACAAAGACCTGCTGGGCGCCGACGTCTGGCTCATTTGCGACGGCCCGGTGCATCAGAGCCGCCGCCCGCAGATCGTGTTCGGCGCGCGCGGCATCACCGGCCTCGACATCACGCTCTACGGCGCCAGCCACGAGCTGCACAGCGGCCATTACGGCAACTGGGCGCCCAACCCGGCGATGGCCCTGGCGCGGTTGCTGGCGTCCATGAAGGACGACGACGGCCGGGTGCTCATCGACCATTTCTACGATGGCATCGAGCCGCTCACCGATACCGAAAAGCGCGCCATCGCGGAAGCCCCGGAGGTCGATGCCGCCCTGATGCGCGAACTGTCGCTCGGCCGCACCGAAGGCGGCGGCAGGAAGCTGGTGGAGCTGATCAATCTGCCTTCGCTCAACGTCCGCGGCATGGCCAGCGCCCGCGTGGGCGACAAGGCCAGCAACGTGGTGCCCGCCACGGCCACCGCCAGCATCGATATCCGCCTGGTGAAGGGTATTGATCCCGCTACCGCCGTGCGGCGCGTGCTGGATCACATCCGCAAACAGGGCTACGAGATTGTCGAGACGGAGCCCGATGCGGCCACACGGATGCAGTATGCCAGGTTGGCCCGGGTTACGGTCGAGCCGGGCTACAAGGCTTCGCGCACTTCGATAGATCTGCCCATCTCGCAACTGGTGCTGCGCACCGCGGAATCGGCACGCGGGCCGGTGGTCAGGCTCCCCACCATGGGCGGCAGCGTGCCGCTGTACATGATCGAAGATATCCTGCACGCGCCCACCATCACCGTCCCGATTGCCAATCACGATAACAATCAGCACAGCTTCAACGAAAACATCCGGATTCAAAACTTGTGGGATGGCATCGAGCTCATGGCCGCGCTGCTGGCCATGTAAGGCGTACGCCGGACGTCACCTTTTGTCCCCGCCGTGCATCGGCGTACAATCTCCTTAAGCGTTTGTTCATACGCTAAGGAGAAAAGACGGATATGAAGTTCATTTCGGGAATCGTTCTGGGAGTGGTCCTGAGCGCGGGGATCACGTTATTCGCGCAAAACGAACGCGCCATGCACCCACGCATCTCCAGCGCCATTGCCGCGTTGAAGGACGCTCGCGAGTACATGCAGGCGGCGCCGCACGATTTCGGCGGCCATAAAGCGGAGGCCATCCGCGCCACCGACGAAGCGATCAAGCAGTTGAACCTCGCGCTGCGATACCGCGCAAAGCAGGACCGCTAAACGATCCACCGGCGGCCATAGCCGGGCTGGCGACCCGGCCTATGCCCGTCCCGAGGGCGCTTGGTGGGGCAGGCGCTTTCGCCTGCCAACCGCTGCCGAATTGGTGGGGCGGACCCCCTGGTCGGGGTGCCCTCTGGGCCGGGTTCCCCCGGACCCGCTCTTCGCTCAAAGGAATCAGGCGCTTGCATCACTGCGGCAGGCCGACGAGGGCGTCGTCCCCAGAGGGGACCCCAGGTCCAGGGGGACCGCCCCACCATTGATGCAGATGACGTCGTCAAGCTTATTTAAGTGGCATTGGGCGCTTTCGCCTGCCAACCGATTGTTTCTTACTGGGGGCCGCGGCGGGTGACGGCGGCGGCTACCAGGCGGTCGGGCATGTCGGCCAGGGCATAGCCCATCACGGCGAGGGCGGCCACGTTCTTGCGGAAATCGTCGGGGTTCACCTTGTCCAGGGTGTCGGCTTCGGTGTGGTGCCAGTCGAAGTAGTGTGTGCCGGCGGTGCGCTCGCCCAAGCCGGGAACGCCATCGCGCATCAGCGGAGCGATATCGCTGCCACCGCCGCCACCGGTGATTTCGCCGGCGCCGATGCGGTCGAGCAGCTTGCCGATCTGCTGCAACATGGTCATAGAAGGGGCGTCCACGCCGGCGCCGAATCCGCGCGGCGCCTCGGCGCCGCCATCCATTTCGATGGCCGCGGTGTGGTTCTTGATCTGCTCACCGACGAACTCGCGATAGGCCACGCCGCCGCGGCCGCCGTTCTCCTCATTGACCCAGAAGGCCACGCGGATGGTGCGGCGCGGCTCGAGTCCGAGTTTCTTCATGAGGGCCACGGCCTGGAGACAGGCGACGATGGATGCGCCATCGTCCTGCGCGCCCTGGCCGACGTCCCAGGAATCGATGTGGCCGCCCATGACAACCACCTCTTCGGGATGCTCGCGGCCGGGAATTTCGCCGATCACGTCGCCGCTGTCGGCATCGGGGAGGGTCTGCGCGCCCATCTCCAGGTGGACCCTGACAGGCACGCCATCGCCGACCAGGCGGGCGATCATCATGGCGTCCTCGGGCGAGACGGCGGCGGCGGGAATTTTGGGCTGGGTTTCGTCGTAATTCATTTCGCCGGTGTGCGGGATCTGCATGGCAAGCGGGGTGGCGGAGCGGACGAGGGCGGCAACGGCGCCGAAGGCGGCGGCGCGGGCGGCCCCGGTGGCGCGATAGACGCGAGTCGGGCCGTAGCCGCGGTACTCCTCGTTATAGAGCACGATTTTTCCCTGGATGCCGGCGCGCCCCAGTTTGGCAAGCTCCTCGAAGGTGGCGACGGCCACCACATCGGCGGTGATGCCGCCGGGCGGCGTGCCGATGCTCATGCCGAGACCGAGCATGTGCAGCGGCCGGTCCACGGGCGCCAGCATGCGGGCCGATTCGGCGCCGCGCACCCAGTGAGGCACCTTGGCGGGGATGACGCGGACGTTGCTCAGGCCGGCGGCCTTCATGGTTTCCACGCTCCAGGCGATGGCCTTTTCCAGGCCCGGCGAGCCGCTCAAGCGGTTGCCGATGCGATAGCAGAGATAGGCCAGGCGGTTGTAGCCTTCGGTATCGGCCAGCGCGGCATCGATTAACTTATCGGCGGTGGCGCGATATTGTTCGGTGAGGTCCGCCGCGAAGAGAGCGCCGCCGGCCACGAGAAAAGCCAGGAAAAGTGCGGAAGCCCTTAGCAGGGCGGCATGACGCCTTCGGCGGGGGAGCCCTGCTCGATTGGAAGGGGTAACCCTGATCATAAAGGACACTATCGCACAAACGGCAGGTAGGCCGGCACGCGCTTCCGGTAGTCGGCGAAGCGGTCGCCGAAACGCGATGCCAGCAGACCGTCCTCGGCGTGCACGCGAATCTCCGTCCCGGCCAGGAAAAGCGCCAGGGAAAGCACCACCCACTGCCAGGGGGTGAGCAGAAAGAGGGTGCTCGCCAGCATGGCCAAGAGCGAGGTGTAGATGGGATGGCGCACGATGGCGTACGGGCCGGTGGTGATCAGTTCGTGATCTTCATACAACCCCGCCTGGATACGGAACTGGCGGCCGAGATGCCGCACGGCGGTCCACGAGAGGATGGCTGCAATCGGGCCGCAGACCATGACTCCGGCGATACGCCACCAGGCGGGCTGCCAGTCCCCGGGCAGGCGGCAGGCGAAGGCGAGAAAGATGGCCAGGCACTCCAGGAAAAGACCGGCGCGCGTGGGGCCGATGGCAGTGATGGAGGGCCGCTTCTGGTTGTGCGGAGCGCGGAAAATAAGCGGGTACCCCCAGGCGAACCAGGACACCATGAGTACCACCCAACCGAGAAGCAACATTGCGGACCTCAGGGTATCACAATGACTTTGCCGAACTGCTCCTTGCTTTCGAGATAGCGGTGGGCGGCGCCGATTTCGGCCAGCGGGAACGCGCGGTCCACCACCGGTTTCAATTGCTTGCGGAAGACGAATTTCAGTACCTGGTGTAACTCGCCCATGGTGCCCATGAACGAGCCCAGCAGGCTCCACTGTTTGCTGAACAAGAAGCGCAGATCGACGCGCGCGTCGAAACCGGTGGTGGCGCCGCAGGTCACCAGGCGTCCCGCCGGAGCCAGCGATTCCAGGCTCTTTTGCCAGGTGGCCACGCCCACGTGTTCCACCACCACATCGACGCCGCGCTTGCCGGTGATCTTCCTGACCTCGGCCGAAATATCCTGCTGGTAGTGGTCGATGACGTAGTCGGCGCCCAGTTCGCGGGCCTTGGCGAGTTTGCTCTCGCCTCCCGCGGTGGCGATGACGCGGCACTGGAAGAGTTTGGCGATCTGGATGGCAGCGGAGCCGACGCCGCTGGATGCCGACAGCACCAGGACGTCCTCGCCGGGCTGAAGTTTGGCGCGCGCCATGAGCATGTGCCAGGCGGTGAGAAACACCAGCGGGGTGGCGGCGGCGTCCTGAAAGCTCATGTCGTCGGGGATCCGGATCGCGCTGTACTCCGGGGCGGCGAGCAGTTCGGCATTGCCGCCATCGATGGCGTAGCCGAACATGGAAGCGGCGGCAGAAGTTGTCGTTGCCCAGGAGGCATTGCTCGCACTGGCGGCAACTCTGGCCGGGGGAGAGGAGCACGCGCCAGCCGGGCTTGACGCGCTCGCAGAGCTCGCCGGCCTCGACGACTTCGCCGGCCATATCGCTGCCCAGGATGTGCGGCATGGGGAACTTCATGCCGGGGATGCCGGCGCGGACGAAGAGATCGAGATGGTTGAGCGCGCAGGCGCGGACGCGGACGAGGATCTGGTCGGCCTTGATCTTGGGCTCGGGCGTTTCTTCGTAGACCAGCACTTCGGGGCCGCCATGCTGGTGGATGCGAGCTGCCTTCATGAGGAAAGGCTAGCACGGGGCGGACGCGCTTTCACGATTGGCCCAGGGTCAGCGCCAAATCGGCTCGCCAGGAGTCCGGAAAGCGGCGCAAGTCAAAAGGACCACCAAGGGGGCTTTCACGCTCGTGGAGCGCGTGGGTCGCGGATGCCACGGATAAGCAGAGACAAGGCCAACCAGACCACGAACGCCCAAAACACCCAGTAGCCGACAGCCTGAGCACTCATCTGCAACCATCCGTCTCCGGCGAGAGCAGCTCGCCTACCACGTCTCGCCGAATAGCTCAACATAACGTCCTCTTGCGTTCTATAAGAAATGAAATCGTTGACACCCACACTGGCAAGCGATACGGTACGCTTGGAATAGGGCACGATATGGCGAGCGAGAAAAACGTCGCGCTACCGGAAGACCTGCTAACGGCAGTCTCCGACGCCGCGCGGGCGGAAGGCAAGACGACAGACGAATTGATTGAGGCCGTAACCCGCCGATACCTCTCACGTGAGCGGCTGGATCGGTTTGTGCGGCGCAATGAACAGCGTGCGCGGGAGCTCGGAATCACCGAGGGCGACGTGCCGCGGCTGATTCATGAACACCGCCGAGAGAAGCGCGGTCGCTGAGTGCAGACCGTCACCTTCGACACCAACGTCTACATTTCAGCTCTCAACTTCAGCCGGGGAAAACCGAGGCAGTTGCTGCAACTGGCCATAGACGGTGTTGTGCACGTGGCCATCTCCGACGCCATCATGCAGGAAGTCCTGCGGGTGATGCGGGAGAAGTTCCATGCGACACCGGAAGACCTCCAGGAAGCCCAAGCCATCATCGCCGATTGTACGGAACGGGTCGTGCCCACGGAAGCCCTGGATGTGGTGAAGGACGACCCAGACGACAACCGGATCGTCGAGTGTGCGGTCGCATCCCGGTCGGACTGCATCGTCACCGGGGACAACGACCTGCTGAGGCTGGGCGAGTATGGCGGAATCAAAATGATAAGGGTCAACGATTTCCTGCAACGGGGAATGGAACGGTGAGACTTTTCACGCTTCTCGTCTAGGAATCTCGGCGATCGGCCGTAAAAGCCCCCCCATCCATTCGGTGGTCATGTTTCTACGAGAACAACGCTTGCGGCCAGCGCCGCTTTTCGCAAATCGCCGTCGAGAGTGGCGAGGGGCAGGCCGGTCCGTTCGGCAAGTTCCAGATACGCGGCATCGTAAACGGTGAGGTGATGCCTGGTGGCCACTTGTATCACCGCATCCCAGGCGGCTGGAGCAAGGGGTGGCTCGATGCGGATCGGCAGCGCCGCCAAATCGCGAGCAAACCGGGCGACCCGTTCGAGATCGATCCGGCTTCGGCGCACGGCCATGATGAGGCCATTCATCACTTCGGTAGACCAGTGAGCGGGCACGAGAGCAAGTTCGCCCGCGCGAAGACACTCAAGCAGCGCCTCGGTCGCCGGCGTGGCTTCCTCTTCAAAGCACCATGGGAGCGTCGCCGACGCATCGGCAACGAAACCGGGCATCAGTACTTACGCCCCTCGTTGATGAGGTCCTTGATGCGGAGACCGCCGAGCGTGACGCCTTTTCGCAATTCGCGGATATCTGCCACGGCTTCGGCGGGCGTCATAGTCCGGGTGGGCACGGTGGGCGGTTCCTTCTCGGCCTCGGCGAGGGTTTCTAGTGCACGGGTTACTACCTCTTCGGGCGAGTGGTAGCGACCGGTGCGGAGGTGGGCCGCGACGAGTTGCTCGCCGTGAGGGTCGAGGGTCAGAGTCATGGCCATATTTCAGTGTAGCACGGCGTGAGCATGACATAACTCGTTTGTTATGTTGCGCTAAAGCAGGCGACAAAAGGCGGCACCGCTGTGTCACCTGCCCGCTTTGCCAAGCGCTCGCAATTCCGCTTCCACCTCGGCCAATGTGAAGCGCGGTTCATGGCTCCGCGCCTCCGAGACAGACCCATCCTCGATGTCCTCGGCCAGCATCGCGAGCGCCGTGGCAATCACTTCATCGGAGTCATGATACGCGCCCGATTGAATCGCCAGGTCGATCACTCGCTGCTGTTCAGGTTTCAGGTCGATTACCATGGGTCAGTCCCTTCCGAAGGAGCTCTCAATCCCCCACCCTACTCTCCCCCAGAAGCCCCTGTCAAGACAGTGCAACGCGAGCCGTCCAGAGCCCGTGCCGGCATGATTTTCTGGCTCCCAAAATCCGAAACATTTCCGCATCATGTTGTTTTATGGCGTTTGGGTGTATTCTGAAAGTTCGGGGGAGAAGACACGGTAAAGTTCTGCGTGCTGGCCAGCGGGAGTTCCGGCAACGCCGCCCTCCTGGCCACCGAAAATACGCGCATTCTGGTGGATGCGGGGCTGAGCATGCGCGAACTACGCAAGCGCCTGGCCTCCATTGGCGAATCGCTGGAAGCCATCGACGCCATCCTGATCACCCACGAACACTCCGATCACGTGGCCGGACTCCCCGTGCTGGCGCGCAACAAGGATGTGCGCGCGGTCGTCTACATGACCCTGCTTGCGGCGCCGGCGATCGACTGGGGTGAGACGCCGCCGGCGCGCCTCGAAGCCTTCCAGGCGGGCTCCGGCTTCCGGATCGGCGATATCGAGGTGCAGAGCTTCGGCATTCCGCACGACGCCATCGACCCGGTGGGGTACTGCTTCGAAGCGCAGGGGGTGCGCGTGGGCGTGGCCACGGACCTGGGGTACGTGCCGGAGTCCATCAAGTTCCATTTGCGGCGCACCGACCTGTTGCTGCTGGAGGCCAATCACGATCTGGACATGCTCAAGGTGGGGCCGTATCCCTGGAGCGTGAAGCAGCGCGTGATGAGCCGCGTGGGGCACCTGTCCAATCTGCATATGTCGGATTATCTGATGCAGGATCTGGATTCGTGCACGGCGAATCTGATTCTGGGCCACCTGAGCGAGCAGAACAATCACCCGGCGATCGTGCAGATGGTGGCCGCGGAAGCACTGGAACGGCGCGGTCTGGAGACGCGTCTCTCGATCGCCTCACAAAAGGCACCCAGCGCAGTTTTTCAATACTAAAATCACCATGATTCCCCGATACACGCGTCCCGAAATGGGCCGGATCTGGAGCGACCGGAACAAATTCCAGCAGTGGCTCGAAGTGGAGCTGGCAGCCAGTGAAGCCCTGGCGCAACTGGGCGTGGTACCCGCCGAGGCAGCCCGCCTGCTGCGCCAGCACGCGGGCTTCGATGTGGAGCGCATCCACGAAATCGAAAATACAGTGAAGCACGACGTGATCGCCTTCACCACCGCGGTGGCCGAAACGATGCAGGCGCGCGGGCACGGCGAGGTGTCGCGCTGGTTTCATTACGGTCTGACGTCGAACGACGTGGTGGATACGGCGCAGGCGCTGTTGTTGCAGCAGGCATCGGCGATTCTGATCGGCGACCTGATGCAATTGCGGGAAACGCTCAAACGGCGGGCGCTGGAGTTCCGGCACACGGTGCAGATCGGCCGCACGCACGGCGTGCACGCGGAGCCGATTACGTTCGGGCTGAAGCTGGCCATCTGGTACGAAGAGGCGGGGCGCAATCTCACGCGGCTGGGCGCGGCGGCCGAAGAAGTGCGCGTGGGCAAGACCTCGGGCGCGGTGGGCACGTTCGGGCACATCGATCCGGAGACGGAGGAACTGATCTGCGAGAGGCTGAACCTGAAGCCGGCGGCGGTGGCCTCGCAGGTGATCCAACGCGACCGGCACGCCAGTTTTGTGGCCGCGCTGGCGCTGACGACGGCGCTGTGCGAGAAGATCGCGCTCGAGGTGCGCCACCTGCAACGCACCGAGGTGCGCGAGGCCGAGGAGTATTTCGCGCGCGGGCAGAAGGGCAGCTCGGCCATGCCGCACAAGCGGAATCCGGTGACGTGCGAACAGATCTGCGGCCTGGCGCGCGTGGTGCGAGCCAATGTGATGGCGGCGTTTGAGAATGTGGCGCTGTGGCACGAGCGCGACATCTCGCACTCTTCGGTGGAGCGGGTCATTCTGCCGGATTCCACCATCCTGACCGACTACCTGCTGGAGAAGACGACCAAGCTGGTGGATCGGTTGCTGGTCTACCCGGAACGGATGCGGCGCAACCTGGATCTGACGCGCGGCCTGGTGTTCAGCGGGCAGGTGCTGCTCGATCTGGCGGCGGGCGGCATGCTGCGCGAGCAGGCCTACCGGCTGGTGCAGGGGCACGCCATGCGGGCATGGGAGGAAGAGGGCGACTTCCGGGCGGCGATCGAGGGCGACGCCGAGATTCGTTCGGTGCTGAGCGCGGAGAAGATCGCGGAAGCGTTTTCGCTGGAGCGGCAGTTGCGCAACGTGGACAAGATTTTCGCGCGGGTGTTCGGGAAGGTGGGGGGGTAGGGATTGGATTGGGGCGAGTCCGAGCTGCGCTCGGATGCCCAAGGCAGAGCCTTAGGCCACTGCGGTAAGATAGAGGCATGGGAAACAGCCCAGCGCAATCCCGACCCGGGCTTTTCGCCTCCGACTAACTCCTCGCCCGCTCTCCGCGGCGCGCGCCTTCGGGCGCGCAGTTCCTGTAACCCTGCAACCGAATAGCGAACAGGAGTTATTTCCATGAGCAATACATTGGAACAGGTCCGTTTGGACCTGCCGATTCTCAAGGGGCCTCTGCCAGGCCCCCGCGCGCGCGCCGTCATCGCTCGCGACGCCAAAGTGGTATCGCCGTCTTATACACGCGGCTATCCGCTGGTGGCGCGGAAAGGCGAAGGCGCGATAGTGGAAGACGTGGATGGCAACCGCTTCCTCGATTTCACCGCGGGCATCGCGGTGGTGGCGACCGGCCACTGCCATCCGCTGGTGGTGGAAGCCATCCAGCGGCAGGCCGCGCGTCTCATCCACATGTCGGGCACGGATTTCTACTACGAAGAACTGGCCGCGCTGGCCGAGAAGCTCAATGAAATCGCGCCCGGCAACGTGCCGCGGCGCGTGTCGTTCGGCAACTCGGGGGCGGAGGCGGTGGAAGGGGCCATCAAGCTGGCGCGCTACGCCACGGGGCGCGACAAGATCATCGCCTTCTTCGGCAGCTTCCACGGACGGACCATGGGCGCGCTCTCGCTGACCTCGCGCAAAGCGGTGCAGCGCGCCGGATTCGGCCCGTTTGTTCCGGGCGTGATCCACGCGCCGTATCCATACTGCTACCGCTGCCCCTACGGGCAGACGCCGGACGGTTGCGCGGTAGAGTGCGTGAAGCACATCGAGGACACGCTGCTGAAAACGATCGCGCCCGCCGGGGAGACGGCGGCCATCGTAGTGGAGCCGGTGCAGGGCGAGGGCGGCTACGTGGTGCCGCCGCAAAAATTCTTCGACGAACTGGCGCGCGTGGCCGGGGCGAACGGCATCCTGCTGGTGTTCGACGAAGTGCAGAGCGGCATGGGCCGCACCGGCAGGATGTGGGCGGCGGACCACTTCGGCATGGTGCCGGATATCCTTACCGTGGCCAAAGGAATCGCCAGCGGCATGCCGCTGGGAGCCACCGTGGCGCGCGCCGACCTGATGACCTGGCCGCCGGGGGCGCACGCCTCCACGTTCGGCGGCAATCCCGTCGCCTGCGCGGCGGCGCTGGTGACCATCGAACTGCTGGAGCGGGAACTGGTGGAGAACGCTCGCGTCATGGGCGCCTACCTGATGGAGCGCATGCGCTCGTGGCCGGCGCGATTCCCCATAGTGGGCGACGTGCGCGGGCTCGGCCTCATGCTGGGCATCGAGATGGTGCGCGACCAGGCGACGAAAGAGAAGGCGGCGGCGTGGCGCGACCGCATCGTCACGCGATGCTTCGAGCGCGGCCTCCTGGTGCTGGGCGCGGGCGACAACACGCTCCGGCTATGCCCGCCGCTGGTGATTACGCGCGACCAGTGCGATTTCGCGCTTGATACTCTGGAAGCGTGCCTGAAACAGGTGATGTCAGAAGCGTGAGGACACTCGATGTGGGCTGCGGGATTCACAAGCAGCCCGGAGCCATCGGAATCGACCGCAATCCCGCCAGCCGCGCCGACGTCCTGGTGGACCTCGACCGCTTTCCCTACCCGTTCGCCGACAGCTCGTTCGACCGGCTGACGGCGATCCATGTGATCGAGCACGTGAGCGACGTGGTGCGCACCATGGAGGAGTTCCACCGCCTGGTGCGCGCCGGCGGCACGGTGTGGCTGGAAACCCCGCATTACACCGATTTCAGCTCGTTCTGCGACCCCACTCACAAGAGCCACCTGAACAGTTTCAGTTTTCGCTACTTCGGCGAGGATCATGGAGGCTTCGGCTACTATTCGAAATCGAAGTTTCGTGAGATTTCCGTGCACGTGAAACTACTTGCTTTTTGGCGGTGGCTGGGGTTCCAGTTTCTGGTGAACCGCTTCCCGCGGTACCGGCGGTTTTGGGAACACTACCTCTGTTACGTGGTACGCGGAAAAGTCATGGAATTCGAATTCGAGGTGCTCAAATGATGGGCCTGCTCTACCGCGCCGCCGACCGCGTCCGGCAGCGCCGCTACGCCGGCAATCACGGACGGATCGGCGAAGACCTGGCGCATCGATTCCTGCAGTCGCGCGGCTGCACAGTAGTGGCGCGCAACTACCGGACGCTCTCGGGAAGCGGCGAAATCGACCTGGTGGCGTGGGATGGGCGCAAACTGGCCTTCATCGAAGTCAAGACGCGCGCCAGCGAGGACTTTGGTCCGCCGGAGTCGGCGGTGGATGCCCAGAAGCGGGAGCGCGTGCGGTACGCGGCCCGCGATTATGCGCGCCGCGCCGAAATCGCCTGGCGGGATACGCGGTTCGATATCGTCAGCATCGTGCTCGACGAGCCGCCGCGCATCGAATGGCTGCGCGACGCATTTTAGTCGTTCGCCCTTTCAGCCCCTCCACCAGCTAGACTGGAGGGTATCCACTGATAGGAGCGAATTATGACTTACTACGGACCGAAAGAAACGGCTGCGTCCTACCGCACGGTGCGCGGCAACACCATCAAGATCGCCGAAGAGATCCCCGAGGCAAGCTACGGCTTTCGGGCCGCGCCGGGATGCCGCAGCGTCGCCGAGACGTTGATCCACATCGCGGTGGACGCGCGCTTGCAGGAACAGATCCATATCGTCGAGCACCGCGACACCATGGTGGGCTTCGACTTTTTCAGCTTTTTCGGCAAGGTATCGGCCGAGGAGCAGGTGGCGCGATCCAAGGCGGAGATTCTCGAAATGCTGCGCGTGGAGGGCGAAAAGTACGCCCAGACGCTGGGAGGTCTCTCCGAGGCTTTCCTGGCGGAGACCGTACAGTTCCCGCAGGGGATGGTGCCGCCAACCAAATCGCGCTTTGAGATGCTGCTCTCTCCCAAGGAGCACGAGATGCACCATCGCGGCCAGCTCATGGTGATGCAGCGCATGCTGGGCATGGTGCCGCCGCTGACCCGTCAGATGCAGGAGCGCATCGCCGCGATGAAAGCCGCCGCCGCGCAAAACGCTTAGGACGCAGCAGGCGGCGGAACGCCTTTGACCATGGTGAGCAGCATGACCACCTCGCTGCGTGCCTTGATTCCGTGCTCCAGGTACGGTGGCATGTAGACGAAAGTGCCTTCGGTTGCCTCCTGTTCCTCGGCGCCCAGCTTCAGCAAGGCATCGCCTTTGAGAAACAGGAGGGTGGCCGGGAAGGGAGCGGTGTGGGCGGACAACTCCTGACCGGCGGCGAAGCCGAACAGGATCACCTTGCTCCGCTCATCGCTGTGCAAGGTCTGGCTGAGTATGCCGTTCTCGGGGACTTTGGCCTGCTGGCGGAGGTCCCGCGCGTAGACGCACGACCCGGCCGCTGGAGTTTTTTCTTCTTTCATACTTTCAGCTTCCCACCGGGGGATGGAGATCGCTGTGACAGGGGTCACAGTCACTCGGCAGGGCGGTCGCCATGTGACCGCAGCGAGCGCGCAATCAAGCCGAGGCCGCCGACCAGCAGGATCAACATGACCAGAGTATTGAAGAGGCTGGTGGGCTGAAAATAGATGTGCAGGTTGGCGATCACGCCGGCCAGAATGAAAAGCGCTCCGGCGGCGGTCAGCAGCCAGCCGATGACGCTGCGTCCGCTGAAGAACAAGAGGCCGATGCCGATCAACATGGGCACCAGCGTGATGCCGAAAGTATTGCCGCCGTAGAAGTTCCAGTAGGAACTGGCGACTATCACCTGATTGGACAGGAGATAGCCTCCCACACATGTCATGGCGAAGCCCATCAGAAACTTACCTAAGCCTCCCGAGGTGCCGCCAACGTCGCTGAGCGAATGGTCTGCCATCAGTCCGAGGATATCACCGTGGGACAGACGATCGTCTTGTGTCGTCTGTATGGTGGGGCAGGCGCTTCCGCCTGCCACTGGAGTTTCTACATTTTCTCAAGCGGCGGCGGCGCGGACGAGCTGGGTATCTGTGATTTTGCCCTCGAATTCCGTCAGGAGGTCGGGATGCTCGGCCATCTCCTTGCGCAGCAGGGTGACC
>JBEKDV010000072.1:0-25095 GCA_050014175.1 Candidatus Solibacter sp. | reverse complement strand
CCAGAGGACATTGAAAAACCCGCCGTTGGCGGGTTGCTGGTGAACTGGAGGGTGAAGGTCAGGGTCTGGCCGGCTGCTAAAGTTGATGAACAGGTTGGACCACGCGTTAGGACTCCACATGGCAAAATGCCCGTCAACATGGCGTTGCTGGGTCCGCCGCTGGTGAAGCTTAGAGTGTAAGAGCCTGGGGTCAGGCCTGACACACTGAAAGGCAGACCCGTAGTGCCTGGCACGGGATTGTTGTTGGAGTCGGTGATGGTGTAGCTGATGGGGAATGTTGAGCTGCTTGTCCAGGCGTTCCCGGGCGTGTCGAGGGTGGCGCCTGCCGCGAGCATACCGGTCGGGTTTATAACGGTAACGACAACCTGCGCAAAGGCCTGGCTGGATTGGCCATAGCTATCGGTCACAACCAACTTGATTTGATGCGGCGAACCAGCGGCCCCAATGCCAAACTGGCAGGTCGGCCCTGTACACGGAGCAGTTGGCGGAAATACGTTCCCGTCACTCGTCCATGTATATGCCAACGATCCTGATCCAGTCGAACCGGTGGCATCAAAGTTGATGATGGGGACTTGGCCCGACGCCGTGAAAATACTCAAGATATTTGCCGCCCCTACCGACCCGTTCGTGGACAGCACGGATGAATAGCCGATAGACGACATCATGAAACTGGCCACCGGGGGCGTCCCACGATGGGTCGAGCCAACTTTTCGAATCCAACCCAGCACCGGCAGACCGCCAGAGAAGCCCGGTCGGCCAGTGATATTAAATCCGTGCGTCGAGTCACCTTGCAGTGCCAATTCATGTGTAAGATACACGTTCTGCTCGATGATCGAAATTTGGTATGAACCGTCTGGCTGTAATACAGGATCTGACTTGGCTATCGCCACGTGTCCTGCGGGGTCGCCGGCGGTACGATTAAAGACAATGATGTCGTCGCCTTGTGGAATGACCACGTCGCCCTGAGCGTGTGCTTCAAACCGCGGATCCGCTTTCAATATCGAGAAAACCCGGTACGCAAGGCCAAAAGGGCCTATATTAGTCTCCATATAAGACCCATAATATCGCTCGACGAATTCCAGACACTCCCATTCAACGTTATGATCATAACAGCCGACCATGAAGGAACAAGCATTTGAATGTGCAACTACCCCGTTCAGCGTATCGATTGATGCGCCGCACGGCGGTGCACTCGTGCAGCTCTGCGCCACGCATTGACTAGATGAACAGATAATTCCAAAAAGCAGCAGATATCGAACCAAGTGCGGTGTCAGTGGACGTGTCACGGCTGCTATCTCCATTGGCGGTTATCGCGCGACGAACGTTGAAACACTCTGAAGAAGCTCACTATTTAATGAGCTGTCGGTAAGCCCCAAGGGGAAAAGCACCGAAGAGTCGGTATCGGCATTTCGAATCATGAAATAGAAATCGGTGGTGCTGGTGCTGGCAAGATAATTCGGCGGCTCTTCGAGCTTATCGTATACGTCAAAGCCATGAGGGTATATAAAGATGTAGAGGACGGGGTTAGAGGGGTCTGTCGGTAGAGAAAACGAGATTGTCGTGGTTGGGTCAGAAGACTGAGTCCCTGGTGTGGAAGAGGCAATCCAGCCACCCGGTATTCTGATAGAAAAAGACGAGTTGGAGTACGTCTGCCAAGTTGCATCAATCGTCGCTAGGGGCGCGGAAACGGTCAGGGACAGGATCTGAGACTTGGCCCGGAGAAGGGCTCCACGAAACGCCGCTGTCACGAAGAGGGTGTATGTGCCGGTAGTCGGGAAAGAGGTGCCATCGACAGCAATTGTATAGGTATTGTCCCCAGCTACGAGATCACCGTTCTGGCCGTCATCGTGCATACTCCCGATCTCAATTGCATTTGCGTTTGCCACTTCTCGATATAGCGTGACACTTTGAGAAATCAGCGTACTGTCGCTGATCGTGGCTGTTATCAAAACTTTGTTAGTCGCATTGATGATTAGAAAAGGACTTCCGATTAAGGCGATGGAGTCAATGTGGTGGGCGATCGACGCTGCGTCGGTAGTGGTTGCATTTAGATTAGGAGAGGTAAGCGGAACCGCTCGTTGGGCTGTAGGGTCAATAGAACCGGCAGCCCCACGCTGCTGTGCCGGCTGCGCTCCATGGAGAAGAACGGTCGCGAGCGCGAGAAGGATTACGATGCCGATTGCGATTGTGAGAATGACTGCTTTCATTGTTTTTGTTCGGACGTGATAGTTAAAGTGATTGGTTCGGAGAGCACTCGCCTCATCTGCCCGCGGATAGCGACTGATACTTGGAGGCGAATCTGACCGGCTACGGATTCGTTGAATGGAACCCGGATGCTGTAGAGGGAAACCCCAGGGTCATTTTTACCATCGTCCTTGAGACGCCCCAAGTTTGTGGCGTTGCCCGAAGCATCGAGACGCAGGAGGTTGACGGAGCCGGGAATGTGTCCTGGGTGGCTGATTCGGGCGGTGAGGGTTACCGTGGTGGCTCGGCCGGACATAATTCTATCCGGGTTGGCGGACAAATGGGATCTCAATAGGTAAACATTCGGGGTGGGCTGTGGATCCCGTGGAGCTGTGGTGGCGGGGGTTTGTGTTTGGACTTGGGCGTTCATCCAAAAAGTGCAAACGACGAGCAAGGGCAGAATGAAACCACAGGCCAGGATCGATTTCAGGGCCACTCCGGTGCTACCTTTCCGGCCGGACGCCCGTGCTCCAATTAACCCAATAAGAACGGCAAGCACCAGGAGCACGGGGGGTGTCACCGTGGGAACGGGACTAGGAACTGAGCTTGGAAGGTTGCCGGCATTCATGTCATCGAGCGTAAACGAGGTGCCGGCAGGGTCACCAGTGATTGTTACCTTGGATATGCCTCCAGAAAAACTGACCTGCAGGAGTTCGTTGGGCTGGCTGCCGGTGGCGCCGGACAGCGCTTCGTTGATGGAAAATCGGGAAACTGCCGAGGCGACCAAGTTGTTGGTAGAGCCAAAGGCCTGGAGAGTGAGGGAATGTCCGTAGGTAAAGTAGCCGCTGAAGCTCTGCACAGGCGCGGCAAAAGTGATGGTAATCGGGCCACCGTTGTCC
The DNA here is from genome assembly GCA_050014175.1 of Candidatus Solibacter sp. Classification (GTDB taxonomy): domain Bacteria; phylum Acidobacteriota; class Terriglobia; order Bryobacterales; family Bryobacteraceae; genus Solibacter. The sequence continues at coordinate 22,012 of JBEKDV010000072.1, read as the reverse complement.
GAAGCGACGTTGGAGCCGGAACGGGGAGGAAACTCGAACTCGTTAAGGCTGATGCCAGCAGTCAGAATGATCGTGTTGGAAAAGGTCAGGCCCGGGAACTGGGTGGTGACGGGGGTACTATCCAGGATCGGTGTACCGTCCGGAAAGGTCTCGAAGTTGAGGACCGACGACGCCCCGACTGGCTTCTGGGTGAATAGTACCAACCCAGCGCCCATCAGTAAAGGCAGGCCTGTGGATAAAATTCGCATGATGGCTGTTGTAGCGCTTCCATTACCCGGCGCGGTCTATCGCCACCCGGGAGCTGTCGGTTCCAGAAGGGGGGCCGGAGAGACAGGATACGCCAATTCCCACGACAAACCCAAGCGCAAAGATGCGCAAGGTGCGCAAACGTTCGCGTCCTGTTATGCTTAAGCCTTCCAAAACCTGTTTGGGTCTGTTCCCGTATGCCTGATCTCGCCAAACCCCGCCAGGAACTGCACGGTTGGAAGGATATTGCCCATTATTTGGGTGTAAGCGTGAGGAAGGCCCAGACTCTGGAAAAGGACCGCAATCTGCCGGTGCGGCGGAGTTTCGACTCGCCCAAGTCGCCGGTGTATGCGCTGTCAAGCGAGCTGGACGATTGGAAATCCACGACCCTCATTGCGCTTTCCGCTGTCGCTGTTGCTTCTCCCGGGGGGGAGTAGCCGAATCGGTGTCAGCCAATCGACAGCCCTCCGCCGGGCGGCTGGGGCTTCCCCGTATCCTTACGAAACAGTTGGATCGGCGGAGATGGCTGCTATACGGCCTGGCTGCCGGGTCGACGCTGGGTGCATCAGTATTGGCACTATCAAAGCTTCGACCGGACGGCCATGAAGTCGCCACGGCGGCGCGAATAACCGGTTCGACTCTCGTAGTCTATTCGCAGGTTGGCATGGAGCTCTGGCGACATACATTTGCCGATCAATTGGTAAACTACCCCCCAGGTTCGCTAGAGGTGGCCCATTGTAGCTTTGCTGACATCGATGGGGACGGCCGCATCGAAACGATTTTCCGCCTGCTAACGACCGATGCCGCGGCTGCAAGGCTTGTCTGCTTTGACCCGGACGGCAAAATAAGATGGGAGTTCGTTCCTGGCGGAACGGTGGCCGATAACCGTTCCCATCAGTACCTGCGCCCCTATGGAATTCAAGGATTTGCTGCGGTTCGGCGCACTGCTTCAACTCCCGGGCGAGTTGTTGTGACCAGCGTTCATAACTGGAGCTTTCCCTGCCAGGTGGCTGTTTTGGATGGCAAGACAGGCAAGGCCGTTAGCGAATACTGGCACCACGGCCACCTCTTGCATATGGCCGTCGCCGATATCGACGGCGACGGCGAGCCAGAGATTCTGCTCGGAGGCGTCAACGACGCCGATGAGTACAAACAGGCCACGGTGGTAGTCTTTGACCACCGCAGGATCGCAGGCGCCTCCAGCAACCCCAAGGGCGAAGTCTATTTTCAGGGCATGACTGCGGGCACCGAGAAAGCAATTATCCTTTTTCCCCGAAGCCCGATTAGCAAGGATGAAGAGTTTAATCGGGTTTCGAATCTCCGCGCCGCGAACGGGCGAATTGTCGTTTCGGTGGCGGAGGGCGTCGGTGAGGGAGATCCACCCATCCTTTACGAGCTTGACTATTCCTTTCGACCGACCAACGCCGTTTTTTCTGGCCAATTGGTTCAACGATGGCACGTATTACAGGAAGCGGGCAAGATTCGGAAAGACTCCTTAACTGAGATGCCTGGGCGCCTGCAAGCTGAAGTAAAGGTTATCCATTCGGGCAGCGGTCAGCGCCATTGATACGCATCGCCCCGAAGCTGGTTGCCGCAGTTGCAGCACTGGTGCAGGCCGCTACGGAGGCTTTTGGCCCCCGCGGACTTGAGTAGGTATTGGGTCGATTTCGGTGGTCAGGATTTCGGAACAACAAGCTGGCACTTGGAATGTGCGGATCCCGGAGCGAGTCTCGTCTACAGAATCATCCACAGCGGTTTTAGAGGCCTGCCAGAGATGATTCTTAACCTATTGAAAAATTTGGTCGGGCTGCCGAGATTTGAACTCGGGACCTCTTGCACCCCAATCAAGGTGCCGTTCTTGGTTGTACCTTGTTGTTGAATCTTGGGGAAAGCCACAGCTACAAATTCATCTACAGCGGGTTTTTCACGGTCGACCTAAATAGCCGTAAACTATTGATTATATTGGTCGGGGCGGGGCGATTTGAACGCCCGACCCCCTGCGCCCAAGGCGGATAAAAAGAAGCTGCAAAAATAGCTTGTTTTCAAGTACTTGCGATACAAGGAGTTGTTGCCGACTTGTCGAAACCCGTGGAGCCCTGTTGAACCTGGAGGCTCTCGGCAGCTACAAAATCATCTACACTTCATCCTAAACTCTTGGGACATCAGCTTGTTTCCCCCCGGAACCATAGCCGGCTGCGACGCCATTTTGGTCACCCGCTCAGCACGTTTGGATTGGGGTTGGGTCTCTGGCCTCCAATCGTCACGTTGCCGCTGGGAGACCGTCATCAGCCCTTGATTCTCGCCTTCCACCATCGGCCGGCACGAACAAACCCAGTCCGAAGTGGGAGCCCCACCCGAGACAGATCGGACCGTCAACTGAACGGTCAAGTGTCAGGGTGACGTCGAACAGCCCAGCCGGCGGTGTTTCCCCCTTGCCTTGACGTGATCGAGCGAAGCGACGGAACCATTGGGCCCGCCTTCCAGCATCGCTCTCGTCCGTCGGCTTGGCGACCGTAGGGGCTACAGCGAAATCAGGAAGGCCGCGTCGCTGAAGCTCCGCACGCACTTGTCCCTCAATCGAATCCTTTCCACGCGACTTGAGAAACCGGGGAGGGATGAATGGTGTCCGACTCACCCAGGTTGCACCCGATCCGAGTTCTGGTATTGCATCGTCTCCGACTTCCCGAAATGCCTCTCGCTTCCCGATCCCGATTAGCGTGACCGCGATGTCATCCATCCCCTTCGCCCAGGTCGTACGTAGACGGCGAAGCCCGCGCTCCGCGAGTGGACCAAAACCCATGGGTGCATAGACAAGAACGTGATCTATGCGCTTCGGGCTCCCAGAATCGAGTGCCAGCGGAATGAAGTGCGCATGCCGATGCTTGCACCGCAGCGGCTCCCCTTGCTTGTCTTTCCCAGTAAGTTCTGGGCATCCACCGAGTTGCTGCTCATCGCCGACTCGGCTCAGCAAAGCCCGTCTGAAGAGGGACATGGTTGGGAGCGCTCGCTCCATCAGCGGAAGGACATCGCGTTTCTTGTCGGTTGAGAGCGCAAACAAAGCCGTGTCGTGACAATCGACGATGACGCCGTCAGACCACCCGGAGACTGGAACGGAGGAGAACGCGCTGGCCGGCCGCCAGTAGATCAGTTCGCGCGTGCCGGGTGGGAAGTTCCAGCCCTCCTCCTGAAGCCTGTTCGTGTCAATCTGGAGCGCAGCCAGAAGATCGTCGGGCGCGCGCGGCGAGCCACAACGCCAGTCGTCGTACTGTTGGCTTGCCATGGGTGCGAGCAAGCGCACCGGCTCGTCGTCCGGCCCTGAACGCCGCGTCGAGACGGCAAATCCCGGAAGGTCTTCCTCTCCTGTCACAAGTCGCGCTCTAACCCGAGACTCTGCGCGCCCAAGATAACTGAGGCGATCCAGGAGGCGCGGAAGAATGCAGTACTGCGACGCATCCACGTATGGCCACTCAACAAAGAGCGCACCGTCGGTCTTGATGAACGCATCAATCACCAGGCTAGTCTTCTGGACACCCTTCTTCCATCCCCTGACCGGCATGTAGTGGCGGGTGTGGCCGTTGGTCGCGTGAGGCAGCCGATAGCTTGGCTCGCTTGCCGCAAGAGCCTCAACGAGACGTCGCATCTCGTCGGGAACCTGCTGCCAGCCGAGCTTGGTGTAGCCCGTGGCAAGCAGAGCCCGAATGATACGCCAAGGACTCGGAGGCCATTCAACGAGTCCTTCGTTTACGTGATGCCCCCAGGGCGTCGCGTGATAATTTCCGGCTGAGAACTCGAAGAGCAAACGGATCATGGCGACACCACTCAGATTGTGAACGTGACGGTGGTCAGTCGCATCTTCTCGGTCTTGGTCTCATCGGACTCTGCCGGCTGAGCGCCGGTCAGCTTCCTAACAAGCACCGGCAACTCACCCGACCATTCGCCGTTCTCGCCCTTCTTGCCGACGAGGTCGTCGCGGTTTGGCAGCTTGAACTCAGGGATGTTCTTGCCGATGATATCGCCGCCATCCGCCAACTCGAAACTGCACGCTGTCCGGAGCCGCATGGGGCTGTCCACGAATGAACGTAGCTTGAAGAGCGCCAACAGGATCAACAGCCGGGTGGCATCCTCGCCGAGGCCGTAGCCGCGGATCTGGGCAAGATCGACGCTCGTGTACAGCGTGATCTTGTCGGCAGTGTACTCGTCGCGGGGAAAGGGAAGATTGCCGAATCCCTCCTTTGCAGTGCGCCCTCCGGCTTCGTCCTTAGCGGCATGGACACGATCGTTCTTGACTCCACCTGAAGCGGCGGTCTTCACGCCATCGGCTTCGATGAATGCAGAGATAGAACGGGCGATGCGGAGTCGCCCATCCATGCTCTCAAGGAAGACGCCATGGAGAAGCGATCCAACGTCATACTTCAGGACAGTCTTCACAAATCGCGGGCGATCAATGGGGCGGTTCTTTACACCGATCTCATTCTGAATCTCCGCATGACAGTTTGGAGTAGCTTTTTCAATGTAAGGGCTATTGAGGCGATGTGCCTCAAGCACTGAACTCGTCAGGAATGACCCACTAGTGTCCTTGACAGCGATGTAGCTGAGCCCGCGCAGCGGTTCGATGAGATCGTTGGCGCTGTCGTCCCAACAGACAGCTTCCAGCCGATTTGCCATGCTCTGCGCGGACTCGACGAGCAGCGACCTACCCTTGGGAGTGTCGAACTCGGCGGCACCGAGATCCGGGAAGCCCGTGGGCTGGAATCGATGGCCCTGGCGAACCTTGAGCGGGACTTCGAATAGTAAATCGTAGTGTTTGTCGAGAGGCGAAAGATCGATAGACATATAAGGATACTCCTCAAGCGTTTGACGACGGTTGCTCCTTAATATCGTAGGGCTTGCAGACAAGCTGTGCCGCGCGAGCCGCGTCAGTTCGAGAAATTGGGAATGCGAGGCTGGCAGCAAGCCTGCGCGCCAGCGTTGGCGTAACCACGCCACGCCGGAAAACTGGCCGAAGGCCGCTCGCGTCGAGGCGGCGCACGGCAACCTTTAATGCCCCATCCAGATCGCCGGCCGCGAGGCGACGTAATGGCTCTGGATCGAGACGGACGGTGACCGCGATCTCCTGGTTTCCGTTCGCTTGCTGCACCGGAACGTCAAACGGCAAATGGGCGAGACGGAACAACATGTGAAGCGGTTCAGGCGTTCCTGCGCAATTCGATGGCAAGCCCGACCCTCGCGCGGCGATCTCGCTCCAGTTCAAGGCAAGTAGGGGACGAGCAAGCTCGAGCACGTCGTTGTCGGACAATTCTCCACGCACCCACGAACCGATCTCCTGAAGGGTCGCTTCGCAAGATGCTACCGGCCAAAGCGGAAGTTGCGGCGTCTTTTCGCGCGCCGCACCGGACGTGCGGGCCCAAATCGAACGGCGTCGTAAGAGAGCAATCGCATCGGTAACCAGATCCCGACCCATACAGATGTCTTCGGGATCAGGCTCGGCCCGGCCACGATCGTCAAGCCGGAAACGAGGTCGGTCACCGTCAGGATCGACGAGCGGGACGAAGTGTTGCCGAACAGAGTCCTTGAGCGTCCCGTCGTTCTTCTCTGGTGGCCGGTGCTGAGACGCGAGCGCCAGAGCCAACCGGAGCGTCGTTCTCCCGCGATCGCCGCCATCGTCCACGGCCGCTATCCAGCCGCAACTCAGTCTAGGCAGGGGCCGTCGTGCCGGATTCTTACCCGAGCGCAAGAGAGCGAGTTCCGCGCTTCCGAGGGTGATGAGTAGTTCACGCCATTCCGTTGGAGTCGCATCGTGCCGGCAGACGGAGAAGAGAGCTTCCTGTGTTCGCCGTGCGATCGCGCCAAGGCTGGCCGGCACGTTATTATCCTTGGTTCGTCTGGCAAACCACGTGAGGCGGTCGATCCAGGGCGCAACCTCTTCCAGGAGCATTTGATGGGACCGCGAAGTTACCCTGAACCGACCGGCGGAAACCGCGAGGTTCGATTGGCCGTTGCGCTCAAGGTACGCGAACCGCTGCAACGAGTCGATTCCACGCGCAAGACCGAGTCGTGCTGTCGCGCGTATAAGGTCCCCAGCTTTTGTCGTGTTGCGGCGCCCCACTTGCGCGCGCCCTTCGCGGATCAACTCGACCAACTCACCGTACTGGAGCGGATGAGACCAAAGGGGCAACCACTGCTCGCCCCGGGGGGAGCCTTCCAATTCGGATGCACTCCCATAACCGGCCGACGCAGCCTCCACCCAAAAGGGTGACGAGACCCGTGATCGGCCGATGTCTCCCCGGCGGGTCATCCCCGCGACGAGGGCAACTGCGCCTTCTAGCATGAACACGAACTCCCAGGGATTCACCGCCGTGCTGCCGAAAAAGCCCGCCCCCATGTTCGTGCCGCCGGCTCGTCCAGGAAAGAGTTGCCCGACGGCCACATCCTTGCCATCAATTCTGCTGAGGAGGAGATTTGTAGATGTCCCGCGAACCACGGCGCGCAACTGATCGGCGGCCGTTTCGCGCGCGCGGCCGGTGTTGACGTCGAAAACCGCGTTGAGGTGTCGGCGGAAGTTCTTCGTGAACTCCATGCGCCCGTCATTCCCGCCCGAGCCGAATAGCGACGTGAATTTCAACTCTAGATTGTCTTCGAAACCGACAGCCGCATCCACCCACTGCTGTCCCTCATCGCCCCAGCGCGCCCGGAGGTCTGCTATCAATCGAGCTTTTCTCGACTTCAGGAGATCCGTGAAGTCCTTCTTTGCCTTTTCGATCGGGGCTTTCAGGCTCTTTTCTCTGTCCTTCAGGGTTCTTCGAAGGTTCGCTTTTTGATCGTTGAGATGCTGCTTCGCCTGCTTGAAGCGAACTTGACCTTCCGCAAGCGCTTCCTGAGCGGGAGAGCCCTTCTTAGTTCCTTTGGCGTTGGCCTTGAGGGCATCGATCTCGGCCTTCAACTTTTCGACGTCCTGTTCCGTTTGCGTCGAACCCGCATCAGCCAGTTGATCCCTCATCTCGGCATGAGCTCGCTGCGAAATTCTCTCCGCTTCGCGCAACTCGGCAGGGATATTCGCAAGGGCAACCTCGATGGCACGCCGAAAGCTCGCAAACCGTGGCGCGGCAGAAGCGCCGATCCGGTCGAGTAGAGAATCGCCAACGGCCTCGTCGGTGCCGCCTTCCACCTTGCCATCGCCGTCCTCCGCGTCCGTCAAGTCAGCATCGCCGCTCTCTTCTCCTTCGCCGGCACCGGATGTCTTGGACGCGTCGGCACTATCGAGAGCTTCATCCCCTGCCGCCTTCGCGGGTTTAAGGGAGTAGAACCCGCTCTCCATGTTCCATGGCGCCAGGATCGGAGTAGGCCTGTAATCCTGAAGGAAGAACTGCTCGATGGCGTCCCAGTCGAGTTCGGTGACCAACACGAAGTGTTCGTCGCGCCAGAAACCACGAACGCACGCGTCCTTCTGCTCTGCCAAGAGTCGGAAGATCCCAAGCGCAGCGAGGTACGTTGCTAGCGCGTCAGGGGTAAGCCCCGGGAGTGGATGGACTTGGATCCTGGTCATGAAGCACCTCGGCGGCTCCGTTTCGTGGATGCCCGTGGCACGGCATGCCCTTTCGCCTGCTCTGTGACGCTGGCCGCCTCCGGCCGCGATACCGAGGCATCGACTGTTTGTTTGATCCAGTTTCGGAGGTCGGCATCCCGGTCTGGCGCATCCGGTGTCGCTTGCACTTCCACCAGATCCTGAGAAAGGCGCGAGTCCAGCGGTCGGGCGATCTGCGAAGCGCGCACGTCCGCAACCCGCATTAGAGCCTCCAACCATGCAAGTTGGCAACTACCGTAGTGTTGGCGCAAGGCCAACACACGTTCCACCCAACTCGGACCGTAGCGTTTCGACAGACCGAGCCTGGCCGGATCTAAGCGGAGCCTCACATGGGGGAACTCGAATTCGTTCTGTGCTGTATCGGCGAGGAGCAGCGCGGGGATCTCGTCTCCGTCCCGCACCCCGCGAAGAGGCAAACTGCCGTCCTTGCCCGCGTTCTCCTGGTCGCGCGGACTCATCGGCAAGGTCGCACGAACTTTCCCATGGTGGGACATCACGAGATACAGAACCAGATTGAGGGCAGTCTCATCGAGCCCGATGAGGTCAGCCAGAATTCCCTGTGGTTGAAGGATGCACTCCTCGGATTCCGGAAGTTCTCGGCCGACGGTCGCGTCGAGAATTTCCTCGCGGCCCCCCTGAAGGGCGGGATGGGTGGGATGCGCGCGCCAGACAAGCTCGAAGAGCGCCAGGGCGCTGGCCAGCTCATGTCGAAATCCAGGGCGCTTTCCCGCGGAGCTATGATCGTAAAGGTTACGAACGCCATGCCAGCGTCCCCTGGGGGCCTTGGCCAGCGGCGTACCGGGCGGGATGCCGTTTCGATCCCTGATCGCGCCGGCAAAAGCTAAGTGTGCCTTGCCTATATCGTGTGCGGCCCCCGCCAACTCGATCAGCCTTCGAATGGCGATGCCTTCGGGGCCGAAAGCGGCGGCGATCTTCTGACTTTCGATTGCGACGTCGGCTCCGTGCGTCGCAATCGTCTTGTACTGGCGATCACTTGTGCCCAGTCCTTCACTGAGTTCTTCCTGCTCGTCTGCCCCATCGGCCGCATCAGATGCACTCATCGCGCGCGCATGCCCAACTTCAACCGGAACAGTGCCCGGCTTTCCTGTGAAGCCGATCCGCACGTCATAGCCACCAACGCTGGCCTCGACGAGGATACTTTGTCCGGGAAAGATGTGGTGGTCCTCAAGCCGCTCCCAGTTGCCGTCGAGATAGCTCCATACCCATGCACGCGGGCGAGCCTTTTGAGAGCCAGGAACGGACTTTTCTTCCTCGGGCTCTCTTTCCTTGGCACTCCGTTCCCCGGCGGCCACAAGCCAACTCCGAGCTTCTCCGACCGGAACGCGACAGAGAGCGTCGTGAGCGGGGCGAAGCCGTAGGTGCGGCGATTGACGTTCAGGAACAGGCCACCACCAGACAGTAACATCGCGGTCGTCGCCCTCGCGCACGAAGCGAGAGATGTCAATATCCGCGCCCGTGAGATCAGGTCCGGTGTCGAAAAGATCGAGCAACTCCCGGCGCGTCACGATGTGTAGCGGCGCATAGGGATAAAGACGCGGCAGAAGGCTGTCTTCCTTCTTCTCTTCCTCGGCCTTCTCGAATCTATCCAGTGCAGACGGATCGGCTGCGTCCTTCAGCGACATGATTGCTGTGGCGGCGGCATTGACCTCCGCGAGTTCGTAAGGCCGCGCAATCGAACGATCCGCCTCGGCGCGTTTGCTGGAACGCTCCTGGTCGTCCTTGGCATTGATTTTCTTTGCGCTCTCATCCGAGTGTCGCCGATCAATTATGATGATCTGACCGCTTCCACCGTAGCGTGCGCACCGCCCGAACCGCTGGACGAGAGACGCCCACGGCGCGAGTTCGGTCACGAGCGCGTCGGCAGAAATGTCCACTCCCGCCTCGACAACCTGCGTTGCCACAATAATCCTGTTACTGCCTGGTTTGCAGTGCTCGCGCGCGAGAAACTCGGTCGTCCACTGCCTCCGCTCTGCCCCGCGGAACCTTGAGTGGACGAGCCGGAGGTCCACGCCTCCGAGAAGGGGATCGTTCTTCTTAAACCGTGCGAGCGCCGTATGCAGTTCACGGGCACTTTTCACCGTGTTCGTAACCGCGAGAGTGATGCCGCCCTGGGTAGCTTTGTGGGTGTTGGCGACGATATCGGCCCAGGTTTGTGCCTTGGCGTCGTCGACCGCCGGCGCGTGCTCGACGCGAATCGCCTTCTCTACTGTCCAAAGGGGCGCCGTCTGCTCGGGTGGCTCAAGCTGGACGATCGGAAGCGAATCTACATCGGCCAAGGCCGGTGCGCGGCACAGCCAGTTGCGCTGCAACGTTGCGCTCATCCACCATGTCCGGCGCGGGCGCGGAAGCTTGCCGTCATGCTCGTCGGCGGACGCAAACGCCTGAAGCTGCGCGCTGGTTGCGAGACCGACATCCATCAGCTGGATTTCGTCCATCACCCAAAGGCAATCGACGTTCAGCAGTCCGTGCTCCATTGGCCATCGCGCGCGACCCGCCCCGTAGCCCCGGTTGAGTGCCCGAGAGAGAAGCATATCCTGGGTACCAATCAGGACGGCGTTACGTTCTGGTTCAAGGTGCCAGTCGGAGGGCGACAATCCGCCGAGGAGAACATGGACACCCACTTCGCGTGTGAGATCCGCGCGTTTGAGCCATTCCTTGACGGCGCGTTCCGTCTGCTCCACAAGGGTGCGCATCGGTAGACAGAGCACGATGCGTCGCGGCCAGTCATTGTCCCCTCGATGCACACGGTTCCAGAGCCACGCGATCGTGACTCCGGCAGTCTTGCCAAATCCAGTGGGAATGCGAATGAGCCGATTCCTGCAGACGCTGTCCAGCGCCAAACGCGCCTGCCAATCATGGCGCGAATAGCCCGTGAGGCGCTTGAAGAAGGCGTCGAAGGTCATCAACATATTCTGGTGCTCATCGTCCCACCATCCCTGTACGGTCTGCAAACATGGGTCTTGGCTGCTGGATTCTTGTTTGGGCCGAACCGGATGAATCCGGCCTCCCGTCGGCAGATCAATCTGGTAAAGTCAGTCGCCCTTGGCGAGCTGTTCGAAGGGGCGCCTTGCCGTCGGAGCGGCTTGTGCCCGGTCAGTGCGAAGAAGCGTGTGTGGAACACGTATCCCACTGGTGTTGAGGGTTTCCAATCCTCAGTTATCATCGTCTCGCTATTCTAACTCCGTGCGTGAACCTTCGTTCTCGATCTCGACTGGCTCCGAACCAAGTGCCGCTGGCCATTGACAAAGCTGGGGTGTACAGTTGAGAGTTAAACGCAGCCAATGCGATTCTCTTACCTAATCTGCTACGACATCTGCGATGACAAACGCCTGCGCAAGGTGTTCCAAACCATGCGCGGCTACGGCGACCATTTGCAGTTTTCCGTCTTCGAGTGCCAGTTGACGGCAACGGACCTGGCGCGATGCCGGGCCGAACTGGCGTCGATCATCCACCACACCGAGGACCAGGTGCTTTTCGTCAACCTGGGGCCCGCCGCGGGGCGGGGCGACCGCGTGATCGCGGCCCTTGGCAAACCCTATACGGCGGTCGACGCGCCGTGCATCATCGTGTGAGGTGTCCTAGTGGGCGCACTGCCGATCCAAATCGAAGCCAAGCGGGAATTGCCGGACTATCTGCCGGCGCGTATGGTCAACGAGTACGCGTACTGTCCCCGACTCTTTTTCTATGAGTGGGTAGAGGGACTCTTCGCGGAGAGCGTCGACACGGTGGAAGGTGCCATCCAACACCAACGGGTGGACGCCAAGGCGACGGCGCTGCCCGACGTCGGGGATCTCCCGCAATCGATCCACTCGCGAAGCGTGCAGCTGTCGAGCGAACGGCTGCGGGTGATTGCGAAGATGGACCTGGTCGAGGTGGAGGACGGCGTGGTGACGCCCGTGGATTACAAGCACGGGCGTCCGCGCGATGGTGCGGATGGGCTCGAACTGTGGCCTGCGGACCGGGCGCAGCTCGGCGTCCAGGGAATCGTCCTGCGGGAGAACGGGTATCGGTGCGACGAGGGGGTCGCGTACTACCGCAAGACGGGGCAGCGGGTACGGGTCGTGTTCGACGGGGCTCTGATCGCGGAGACGGAGGCACTGATCCTGGAAGCGTGGGGGCTGGCGGAATCGGGGGAGATCCCCACTCCTCTGATGGATTCACCGAAGTGTCCGGGGTGCTCGCTGGTGGGGATCTGCCTGCCGGATGAGACGTGGCGAGCGGGTGCGGAAGAAGCGGATGAACCGCAGCAACTGGCGCTGTTCGATCTGCCGCGGCGCAAGCCGGTGAAGCGCGAGGTGCGTCCCATGATGACGCCCCGCAGCGAACTGCGCCCGCTGTATCTGAACACTCAGGGCGTGAGGTTGGGGAAGAGCGGGGCAGTCCTGCAAGTAAAGGATAAGGAGAAGTTGCTGCAAGAGGTGAGGATCGGCGAGGTCTGCCAGGTGAACCTAATGGGGAACGTGCAGATCACCACGCAGGCGGTGCAGGCGCTGTGCGAGGCAGAGGTGCCGGTCTGCTACTTCTCGATGGGCGGGTGGTTCTACGGGATCACGCTGGGGTTGAACACTAAGAACGTGTTTCTGCGGCGGAACCAGTTCCGGTTGGCGGAGCAGGAGTATTTCGCGCGAACGATCGCTCGGCGACTGGTGGCGGGGAAGATTCGCAATCAGCGAACGCTGTTGCAGCGGAATCATGTGGAACCAAACCGGCAGACGCTGACGGGCATGAAGGAGATGGCGGAGTGGCCCAGAGCGGCTTTTTGCCTCCAGCGGCATCCAGCCAGACGGCGGGCGGCGCTTCCCCGATGTTCTTGCCGCTCAGGTAAATCAGCGTGCCGTGCCCCGAGGGCGCCCGGGAAAAATCGAACTGCCCCGCGCCGTTGGTGTTGGCGCCGGCGATGTCGTCGAAGATGGGCACTGGCATACCCTGGGTTTCCAGACGCGCGAGGGAGAAGGGCACGGCAAACAGAGTTCCCTGGTGGACGTAGATCAGATGTCCGCTGGGTAAGTAACGGCCGAAGTATCCCCCGCGCTGTACGATCTTGAACTGCCCGGTCTTGAAGGAAAACACTTCAATGTTGGCGTCGTCCCAACCGCCCACTGTTGCGTTCGAACCGGCCGTGACCAGCAGCGCCCCTCCCCCGGGCAAAATCTGCGGCCAGCGGTGCGAGTGTTGCGCGTGCTCGCTCAATTCCCCGAGGCTGGCGACGGGCTGCGGCGGGCCGCCGGCGGCAGAGACGCGAGACACATTTTTTAGGTCGAGCGCGGCGTAGATATTTCCATTTGTGCTCCATGCCGCGCCGCGCATATTCGGCGCATCACATAAAGGCACCGCCGCGCCGCCATCAACGGAGATCTTCTTTAACTTCTGGTCGGCGGCGAATCCGATCCACTGGCCGTCGGGAGAAAAGAATGGTTGGCCGGCATTAGCCGTACCGGGGAGAATCGCGGATTTGGGCTGGTTCAGGAGCCGCGTGGCCAGCACCGTGAGATTGCCGGCGGATCGAACCGGGAAGACGATGCGAGTTCCATCCGGAGAGATAGCGGCCGTGATGAAATAGTCATCCAGGGCCTCCGGCCCGAGATCGACACTGAGGCGCTCCATGGGCTGGTCCACCGGGCGCGTTGCGCGCCAGAGGAAGAACGCCAGCACCAGAATCATCACGGCTGCCGCGCCCAGCGCCCACAACGGCACACCGCGGCCGGCGGCGGCCTCGGCAGGGGGAGTGTCGGGCACTTCGGTGGACGGTCGCGCAAGTGAGATCCGCGCCTCGCCGATGGCCTGTAAGCGAAACTGCGGGTCCTTCTCCAGGCAGCGGCGGAGCAGCGAGCGCACTTGAGGCGGGACCGATTGCGGGATCTCCGGCTCCTTCATAATCACCGCAGCCAGAATCTCCGAGATGGTCTCGCCCGGGTACATCGCTCGGCCGGTGAGCATCTCGGCCAGAAGTATGCCGAAAGCCCAGATGTCGGCACGCCGGTCGACTGGCTTGCCTTTCGCCTGCTCGGGCGACATGTAGGCGGGAGTGCCGATGACGATTCCCGCCACGGTCGCGCGCATGGTGAGGGTGGGGGAGGACGCCGGATTGCCGGGTATCGGATCACTGGCGAGAGCTTTGGCGAGCCCGAAGTCCAGCACTTTGACGCGACCGTCGGGAGTGACTTTCACGTTGGCGGGTTTGAGATCGCGGTGGACGATACCTTTTTCGTGCGCGTATTCGAGAGCTTCGGCGACCTGGAGCGCGATGGGCAACGCTTCATCGAGCGGGAGCGGCCCGAGCGCGATGCGTTCTGCGAGCGTGGGGCCTTCCACCAGTTCGAGGATGAGCGCGCTCTCTTCGACACCGTAGATCGCCGCGATATTGGGATGGTTGAGCGAGGCCAGGACCTGGGCTTCGCGGGTGAAGCGCGCGAAGCGGTCGGGGTCAGCGGCGAAGACGTCCGGCAAGACTTTCACGGCGACTTCGCGATTGAGCTTGGTATCGGTGGCACGGTAGACGGCGCCCATGCCGCCCTCCCCGAGTTTTGAGGTGATACGGTAATGGGCGATGGAGGACTGAGGGCTCATTTTGTAGGCAATTGATGGCATGGTATCACCTCCTCAGCCCCACTGTGGCTCGGTTGGGAATCCCTGGACAGCCGATGGCAACGTGCTTACTTTGCGATGGGCTATCGGTCCAGCAGGTGGAGGTTCACGCCGGAGAAACCGTGAGGCAACCCGGCACCCCCTCGGTCCTTACGAAATTGTCGGCGTTCTTGGCGCCGGCCGCGCTCGCGATACACGCCTGGAACGCGAGGTAACGCTCAAGATCCTGCGATGCCAGTCACGGATGCAGGAGACCGCGTAGTCGACAAATAGCCTCTCGCTCCCTCGTGACTAATTACTCCTGGGTAGTCGCCCAGCGTTTACCAATCTTCCTCCTCCGGACGGTTGACGGCCTGCTCGCAAACAGCGCGCACCGCCGTGCGGCTACCGATATCACCAGATAACGGGCACCCGTGAGTTAGAGCCGATCCGGGTTGCTGGTGGGAAGTCGTATGCGTTGTATCGGGAGTGCGCCGGCCAGGTATCGGTTCCCGGGAGGAGTCGAGTGCACGACTTCCGATGCGTCTTGTGGCGGGCTCTGCGTGATTCATTGGAATAGCAATCCCCGGTGACAGCGCAAACTGATGGTGAAGTCCGGCAACCCGTCATTTGCTTCACGCAGAAGCTGTTCCTGCCACTAGCGTCGTGCCGCGCGGGCCGAGCCTCACCGCGGGTGACCGATATCAATAGACGCCAAGCGTATGCCTACGCAATCCCGGAACTCAAGAGCCGCGGCGAACGGGCAAACGCAGTTAAGGAGGATCAGCACGAGCCTATCGTCCTACGATCACAGGGAGGCGATCTTGTCCGTGATGTACAGCAGACGGTCCCACGAAGCGTCCGCCGTGACCATGTCGCTGACCCCCAGCACGAAGCGCGTTGCACGGCCGTGACGCTCGACAAGCCGGTCAATCCAGTGCCGGAACTCGCTTTCCCCCACGCTGTCCGGGCAAAGGAGTACGGATGGGATTCCTCCCCATATGGTGATCCGGTCCTCGAATGCAGCGCGGATCTGTTCGAGCGTCATGCGGGTCATCGGAGCCGGGCAGAGGGAGTCAGCAATGTCGAAGCCGGCGCGGAGGTACAAGGGGATGAGGCGACGGTTTTCGCCGTCGGTGTGGGTCATCAGGTACTTGCCCTTGGCGTGCAGCGCCGCGGAGTAGTCCCGCAGCGCCGGGAGAATGTAGGTCTCGAACCACCTCGGATGCGTGATGGAATCGTCGTAGTTGCCTCCGAGCAGCAGGACTTCCGCGCCGGTTTCCGCCGCTACCTGCTGCATGGCTGCATAATAGGGCCCCATTGCTTCCGCAAGGAGATCGATCTTTTCAGGGCAGTCGTGCTGGGCCAGAAAGAACTGTTCCACGTTCATAAGTTCTTTCATGATGTGGTGGACGGCGCAGGCGGTGCCGATGACATACGCCACGGCGACTCCACGGTCTCCGGTCGCGCGGCATCGGCGCTCCCACGCGCCGACGCGCGGTTCTACCCGCAGACGAGAGAAGATATACGCCGCGGTATCGAAATCCGCGGGCTGTCGTATGGCGTACTCGGAGGTCCACGGGATGGAGACGCCGCCGTCCAGCATTTCTTCTGTGAGCACCTCCGCCGTTCGGAGGATTCCCACCGGTGTCTGGTACTCGGTAACGGTCTCTTGTCCGCAGCGCGTCACACGGCGCTCGACTCCCTCCAAGACCACCCGGTAAGGGAGCACGGGGAGGTTGAAAACACCGAGGCCGTGATCGGCCATGTCCGTCTCTTCCTCCCGCTCCGTGAAGTCGGGGACGGATGCGTAATGCCCCACGCCGAGCCGCTCCGTGACCTCCCGCAGACTCAGGCCGCGCAAATTGGCCGGCATGTTGCCGCGCCGCAGGCGGGCGCGGTACCAGAATTCCAGGCGCGGAACCCACGGGATCCGATCCGGAACCTCGCCGCGGATGGCGGCCATTATCCGCTCATGATCATTCATGTTTGTTCCTCCGGGCTTGCTGTTATTATATGGGCACTTTGCAGCCAAATAACGAGTTCCGCCGCAAACGCCGGACCGCGTGGGCGATCACGGCTGTCCTGTTTGGCGGGTCGGTGGTGAATTACATGGACCGCGCGGTGCTCGGAGTTGTGATGCCGCAGATCCGGCGGGATCTGGTCCTCACGAACCAGCAATACGGGTGGGTGATCAACGCGTTTCTGATGGCGTACATGATCTCGTACGTCCTCGGAGGCAGGTTGGCGGACCGCTTCGGGTACCGGCGCGTGGTGGCTTACGCCATCGGCACCTGGTCGTTGGCCGGTATGTCGCACGTGCTGGTGCGGGGGTTGGTGAGCCTGGCGTTGGTGCGGGCGGTGCTGGGTCTGGGTGAGGCAGCATTCTATCCGGCGGCGATAGCGGGCATGTCCGCGTGGTTTCCGCCCAAGGATCGCGCCAAGGCGGTCGGGCTGCTGTTGTCGGCCTTGAGCGTCGGGACGCTGTTGACGGTGCCTGTGGTCGCCTGGATCACCGCCCATCACGGCTGGAGAGCATCCTTCCTCGCGACCGGCGCGGTGGGCTTTCTGCTGCTTCCGCCCTGGCGCATGCTGCACCGGAGAACTGGTACAGGTTGGGGTGCGACTGGCGCCGAAGCCCGCAACAACACGGACCCCGGCGCGCGCACACCGCTGACGTTCGTCTTGCGGACGCGAAAATACTGGTGCGTCCTGGCCGCGCGGGGTTGCTCGGATGCGGCCTGGTACTTCTATCTGTTCTGGATGCCCGGCTATTTTCAGGAGACCCGCGGGCTTAGTCTGGAGGCGGTCGGGCGTCTTCTGTGGATCCCGTACTTCGCGGCGGGTGTCGGCTCGTTGGCCGGCGCGTGGTTCAGCAGTGTGCTGATGCAGCGCGGTTTCAGTCTTGATCGTGCGCGTAAGGCCGTGCTCCTTCCATCGGCGGCGCTGGCTTCGTTGGGGGCATTGTCGTACTTTGCGGTGGATTACGCGGTAGCCATCGCCATCCTTGCGGTCGCGCTGTTTGGGCATCAATCGTGGTCCTCCAACCTGCACACTGCGATCTCGGAAATTTCTCCGCCCGAACACGTGGCGGTTCTCTACGGGATGACAGGCGCGGCAGGGACCCTGATGGGCGCGGCGGCGCAGTTGGTGATCGGCCCCATCGTCGATGCCGCGGGATATCGCTCAGTGTTCGTGGGTGCCGGCCTGATCTACGCCGCCGCCGCCGTTCTGCTTGTCGTCGCCGGCCGGATTGAGGAGATCCGACCGCGCCCCACCACATCGCGGATGAGCGTCTGATCAGAACGGGTCAGTTGTGTAACTATCGGCCACTTCATTGAAGCCACGGTTCGTTTTCACCAGATGAACGGCGGTGACACCGATCGCGCGTTCACCGAGAGATGGAGCTTCGAAGGAGATTATTACCTCGCAACTGGCCTGGCGGCGGTGGACGATTGTGCTTCAATGGGGCCGCGGCATCGATGCCGCGGAAATTGCAAGGGCGGTGCGGGCCTTTACGTGCGCTTGGCGGCTTCAATGGGGCCGCGGCATCGATGCCGCGGAAATCCTTGCGGTGGCAGAAAACCGAGTACCCGATGAGCCCGCATTGATCCCTTATTCCACCATCCACAGCCGCAAATCCCGCAAGTCGCGCAGCAGCAGGTCCGGCTGCAAAGCCTCAAGTTCCTCGACAGGCGTAATCCCCGTCTTGACCGAAATCGCCCGAATCCGGTTGGCCCGCGCCGCCTGAATATCCTGCGGCGCATCGCCGATCAGCGATACCGCCGCCTCGCGCCCGATCCACCCGCGCACGCGCGCTGCGCGGATGGCCAGTTTCGCCAGCCCTGCGCGATTCTTCGCCATCTCCCCGAAGGCGCCAAACCGGAAGTATCCGTGCAGCCCGGCGCGCTCCAGCTTGCGCCACCCGATGCGCGTCAGATTCCCGGTCACCAGGCCCAGCAGTATGCCGCGCCGCGTCAGCCGTTCGAGCACCGGCACCACACCCGGGCAATGTTTGCCGTTCAGTTCCGGACACATCCGCAGGTAGTAACACTCCGCTGCTTTCAGTATCTCCGGCATGGCCTCGCGGATGGCCGCGGCGGCGCTATGGCTTGGAAATTTCCTCCTGGTCGCCTCCTGCTCGCAGGAGACCCGTGCGCAACACGGGAAAGGCGGTGCGATGGTTGCCGCCGTGAATCCCTGGATCAAGGGCGAGTGGACAAAAAGAGAACGCAAGACCGATGAGGAGCTGAGCACCGAGGCCAAGGAGCTGGCCGCTCGCTGCTACGTCGCCGTGTGTCCTCCGCTGGTCCTCCGCTGGTCCTCCGCTGCACCACCCGACGCTTAGGCCCGGAGGGACTGACCTCATCGAGCGTCAAAGTATCGTTGCGGCAGTCGTACCGCTCCCTCAAGCGGCGTTCACGCCGTATCTCCGCACCAAGTTGGCGTTCTCCAGCGGTTGGTCGCTGTATTCGTCGTACATGCCGATGATCACGCCATCGCCGGGCTTGATGGCCGCAAAAGTGTCGCGAAACGCGCTTTCGACCCATTCCGGCTTGTCCGACATGCGGCCAGCGGCGAGAATCTTGAACGCCAGGCAGGGGCGCTTCGTTTGCCGGATCATCCGGAACATCCGCGGCGGGTCTTCCTGGAGATATACTTCCCCAACCGGCAGCGGCACATGACCCAGCAGGTCCTTCAACTCCGCCGCTGTGCGGTGACGCTCGTAGACGCACGTCATGTAGTAATCGACGTCCCAGCCCTTGGACTCGACCGTATCCACGACAGCAGGCATGTGGGTGGATATGCCCACCAGCACACCCGCGTCGCGAACCCGCTTCAGGTAATCCCGCATCTCGTCCACCTTGCCCGCCTTGAAGAGCCGGTCCGTGTACTCGCCATGATGCGCGATGCCAATGGAACCGCCTTTCACCAGCTTTTGAATGCTCGCATCGTCGCCAGCATCAATGGCCAGATAGTGCATCTTGAGCCCCGCGTCCGTGCAGCGCCGGTAGAGGTCGATAGACCCAAGGCCGGATTGCCAGCAGTTGATGCCGACTTCCTGACAGCGGCGCAACGTTTTCTGGATCTGCTCCGGCGTGAAGTACCGGCGCAATTGCCGATTGAAAAAAACCGACAGGTGCGAGCCACCGCCGAACGTGTTAGCGCCGCAAATCAAGCGGGACAGCGAGTACTTTCCTAGCCGCATCTGCGGTAACTCGGGCGCAGCGCTCGCAACCGCCTGCTGCGCCGTCGCCGCCGCTAGGATACCGCTCTTCTTTAGGAAATCACGCCGGCTATCAGACATGGATGTCTCCTTTTTGATAGTATACACAGGATCTCGCGCAGTTTCATCCATTTCAACAACGCGTTCGATGCAAC
The DNA here is from genome assembly GCA_050014175.1 of Candidatus Solibacter sp. Classification (GTDB taxonomy): domain Bacteria; phylum Acidobacteriota; class Terriglobia; order Bryobacterales; family Bryobacteraceae; genus Solibacter. Next base: position 2,217 of record JBEKDV010000072.1, on the reverse strand, counting down.
GGCGATTGCGCGTGCAGCTTCACCGAGGTTCGATTGCGTGAGCAACGCCGCATTCGCTTCCAACCCCGACCGCTTGGCGCGCTTCACCCGCGAAGCGCACGTGCCCGCGTCGCTGCGCCCGAAAATCGCCGATTTCCACTCCGCCAGCGAGCGCAGAACAACCACATTCTGGAAGGATCGTCACTCGGAAAATGGGTTGGTCCCAAAGCCGACCGGAAGCGAGAGCGCTAAGAGCAATATCGGTTCTCTGGCCATCCCGCGCAGGGTTTGGCAGTCGGGGCCGCGGCGTGCTCGGGCTATCTAAATTAGGACGCTTCGAAAGGTTCTCCGTCAAGGACTCAAGCCGCCTAAAACGATGGCGACCACCTGCGCACTCTTCGTAATAATGTGTTACAAAAGGTGGGGCAGCCAATCCTGGCTGCCCACAAGCTAGTAGAGTGTTTCCTATAATAACACAGTAGTGTTAGAGAATGCTTCGCCGCTAAAAGCGGAACTTCAGCGCGAGTTGGATGATGCGCCCCGTATTCAGCGTCGCGCTCACCTGCCCTCCCGAGGAACTGTTAATGTTCGTGCCGGGGGACGCGAATGTCGGGTGATTCAGAAGGTTGAAGAAGTCGCTGCGAAACTCGAGCCGTTTCGATTCGGTCACTGGGAACGTCTTCATCAGCGTGAAATCGAGCTCTTTGAGGCCATTGGCGCGAAGGATGTTACGCCCTGAGTTGCCATAGGTGTATGAGGACGGGACTGCGAAAGCGGAAGCAGCGTTCGGCGCCAGCGCGGCGCAGGCGGGATTCGCCGAGATGTAGAACCAGCAGTTCGGATTGCCCACTATAGTGGGCGTCCCCACCACATTGGGACGCTGGCTTCCGACGCCCGTGTTAGCGGTGTCGGAACTGATGGTCGGCGTAAAGGGATAGCCCGAGCGAAGCGTTACGATCCCCGAAAATTCCCAGCCCCCGGCTACCTGATCCACCCACCGGGAAGGGCGGTTGAGCAATGACTTCCCTTTTCCGAACGGCAGAATGTAATCGAAGCTGGCGTTAAAGGCTTGGGGCAGATCGTAGTCGCAAACCGCCCGGTTGACGCGGTACAACGCCTGAGTGGCGCTACCCTCGCTGCTGCCGTAATCAATGCACTTCGAATATGCGTAGGAAACCAGCGTCGTCACGTCGTGCCAGGCGCGGGTTTCGAATTTCGCCTGCAGGGCATTATAATTCGCATTTTCATCGAATTTCACATACGTCAGAGTGCCCCACTGCGGCAAGGGCCGGCGATTCTGAATCGCTCCAGGACCGGGCAGAGGGTCGTTCCAACTGCTGTTCTGGTTGGCATGCGTCGTTTTGTTCCCAACATAGGCGATGTCGATCGAAGCTGCCGGGGTGATCTGGTGTTGCACGGAGAAGTTCCACTGCTGTGAGTACGTGGTGTGAACGATCAGGCTGGCCGAGTCCAAGGACGGTGTGGCGCAGGTAAGAGCCGCCCATCCGAATGCGCAGGCTTGACCCGGATTCGGGTTGGGGGTTACGTTGGGCTGCCCCAGGAAGAAGTTCGCCCACGTCCGCGTCGGCGCAACCGGCGGCGAATCGTTGAAGACCTTTGCCACCGCTACGAACGGAACGCTAGCCAGGGTGTTGTCGATCGGGTTCTGATCCGGGAAGGTGTAGAAAATTCCGTATCCGGCGCGAATCACCGACGTCGCGCTGCCGGACGGCCGCCACGCGAAGCCGATGCGCGGGGCCCAATCGTGTTCCGAGGGGTGAATCGAATCCGGCAGGCCCAGACTGTTCGTGTACTGAATGCGATCGCTGAACAGAGGCAGCAGGTAAGCCGTCAACTGTTGTACGGCGGTATCCATGCTTGAGGGAAGGATCAACTTGCCGGTGACGAGGTTGATCGCGCTTTCCTGTCCGCGGATACCGTTCCAAAAGGAGTTGATTTCGAAGCGCAGACCGGCGTTGATCGTGAGGTTTGGGGTCAGACGAAAGCTATCCTGCGCATAGGCGCTCCAGAAATTTCCGCGGTTGCCGTTCAAATCCTTGAAGTAGTCGCGAGTGACGTCATTCGGATAGCCCAGCAGGAAATCGCCGAATGCGTCGCCCGAGTAGGTTCCGAGGAAGTCGAAAGTGCCATCCGAACTCGACCCATTCCAGTCGCGCATGTTGTCGTGCATCAACTCGCCGCCGAATTTCATGCTGTGACGCCCGCTCGAATAGCTGA
>JBEKDV010000071.1:0-25164 GCA_050014175.1 Candidatus Solibacter sp. | reverse complement strand
CGACAACGATCCGACCAAACGGGCAAGCCAGGGCATCATGTCCTTGCAGCTCGAAGCCAGCGGCCAGATCTGGTATCGCAACGTTTACGTGAAATCCTTCGACTAGTGAGCTGTGACCGCGTAATAAGTTGCGTTTTTAAGAAACCCCTCGCTCACGCGCGTGCCCGGCTCTGATCTGAGCCGGGCACAGAGGGCACGCGCGTGAGCGAGGGGTCCTATTGCGTCTCCTTGTTCCGTTCGCGCGAGATGCCCACGGGCATGGAAACGTCTATATTCAGGAACTGCACCGGCCCATCGGTGGGGTTGTAGAGCGCGTGCGAGTGGCTGAGGCGGCAGGGGGCGCCGAGAGGAGCCTTGAGTTGAGATGTGCGGCCGTCGACGGTGAACTGGGCTTCACCGTCAAGGATGACGTACATCTCCTCGCAGTTATTGTGAAAATGGTTGCCGAGGCTGCTCTTCTGCTTGAGGATGCCGCGGTGAACGAAGTAGTTCATCACCTGCAGGTCGTAGGATCGCGTGGCGTCGAAGATCAGGGCAATGCTGTGCAGACCGGTCTCGCTGGCGATGCTCTTACGCACGCCAACCGGTTAGCAAAATCCATGACAATTTCACGCACATCTGTAAAACGAAACAATTGGTTCGACCAGAGTACTGATGTTAGAAATTAAACGTGGGCTTGAGTTTCATCATGAGAATGCCCGCCAAGGTTCGAACTGCCGCTGCGGCGGCAATTGCATTGTGCGCCCGCACCAGAGCGGCGCTGGGGAGGCTGTTCCCCCTCCGGCGCTTTACGGACGGCGTTGCCGTCATGATTCAGGAGGAATTATGGCAAGAATCGCACTTGTGACCGGCGCCAGCAAGGGAGTCGGACGGGGGATCGCCTACGGTTTGGCGGAGGACGGCTGGGACGTGGCCGTGAACTATAACGGGGACGAGGCCGGGGCTTGCGAGACGGCGACGAGGGTCAGGGAGATGGGGCGGACGGCGTGGGTGCTGCGGGCCGATGTGGGCTACAGCAATCAGGTGAATGAGATGTTCTCTCAATTGGCCGGGGAGGCTGGCCCGCTGGATCTGCTGGTGAACAATGCCGGTGTGCAAACCTGGTGTTCCCTGTTCGACCTGCGGGAAGAAGATTGGGATCGCACGATCCGCACCAATCTCAAAGGCGCATTTCTGTGCACTCAGGCGGCAGCCCGGGCCATGCTTGGCAGGGGCGGTTCTATCGTGAACATCGGCTCGGGGTGCAATAAGGTGCCCTTTCCCCACCTGGTGGATTACACCGCCTCCAAGGGTGGCATTGAAAACTTCACGAAGGTTGCCGCGGTGGAGTTGGGGCGATTCGGCATTCGCGTCAATTGCGTCGCGCCGGGCGCAGTCGAGATTGAGCGCACCAAACTGGAGAGTCCCGACTACGCGGGGACCTGGGGACCCATGGCACCTTTGGGAAGGGTTGGGCATGTGGAGGACGTAGCTCGCGCGGTGGCATTTCTCGCGAGTGAGAAAGCTTCGTTCGTCACCGGTCAGACGCTGTTTGTGGATGGTGGGGTATTCATGCAGGCGCCCTGGCCGGCGCCCCGGGAAGGCGAGATTGCCTACGGTATCCCAGGCAAGCCTTGAAAGTGCTCAGCCGCCAAACACCCGCGGCTTTGCCGGGGTGCGAATGCAGCCAGGATTTCGGCGGCGTCGGGTCGGGGAATCGCTGAGGTCGCGCGGCCGGGCTTTCACTAATTCCTCAGGGTTGCCCACTCGTCTCCGGAGTCCGAGATTGGCGAGCACGGTTACAGTGCTGGAATCGTGCCGCTCCCGGGCAGGATTGGTTGCTTGAGAAAAGGGGGACTCCGGGAGAACGGCAATCTGAAACGACGCGGACCCCTCCAGACTGGCGCCATTAGCCTGGTCGACTCGAGTAGCAGCGTGGCCCAGAGATCGGGGGCCCTTGGCAAGGGCGTTTCAGGTCCGCCGGTAGATGCGGGCCTGAACAGGGGGCTCACGCGTGAAATTCCGAGGATCTGTACCCCTTCGGCACATGCGGAGTTGAACGCCCTCATGGAGCGTCTCCAGAAGAGTGTATCCTCCACGATTGCACCCTCGCGGGTCAGCCAGGTAGTGGTGATCTCCGGCACCACGTACGGGGCAGGGCAGAAGTAATATGTCGGTACTTTGGCCTGCCCTCGATGCGCTTGGCACCAGGATCTCCCTACCGTCTGGCCCACATAAATTGTGGGAGGGCACTCCATTCCCGGGAGGACAGGTAGCTTCCGGCGGATCCGCCGAGGTCATACATCAAGAACGGAAAAGTGCGTTGAATCATATCAGTAAAGAGAAAACTGCAGCAGCAACCGCAGCATGCCGGCTAATTGCTCAGCGAAGGGCCTACAAGTGATTGAAAAAGGACTGCTTAGAGTGAGGCGCACACCCGCGACCGCCGACGTGTTAGAGGGGATATCCGAGAGGCGTTCGCAGGTGGTTGAAAGGAATGGCGGGGACGACGGGGCTCGAACCCGCGACCTCCGACGTGACAGGCCGGCGTTCTAACCAACTGAACTACGTCCCCGCAAAGATGCCACGCCGATATTCCAATGCTAACACGGCTCGTGCACGCACGCCAAATCGCCGGCGCAAAAAGAGTGCGCGTCGCCTGAAGAGTTGAGTAGATCCCCAAAAAGCAATAAGCACCACTGATCTGTTGTGTTGGCGGTACACTCTTTGTGGGAGGCTTTGATGAGCGAACAGAGTCGTATTCGGCCGAGGACAGCGGTGCTTACGCGGGGCTTCGATCCCACCCTTTCCGTCGGGTCGGCGAGGCCGGCGGTTTTTCGCAGTTCGACCTACGTGTTTCCGAGTCCGGAGGAGGCGGAACACGCGTTCGCCATCACGACTGGGAAGATCCAACCCGCGAATGGTGGCCGCGCGGACCTGATCTACTCGCGGTTCTCGCATCCCAACGCGGAGATTCTGGAAGACCAGATCGTGCCGCTGGATGCCGGCGGCCACTTCGCGGCAGTATTCAATTCGGGCATGGCGGCCATCATGACGGCGTGCTTTGCCTATGCGCGCCCGGATAGCACCATGGTGTACACCACGCCGCTGTATGGCGGTACCACGGGGCTCATCCACAGATTCCTCCAGCCGCTGGGCGTGACCGGAATCCCCGTGGCGTCGGGACGGACCGAGGCCATCGAAGAGGCCATCCTGGGGGCGAAGAACTGCTGCATCGTGTTCCTGGAGACGCCGGCCAATCCCACCATGATCATGACGGATATCGAGCGCGCGGCGGCAGCGGCGGCACGGAATCCCGACCGGCCGGTGGTCATGGTGGACAACACGTTCCTGGGGCCGACGTTCCAGCACCCGCTCATGCTGGGGGCGAATCTCACCCTGTATTCGGCCACCAAGTATCTGTCCGGCTATAGCGACATGCTGGGCGGCGTGGCCATAACAGACAGTTCGGCGATGATCCAGAAGATCCGCGGGGTGCGCAGCATGTTCGGCAACATCATGCAGCCCGACGAGTGTTGGATGCTGGACGGGCGGCTCTCCACGGTGGCGCTGCGCATGAACCGGCAGAGCAAGAACGCGCAGCGCATCGCCGAAGCGCTCCACGGGCACAAACTGTTGAGCCGGGTGATCTATCCGACGCTCTTCACAGATCCCGAACAGAAACGCATTTTCGAGAAGCAGTGCGATTTTCCGGGCGGGATGTTCTCCATCGAATTCAACGGGGGGAAAGAGGCGGCGTTCGAGTTTCTGCGGCGCCTGCGCATTGCGCGCAATGCGGTGTCGCTGGGAGGGGTGGAATCGCTGACCTGCCACCCGAGATCGACCACGCATTCCGGTATGTCGGCCCAGGAACTGGAGGAGAGCGGGGTGACGGACGGGCTGGTGCGGATTTCGGTGGGGGTGGAGGACTGGCGCGATCTGCTGGCCGACTTCGAGCAGGCGCTGGCGGCGGTGGCGGGGAAGTAGGTCAGGCAAAGAAAAAGACGGTTTCTCGCGAAGGCGCTAAGCTCGCAAAGAAAACCATTGGGGGTCTGTCACGAGCGACTGAGGGGGCTGGCTTCGCTACAATTGAATTTAGTCCAACCCAGATAAGGAAACTCCGTGACAGGTCACGAAATCAGGCAGCGTTTTCTCGATTTTTTCAGTGAGCGGGGGCATACGCCGGTACGCAGCTCGTCGTTGGTGCCGGCCAACGATCCCACCCTGCTGTTCACGAATGCGGGGATGAACCAGTTCAAGGATGTATTTCTGGGACAGGAGAAGCGCGCGTATTCGCGGGCGGCGAGCTCGCAAAAATGCGTGCGCGCGGGGGGGAAACATAACGACCTGGAGAACGTGGGGTACACGCGGCGGCATCATACGTTTTTCGAGATGTTGGGGAATTTCTCCTTCGGCGACTATTTCAAGGCGGAGGCGATCGAGTTCGCCTGGGACCTGATCACCAAGGATTACGGGCTGCCCAAGGACAAGCTGTACATCACCGTCTTCCGCGAGGACGACGAGGCGGAAGAGCTGTGGCAGAAGGTGACCGGCATCCCGAAGAGCCGCATTTTCCGGTTGGACGAGAAGGACAATTTCTGGCAGATGGGCGAGACCGGGCCGTGCGGTCCGTGTTCGGAGATTCACTACGATCTGGGCGCGGAGGCGGCCGAGCCGGGACGGGAGCACGAGGAATTCCCCAGCGACGCGGGCGGACGGTTCGTGGAAATCTGGAACCTGGTGTTCATGCAGTACGACCGCGATGCTTCCGGCAAGCTGACGCCGCTGCCGCGGCCCTCGATCGATACCGGCATGGGGCTGGAGCGCGTCGCCGCCGTGCTGCAAGGCAAGATTTCCAATTACGACACGGACCTGATTTATCCGATCATCGAGTATGCGGCGCGGATATTCGGGGTGACGCCGGGCGACGATGCGCGCGTGGACACGGTGCTGCGCATTGCGGCGGATCACGCGCGGGCGGCGGCGTTCCTGGTGCACGACGGCGTGATGCCCTCCAATGAAGGACGGGGCTACGTGCTGCGCAAGATCATGCGGCGCGCGCTGCGCAACGTGCGCATGATCGGCGTGGAAGATCCGTTCCTGTACAAGATGACCGGCTTCGTGGCGGAGTTGATGCAGGGGCCGTATCCCGAAATGCTGGAGAGCGTGCAGCGCGTGGCGCGCGTGGTGAAAGACGAGGAGCACCGCTACGCCACGACTTTTCTGGTGGCCGAGCGGGTGTTCAACGAAGCCATCAAGAATATCGCAGGGAAGGGTATCCCGGGCGCGCTTTCTTTCAAACTGTACGACACGTATGGGCTGGCACTGGACGAGCAGGAGGATATGGCCCGCGAGCACGGCCTCGCGCTCGATCGGGCGGCCTTCGACAGCGAGATGGAGCAGCAGCGCGAGCGCGCGCGCGCCAGTTGGAAGGGCGCGGAGAAGGGCGCGGTGACGCCGGCGTATCAGGCGCTGGTGGAGCGCGGGCGCACGAAATTCCTGGGCTATAGCGAGCTGCAAGCCACGTCGCGCGTGGTGGGCCTGATTGTGGCCAAGGAACTGGTGGAACGGGTGGCGGCGGGCACGAAGGCGGAACTTGTGCTCGACCAGACGCCGTTCTACGCCGAATCGGGCGGCCAGGTGGGCGACCACGGGGCGCTGTACGGGACGGGCGAGAAGGTGGCGGATGTAGAGGCGGTGTTCCCCGGGGTTCCGGGGCTGACGGTGCACCGCATCGTGGCGCATGGGTCGATCGCGGTGGGCGACGTGCTGCGTGCGGAGGTGGCGGCGCCGCTGCGCGATGCCACGCGGCGCAATCATACGGCGACCCACCTCTTGCACGCGTCGTTGCGGCACGTGCTGGGAACGCACGTCAAGCAGGCGGGGAGCGTGGTGGACCCGGCACGGCTGCGCTTCGATTTCACCCATTACGCGGGGTTGGACCGCGCCGAACTAGAGGAAGTCGAGCGGTTAACGAACCAGCAGATTCTGAAGAACACCGTGGTAGAGACGGACATCCTGCCGCTGGAGCAGGCGATCGCCACCGGTGCGATGGCGCTGTTCGGTGAAAAGTACGGCGAGCAGGTGCGGGTGGTCTCCGTGCCGGGCTTCAGCCGCGAACTGTGCGGCGGCACGCATGTGCGGCGCACCGGCGATATCGGTGTGTGCAAGATCGTTTACGAAGGCAGCATCGCGGCGGGCGTGCGGCGGATCGAGGCCGTGACCGGGGAAGGCGCGCTGCGCCAGTATCAGGAGACCAGCGGCGCGGTGCGGCGCATCGCGGAGATGGTGCAGGCGGGCGAGCCGGAACTGGTGGAGCACGTGGAGAAGATGCTGGCCACGGAGCGTCAGTTGGAGAAGCAGGTGGAGCAGCTCAAGAACAAGCTGGCGCAGGAGAAGGTAGGCGGGCTGTCGCTTAAAGCGAAGCAGATGCTGAGTGGTGGGGCGGACTGTATCGTGGCTCGTGTCGACGGAATGGACCGGCAGCAGATGCGGTCGGTAGCCGATTCGTTGCGCAACCAGCCGAAGAAAACCGGCGTGGTTGTGCTGGCATCGGCTGACGACAGCAATATTTCAATTGTCGCAGCGGTGAGGAAGGATCTTACCGGCGAGTTCCACGCGGGAAAGTTGGCGGGATCGCTGGCGCAGGCCGTGGGAGGCAAAGGCGGTGGGCGTCCGGACATGGCCGAAGGCGGCGGCAAGGACGTGGCATCTCTAGATGCCGCGTTGGAAAACATGCGCCGGGAGCTTGAAGGCAAACTGTGACGAGGTGGTCTGGCTGGCGAGAAGCGGGTCCAGGGGGACCCGCGCGGACCAGGGGGTCCGCCCCACCAGCGCAGGCGAAAGGAAATTGTGACCGAATCGTTTGATGCAGTGGTGGTGGGGGCGGGGCCGACCGGCCTCGCGTGCGGGATCGAACTCCAGCAGCGCGGGCTGAAGACGGTCCTCGTCGAGAAGGGGTGCGTGGTGAATTCGATTTATCACTATCCCACGAATATGTCCTTCTTCACGACGCCGGAGCTGCTGGAAATCGGCAACATTTCGATGACGAGTCTGAACGACAAGCCCAATCGCACCGAAGCATTGAAGTACTATCGCAAAGTGGCAGAGCACTACCACCTGAATATCCACCAGTACGAAAAGGTGGACGGAATTTTCGGCGAGGACAACGCGTTCGAGGTGGCGACGACGGATCGCCTGGGGGGCAATCACGTCTATCTGGCGCGTAAGGTCGTGCTCTCCACGGGTTACTACGATGTTCCCAACTTACTCGACGTGCCCGGCGAAGAGTTAGACAAGGTGCTGCACTATTACAAAGAGCCGCACCCGTATTACAACCACGATGTGGCGGTGATCGGCGGCAAGAACTCGGCGGCGATCGCGGCGCTGGAACTCCATTGGACGGGGGCGCGGGTGACCTTGATCCATCGCGGGGCGGGGATCTCGGATTCGGTGAAGTACTGGATCAAGCCGAATATCGAGAACCGCATCAAGAGCGGCGAGATCGCGGCCTGCTTTCATTCGAAGGTGGTGCGCATCGAGCGGGATTCCATCCAGGTGGCGACGCCGCAGGGGGAGATCACGCTTGCCAATGACTTCGTGTTCGCGCTGGTGGGATACCGGCCGGACCTCAAGTTTCTGAACGCCACCGGGATCTCCATCGAACCGGACACACAACGGCCGCGCACCGATCCCCAGACGCTGGAGAGCACTCGGCCGGGCGTTTATCTGGCCGGAGTGATTGTGGCGGGCATGCACACCAACGAGATTTTCATCGAAAATGGGCGATTTCACGGGACGCTGATCGCGGAGTCGATTGCGGCCCGGTTGGCGGGTTAGCCGCTTACCGGCGGCACCATCGTCTTCAGGTATTCGTGGGCCGCCCGGAAGCCCCGCTTGAACTGGTCGGTGAAGTTGTTTTGATTGTAGGCGGGGTAGTAGAACTCATCCTCGTTTTCGATGTTCATGGCGCCGGTGTAGCCGGCTTCCGCCAGGACGGCGAAGAAGCCCTTCCAATCCACCGACCCCTGGCCGGGAAGGCGGAAGCGCCACCAGCGGGCATTGTTGAGCGGATTGATGCCGGTGCGGCGCAGCACGTGCCATAGGATTTCGCAGTCCTTCAGGTGCACGTCGTAGATTTTGTCGGCGAAATCCCGCGCCGCCTGAACCGGGTCCATGAACTGCCACACCAGGTGTGAGGGGTCGAATTGCAGTCCCACATGCGGGCTGTCCTTGAAGCTCTTGAACAACGCTTCCCAGCCTACCGGTCCGGTGCCGATGTTCGGCCCTCCGGCGTACGGTTCCCAGAGGATGCGCACCTTGTTTTTCTCGCAGGACGGGAAATACTTCTCGGTGTAGACTTTGACGATTTCGTCCACCTGTTCCTGCAGGGGGCGGCCCTTGATGGTACCGCTCTGGCCGCCGATGTTGGGGATGCCGAGCTTGCCGCACAACTCCAGGCAGGCGACGGTGAACTTGTTCTGTTTTTCGCGCGCGGCGGGATCGGGATCGATGTGGTTGCCATCCACCGCCAGCGAGGAAACATAGATCCCGGAGCGTTGGATCTTGTCCTTGATGCCGGCGATGGCGGCGGCGTCGAGTTTAGCGGGGTCGAGCCGAAGTTGCATGCTGGTAAAGCCTTCGGCCTTGACGAATTCGAGGTTGGCGTCCGAGTATTGGCAGAGGACGCCGAGGCGGGGTTTCCAATTGGAATAGCGGCGTTGGGCTTGGGAAGCGGCCGCCGCGGAGACGGCCGCGAGAAGAGTGCGTCGTGTAAGGGTCACACCCAGACTATATGCGCGTCCGGTGCCCTATGGCAAGTCCTGGTATTCGCCTGGCTGGGATTACTTGCGGCGGCGAATCCGGCTGAGCGCCATCAGCAGCACACCCGTGCCCAGGAACACCACCGTGCCGGGTTCCGGCGTGGAGGTGAGTACACCGGGCGGCATACTACCGGCGGAGATGAAGCGCTGATTGCCGCTGATGATGGTTGAGCCCGAACTCGCCGTGAAAACAGACGGAGTCCAAACCAGGACGGTGTTCATAAACGTGCTGCCGATGGCGAAGACGGTGGGGTGGTTCTGCACTTCAGACACCGCCAGGGCAGCGTATGCTATCGCATTGGGCGTGTTCGTCTCACTGGTTGCTCGCGTACCCATGACATCCCAGATGGCCGTTTGAATGTTGCTTTCGATTGTACCGATGGTATGGCCAGAATCCAGGACGCCGGCGTAGGCGACCAGGAACGCTGCTTCTTCTTCCTGCGTAGCGGTCACGGTGGTAGAAGTGTTGGCCAGGGTCCCTTGGTCCGGAGGCGGATTGCCAGTGGTGCCTCCGTTGTAGTACTGGTTCCCATCGAGGCAGAAAACCAACTGGCTGGTCCACGATGGGGAGCCGGGCGAGAGGGGGCTGTAGGTGGTCGTTGCACTATCGTAGGCGCCGTTGATGGTGTTGAAGGTCACCTGGATCGTGGCGTTGGCATGCAACGGCTGGCAGAAGATCAGGGCGGCCACCGCGCATGCGGCGGTCAGAATGTAGTTGCGAGTGTTTGAGCGCATATCGTTTAGTGTTGTCCCTGGTTAACAGAACAATAGTGGCATTGGATAACACAAAAAACCATGGAACCAGGGCCTATGAAATCGAAGATTGGTACTGGTTTTTGGTACCGGAATGGCTAAGGGAGTTGCTAAGTGAGCCTCTCCGAAGTCTTATGGTCATTTTCAACAGTTTTCGAGAGGACTTAGGGGTCAGTTGGCCTCGGAACCGATGTGCTTTTCTACAGCTCAGGCATCACCCTGTATTACTTAGGGGTTATCCTATTTAGTATAAGTTAATCACCTATACTGCCTGCGAATACGCCTATCCAACTTAGGGCATTTCCGAATCCTCACCGCAACCGTATGCCGAGCAAAGGATTTTACGGACTTGCCGATAAGTGGGGATGTGATCTCTCTGAAGAAACTAATCGACTCCAACCACGAGGAACTCTTCCGCTGGACCCTGCACGCCTACCGCGCCGCTCTCGAAGCCATGGGCAACAGCGGCGTCCAGGCTTGCCCGCCCATCGGTTCAAAACTCCAGCTCGGCCTGTGCAACCTGCAGAGCCAACTGGCGGAAGAAGCCACCCCCAGCCGCGTGCAGGAAACCGAAGCGCGCGTGGAAGCCGAACTCCACCAGTGGGGAGAGCAGTCGGCCGATTACTACCGCCGTAAGACCGAGGAGTTCAAGGAGATCATGATGATCATGGCGCATACGGCCGAAGCCGTGGGCGACCGCGACCTGCGCTATTCCAAACAGTTCACCGAGTTCACCTCGCGGCTGCAAACCCTGGCCAGCATGGACGATCTCACCATAATCCGCGAGTCGCTGGTGTCCAGCGCCAGCGAATTGCAGGCCGGCGTGAATCAGATGGCCCAGGACGGCCAGCAGGTGGTGGCCCGCATGCGCGGCGAACTCCGCCAGTATCAGGCCAAACTCGAAGAGGCGGAGCGTCTGGCCTCCCTCGACAGCCTGACCGGGCTGCACAACCGGCGAAGGCTGGAAGCGGCCTTGGAACTCCGTGTCACCCGGCGCCAGACGTTCTCCGTCTTGCTCTTCGATCTGAACAGCTTCAAGCAGGTCAACGATACCTACGGGCACGTGGCCGGAGACGACATCCTCAGACAATTCGCCGCCGAACTGCGGGCCGCCTTCCGTGCCATGGACGATGTGGGACGCTGGGGGGGCGACGAATTCATCGCCGTCGTCGACTGCGGCCTCGCCGACGCGCGCCAGCACGTGGAACGTGTGCGCAGATGGGTGTTCGGCGATTACACCGTCCGCGGCGAAGGCCCGCCGCGCAAGCTTCCGGTGAGCGCTTCCGTCGGTGTGGCGGCATGGCGGGAGGGCGAAACCATCGCCCAGATGGTGGCGCGCGCCGATGCCGAGATGTACAAGGACAAGAAGGCGGCGGGGCGGAGCACTATACCAGCCTGAGGTAGGCGTAGATGACCGGCAGGGCGAACAGCGTGCTGTCCACGCGGTCCAGCAGCCCGCCATGGCCCGGCAGGATGCCGCCGCTGTCTTTCACGTGAGCGCCGCGCTTCATCGCCGATTCCGCGAGGTCGCCCACTTGGCCCGCGATGTTAGCGGCTACGCTCAGCGCGGCCGCCCGCCACAACGGTACGCCGGGGAGAAAGCGCTGCACGTAGAGCGTTCCCACCACGAGAGAGACCATGAGGGATGCGATGGAACCTTCCCAGGATTTCTTGGGGCTCACCCGCGGCGCCAGTTTGTGTTTACCGAAGGGGCGCCCGATGTAATAGGCGCCGATATCGCCCACCCAGTTGAGCAGCAGGCCGTACATCAGCCAGTGGGGATTGAGCTCGCGCAGCGGACGCGCGCATTTCCAGCAACCGAACACATAAAGCACGCCGGTGAGGAGCAGCGCGGCACGCGGCAGGGCATGGGCCAGATCTTCCTCGCGCATCACCATCACCAGCGCCACCACGGCGACGCCCACCAGGGCGCCCCACGGGACTTCCCACCAGACCAGCAACAGCAGGCCGGCGCCGTAGCCGACGATACCCGGCGCGCCAAACCCGTACCCGGCGGCGATCTCGTTGTATTCGCGATAGCAGATGCAGGCGACGGCCGCCAGCACTGCCAGGAAAATCCACGGATTGGCCCCCAGCACGACCCACACGACGATGGGCATGAGGGCTAACGCGGTAAGGACGCGCTTCATGAGGTGCGGAGCGCTTCGATCAGGGATTCCTCGCCGGGCTTGGCAATGCCTTCCACGGGCGTCCCGCTGAGACCGCCATACCGGCGGTCGCGCTTTTGGTACTCCAACACGGCCTGCAACAGGTCCGTGCGCGTGAAATCCGGCCACAGCGTCTCGGTCACGTAGAGTTCGGCGTAGGCGATCTGCCAGAGCAGAAAATTACTGATGCGCATTTCGCCGGAGGTGCGGATCAGTAGATCCGGGTCGGGGCACGAGGCCGTATAAAGACTGGTGGCGATCTGATCCTCGTCGATTTTGAGAGTGTCGATGCTGCCGTCGAGCCGCGCCATTTCCAGGATGGAATTCACCGCGTCCACGATCTCGGCCCGTCCACCGTAATTGATGGCCAGGTTGACGAGCAGACCGCGGTTGGCCGCCGTAGCCTCCACCGCCGCGTCCAGTTCGCCGCGCACTTGCGGCGGCAGGGCCTCCAGGCGGCCGATCGCTTGCAGCCGGATATCGTTCTTCTGCAGCTCGGGCAGCTCCTGTTTGAGGTAGTAGCGCAGCAGACGCCACAGCGTTTCCACTTCGGCCCGCGGCCGCTTCCAGTTTTCCACCGAAAAGGCGTAGAGCGTGAGCGCCTTGACGCCCAGCCGCGCGCACGTCTCCACGGCGGTCCGTACCGGGCCGATTCCCGCCTTGTGACCGGCCACCCGCGGCAGAAAGCGGCGGCCCGCCCAGCGGCCGTTGCCATCCATGATGATCGCAATGTGCGCCGGCAGCCGGGCCGGATCGATCGCCTGGGCCAAATCCCAGTCCTTCTCGCCCGGTTGCAACGCTTCCAGTAACGCCTTCATCGGTAATTCCTTATGGTACACCACGGCTTCGGGAATCGCCCATGCGATAGAATTGCGGGATCATGCGGCTTCTGCTCATTCCTCTACTGGCGCTGGCGGCTTACGCCGCCGATTACCAACTCAAGGCCACGCCGGCCACTGTCGCTTGGGGCTACTACTGGTCGGCCGCCAAGCCGGTGCTGCGCATCAAGTCGGGCGACCGGGTGGAGATCCGGACCCTCGTGACCAACAGTCCTGAGCGCCTCGCGGCGGCGGGTGTGAAGACGGAAGACATCGAAGCCGAGCTCAAGGCGATCTATGCCGAGGTGAAGGACAAGGGTCCGGGCGGGCACATCCTCACCGGTCCGATCTTCGTCGAGGGCGCCGAGGCGGGTGATACCTTGGAGGTGCGGATTCTGCGCATCCAATACGCTATTCCCTACGCCTACAACAGTTTCAGGCCCACCAGCGGCGTATTGACGGCGGAGGACTTTCCCCAGGGCGCGACCCGGATCATTCCGCTCGATACCGAACGCAGTGTGGCGAAGTTCTCCGACAAAATCGAGATTCCCTTACGGCCGTTCTTCGGCAGCATGGGAGTGGCGCCGCCGGAAGCGGCCGGACGCCTGTCGAGCGCGCCGCCGGGAACCCACGCCGGCAACCTCGACAACAAGGATCTGGTGGCGGGCACCAAGCTGTTCATCCCGGTGCATGTGCCGGGCGCGCTCTTCGAAGTGGGCGACGGCCACGCGGCACAGGGCAACGGCGAGGTCGATATCACCGCGCTCGAAACCTCGCTGGTGGGCACCTTCGAGTTCGTGGTGCGCAAAGACCTGCACCTCAAAGCGCCGCGCGGCGAGACGCCCACCCACTTCATCGCCATGGGACTGAATCCGGACCTGACCGAGGCGCTGAAGATGGCGGTGCGCGAGGCCATCGATTTCCTGGTGACGGAGAAACACCTTTCGCGCGACGACGCCTACATGTTGTGCAGCACCGCCGTGGATTTCAATGTGACCCAGGCCGTGGACGGCACCAAGGGCGTGCACGCCCTGATCCCCAAGAGCATTTTCAAGTAAGACAGGCCTCCTGTCCAAGCCTCTTTCCTACGGCCGCAACCGAATCCGCTGCACGCGCCAGTTGGCGATTTCGCCAACTACCAGCTCGTTGGGATTGCGGCAATCGATCTCGTTCACCGTGCCGAATTCCTTGAGCAGCTTCCCCGCGCCGCCGAACCTGCCCAGCACCGTGCCGTCCAGTTCCAGCCGGTAGATTTCGCCGCCTTCCATGGAGTTGGGTTCGTTGGAGTTCGAGCTGTACAAATACTGGTGGGCTCCGGGGGAAATGCAGATCGCCCACGGGGCGCCTACACCGGCGATCTGGCGCTCGAAGACGCCCTCGTTATCGAAGACCTGAATGCGGCGGTTGCCGCGGTCCGCTACGTACACGTTGCCGCGCCCATCGGTGGCGACGGAGAGCGGCAGATCGAACTGGCCCGGCCCCGTGCCGCGCGAGCCCCACGACTTGAGGAAACGGCCGTCAGGAGCGAACTTCGCGATGCGCGCGTTGCCGTATCCATCGGCCACGAAGATGTTGCCGGCGGCATCCCACGCCACGTCGGTGGGCCGGTTGAAGTTGTCGCCAGCCACGCCCGTGCCGAGGTTGGGACCGCGGCCGCCGCGGCCGGCGTCGGAGACCGCTTCGGGCTTGCGGCCCAGCGTCATTGCGACGCGGCCATCGGGAGAGAAGTCGATCACCATGCTGGAGCCGCGGTCCACCACCCAGATATGGTCCCGGGCATCCACCCGCACCGCCTGCGCGAACAGGAAGCCGTACACGCCCTCGCCGATTTCGCGCACGAACTTGCCCGTGCGGTCGAACTCCAACAGGCGCGAGCCGCCGTGTGTGAAAGTGCGCGACGCTCCCAACGTCGCGTTGCCGCCGCCGGTGCGCGTGTATACGAAAAGGTTGCCCTTGGAATTCGTGGCCACTCCCGCCGCCTCGCCCAGATGGATGCGCTCCGGCAGCTTGAGAAGATCCGGCGCCGAATCGTAGGCCATCTGCGCGCTCACCGAACCCGCCAGTGCCAGCGCGGCGATACCCATGCGTAGTGCAGCGCTTCTTGAATACGATCTCGTATTTGAGACTCCGGGTTGACAGACGAAAGCGTCTGTCCCACCTTGGTGCACCACGCCTTGCGTGCTTGGTATGGCAGGCGCTTTCGCCTGCCAACCGATTTTCTCAAACGGCATCCTCACCGTCATTGCGGCCTCCTCACCGGATCGAGCGTCAGCTTCTGCACCCGCCAGGTCGTGATCTCGCTCACCAGCAATTCGTTTTCCTTGCGGCAATCGATTTCGTGCACGGTGCCGAACTCGCCCAGCTTCTTGCCCGCGTGTCCGAACTTGCCCAGAATGGTTCCGTCCAGCTCCATCTTATATATCTCGCCGGTCACCGCCTCGATCTGCGAATTGTTGTTATCCGGATTCGAGTTGGAACTGTAGAGATATTGATGCGGCCCCGGAGTGATGCACACGGCCCACGGCGCTCCCACCTGGTCGTAGATGGCCTTGAAGGCGAGGTCGTTATCGAACACCTCGATGCGGCTGTTGCTGCGGTCGCCCACGTAGACGTTGCCCTGGGCATCGGTGGCGATGGTGTGCGGCAAATTCAATTGCCCGGGCGCGTTGCCCTTGCTGCCCACCGAGGCGATGAAGCGTCCGTTCTTGTCGTACTTGACCACGCGCGAATTGCCGTAGCCGTCGGCGACGAAAATATTCCCCATCGCGTCCCAGGCCACGTCCGTCGGACGATTGAACGTGTAGGGTTCCGGCGTTTCCGGCGCGAGCTCCCCGGGTTCGGGTCTTCTGCCCAGCACCATCGCCACACGGCCTGCGGGATTGAACTTGATCACCATGTTCGACCCCTCGTCCACCGCCCATATGTTGTCCTGGGCGTCCACCCGCACCGCGTGGGCGAAGGCGAATCCGTAGAGCCCTTCGCCGATCTCGCGCAGGTAGGTCCCTTTGGCGTCGAATTCGAAAAGCCGCGTGGCCTGGCTGCGCGTGTAGACGAAGATGTGTCCCTTGGAATTGGTGGCCACGCCGATGCCTTCGCCCAGGTGCAGGTTGGGCGGTAGCTTCAGGAAATTCGGCGCCGATTCGAACCGGATTTCCGGCACGTTGCGCGCTTTGGCCCGCGCATTGAGCTGCGCCGGCGTCAGGGATTCGGCGGGCGCCTGTGCGAATTGCGGCATCGCCCAGGCCAGCGCCACCCACAGCAGACAAATTTTGGTGTCCATATCGCTCCTGCTCTTCTTGCCACCCCACTTGGTGCACTCGCGGGCCGGCTGGTATAGTTTCTCGCAAACACGGCAAGATTGCCAAGCGCAAGGTGTGTTCCCAATGCGCCGGCATCTCCGCTACCCTGAACTGATGTGAGGTCATAACCGGGCATCGCTGCAACCACCAGCGCCCCCCCGTAGAGAGTTGAATATGAAAATTCGCATCGCTTTGTTGCTGATATCTCTGGCGGTGAATGTTCTGCGTGCCGCCGGCCCCGGCCCCGTCTACGTCGTTCTCTGGTTCGACACCGAGGATTACGTGGAACCCGCCGCCGATGACGCCGCCCTGCATATCGCCCGCGATTTGACGGGACTCGGCGTGCGCGCCACCTTCAAAGTGGTCGGCGAAAAGGCGCGCGTCCTCGAACAGCGCGGGCGTTGGGACGTGGTGCGCGCCCTCGCCCTGCACGACATCGGCTATCACTCCAATTTCCATAGCATCCCGCCCGCGCCGTCGCTCTACCTGCGGGATCTCGGATTTGTCGAGGGCGCGGCCGAGTTCGAACGCCGCGAGCGCCCCGGAGTGGCCGATATCCAACGCATCTTCGGAGTGCTTCCCAGTTGCTATGGCCAGCCCGGAAGCTCCTGGGCGCCGCAGACCAACCCGGCGCTGCGGCGCATGGGCATTCCGGTCTACCTGGATGAAGGCTCGCAGGTGGGGCTCGATAATCAGCCCTTCTGGTATGGCGGTTTGCTGCACATTTTCCACATGGGCCGGTTCACCATGCGGGCGCCGCTGGATGGCGCCGCACCGCCGGAGAACAGCTACCAGCGGTTCGACCGCGCCGCCTCCGAACTGGCGGCGCGCGGTGGCGGCGTGATCAGCATCTACTATCACCCCACCGAATTTGTCACCACCGAATTCTGGGACGCCGTGAATTTCGCCAAGGGCGCCGATCGCGAACGCGTTGACTGGCGCCGTCCCCACGGACGCACCGAAGCCGATTCCGAACGCTGCTACGCCATCCTGCACGACTACGTCGCCCATATGAAAAACGTACCCGGCGTCCGCTTCGCCACCGCGCGCGAGATGTTGCAGGTGTACGGCGGTCCCGCGCCGCTGTCCGTCAATCGCGCTCGCATCGCGGAGCACATGGCCGCTAAACAGACGTTCCTGCTCACGGAAAAGGAATCGCTATCGGCCGCCGATATGCTCCTCGCCCTGCTCGGAATGGATCCGCGGGTTGTGGATGGACCGGCCACGCGGATGGCCAGCACGCTCCATGGCGACACGATTCCCCGCGCGGCTTGGGAGCGCGCCAAGGCGGAGGCGGTATCGTTCATCCGTCTGCACCAGCGCCTGCCCGCGGAGGTCTGGTTCGGGTCCGAAAAGCTCTCCATCGGCGACTTTGCGGCCACCCTGGCCGCCGATGACGGTACTTCCGCCACTGCCGCCATCCGTCGGGCCAACCTGGAATTCGAGAACTACTTCTCCACCGATCCCAAGGGCGCCTTCAGTTGGGCGATCCACCCGGAGGGTTTCAGCGCGCCCGAGTTGCTCGAACTGGGCCGCCTGCAGGGCTGGACGCTCAAGCCGGCGCGCCTCCGTTAATCGGGGAGCCCCGCCGTCTCAGAGCTTGAAATAGATCTTGCGCCGGTAGAGCCAGTAGCACATGTACCACATCACCAGCAGCACCGCGCAGGCCTGCGCGACCGGCGCGAAATCGCCGAGGAAGGTAAACCGGAACGTAAACACGCCCACGGCGCGGTTCAACCAGGAGCGCAGAACCTGTTCCACCGAGTAGATGAAAATCGAGTTCGCGCCGATTACAATCAGCGGAAAGGTCCACTTGGTGTAGCCCTTCACTTCGACTACCCAATAGAACGCCAGCAGCATCAGGAGCACCCAGCCGGTGCTGAAAATCGTGAACGAGCTGGTGCAGATCCGCTTCACGATGGGGTTCCAGGGGTGAATCAGAAAACCCACCGCCAGACAGGCCATGGCCGAGATCCCCATCACCTGCATCTTGTAGCGGTGCGATTTCGGGCTCTGTAGAAGCCATCCGGTCCAGACGCCGAACAGCGTGGTCACGGTGCTGGTCACAAAGTTGATGTTGGTCCAGTAGTCGGGGTTCATATGGCCAAACACGAAGGTATCGATGACCGCCCCGATATTGGTGGTTTTCGACAGGAAGGGACCCTCCGTACCGGGGAACGCCACAAACAGCGCCCAATGCCCGATGAGGAGGCCGGCGGCGATGGCGGCCTGCCAGCGGAACTTGAGCTGCATGATGAGATAGCAGAGGAAATACGTGAGCCCGATCTGCGCCAGCACATTGATGAGCTGGAAGTGCAATCGGCCGCTGGAGATCGACCCCAGAATCTGGCTCATGAGGATCAGCCGGAAGCTGCGCACCGCCACGTGCCAGAAGAGCTGGCGGCTGGTGGCTCCCTGCGCCTTGCGTATGGTCAGGGCGAACGGCATGGCCACCCCCACCATGAACATGAACGCGGGCTGGATGAGATCCCAGAAGGCAATCCACTCCCAGGGCTTATGGTCGAACTGGGCGGCGATCCAGGAGTAATCCGGCCGGCTTCGGGCCAGTGCCCGCAGGCCGAATCCTCCCGACACGAGCATGAACATGATGAACCCACGATAGGCATCCAGCGCCAGGTAGCGCTTGGGTGCCACCGCCGTGGCGGCCGGCGCCTGGCCGGATGCAACGGCCGGCATGGTTTGGGTAGTTGCCATGTGTCTCCTTTGCTGGCGGGCTCCAGGGGATAAGACCGGGATCGCCTGTTTGATTGGAGCACGGACGAGCCGTCTTGACAAGAACCCGATTGCGAACAGGCCGGAACTGCGAGGAGCCCTCGGTGTCTAATGGGAAGTGATGAGCCTTAATCGCATTAGAGCAGCTATTCAAAATAACGCCATGGTAGCCGTCGTTGCGCTCGGCGCTGGTTTTGTCGGGAGCGTTGCCCGTGACTGGATTGCGACGACGCCAAGGACGATTCGGGCAAAGCGGTTTGAGGTTATCGGTGCAGCCGACGAGACGCTCAGTTACTGGGGGCCGGACAGTGATCCACGGATACCGAGCACGACTCCAAAAGGCATACTCCTGGTCTTTATGGATCCCTCTGGATCGAGGCGGTGCCAGATCGGCTCCAGGATTGGGGACTACGGTCCCGAGCTCCTCTTGTATGACAAAGGTGGGCCCTCCCAAGTCCGTCGTCAGGAGTACGTTGTTGATCCTCGTGTCAGCCTAACCTTGGGTTTCAACGGCGATCCGTTGCTGGCGATGCGCGACCATAGTACCTGGCGGGTGTTTCTCGGTGCCGAACATGGAGATGCACCGAGTGTTAGAGACGACGATTGGCGGATTATGTTCCGAAGTCGGACCAACGCAATGTGCGGCATGGGGACCCACGGAGTAAGCTCGGAGAAGTCCCAAGCGTATGTCAGCGTGAGTGATGAGCACGGAAAAACCGCGAGCTTGCCGTCAGATTTCCAATATGAATTTGAGAGGGTCCCTTTGATTCCTCGGCGACAGTAGTCGTACCGAGAACACGCCCGATATTTCGCGACTACGGAATCACGCGGCGCCCACACTGCATGTTCGCCTGGCTGCCGAGATGCCCCCCAACGCCCAGGTTCAGGACGCCGGCCTCTCGCCACCGATGCGATGGATCTCGCCTTTGCGCGCCAGTTTCATGGTTCTTAGAAGTTCTGGCGCCAACGGAAGGAGATCCGCAAGCCGACTCGAAGCAGGCGCCCTCCGCGAGACCGAGCAACACGCCGTTCTTCTTGCCGGCGAGGCCTGCTTCGGGTACGGTGTGGCACTCATGATCCGGCAGGCTGTACTTGAGCTTCCGTGGGATGCACTCGTCGAGGAGAACCTTCATCCGAGATGGCCGACGAGTACGGAATTGGCAAGTTCCAACGCGGAGATGGCGGCTTCACGGGTCACGGTGGGAAAGTCGTCGATGAACTCGTCCAGTGTTTGCCCGCCCTCCAGGTAGTCCAGGAGCGCCTGAAAAGGAACCCGAGTGCTGCGGAAGACTGGGGCTCCGCCCAGAATATCGAGATCTTTCACAATCACTCCGGCGCTCGGGTTCACACGGTGCGCCTTTGGGCCAGTTGCCTTCAACACCAGTTTACTCTCAGCGGGGCGGCGTCGCGGAAGTCCGGCAGAAGCGACGCGCCCGGCGGCGCGCATCCACACGGCGGAGCCGATCGGCAGTGTGTACAATAGGGCGCATGGTGCGTTGCGCTGGGATGCTGCTGTTGGCGGTTGGGCTTTGGGGGCAGACCGCGCCCTACGACGTGATCATTGCCGGAGCCCGCGTGGTGGATGGGTCGGGCTCGCCGTGGTTTCTGGCCGATATCGGCATTCGCGGCGATAGCATTGCCGCCGTGGGCGCGCTGGGCAACGCAGCCGCGGCCGTCCGCATCGATGCCAAAGGCATGGTGGTGGCCCCCGGTTTCATCGACATTCACTCCCACGGGCGGAGGGGTATCGCGGCCGTGCCCACGGCGGAAAACTATCTGCGCGAGGGCGTCACCACCATCGTGGAAGGTCCCGACGGCAGTTCGCCCGTGCCCATCGCGCCCTTCCTCGATGGGATTCGCAAGATGGCGATCTCCGTCAACTTCGCGACCATGGTGGGGCAGGGAAGCATACGGCAGGCTGTCATCGGGCTGGCCAACCGCCCGGCGAGCGCGGCGGAGATCGAAGAGATGAAGGACATGGCCGCGCAAGCCATGCGCGACGGCGCCTTCGGGCTTTCCACCGGACTGTTTTATGTGCCGGGAAATTTCACGCCCACCGAAGAAGTCATCGCTCTTGCCAAGGTCGTGGGAAAGATGGGCGGCATCCACATCTCCCACATGCGCGACGAAGCGGCTCACGTGCTGGATAGCGTGCGCGAGACGATTCGCATCGGCGAGGAAGGCGGGCTGCCCACGCAGATCACGCACCATAAGATGATCGGCCAACCCAGTTGGGGCAAGAGCCTGGAATCGCTCAAGCTGGTGGAAGAGGCGCGCGCCCGCGGCGTGGATGTGACCATCGATCAGTACCCCTACACGGCATCGAGCACGGGCATCGCCGCGCTGCTTCCGCAGTGGGCGCTGGAAGGCGGGCAGAAATCCACGAGCGAACGGCTGGCCGCGGGGGAGCAGCGTGCGCGCATTAAAGCGGCCATCGTGCAAAACCTGAAGGTGGACCGCGGAGCCGGCGATCCCAAGAACGTGGTCATCGTCAACTGCTCTTTCGACCACGCGCTGGCGGGCAGGAATCTCACTCAGATCACGCAGGCGCGCGGCTTCGAGCCCAGCATGGAAAACGCCGCGGAAACGGTGATGGACCTGGTCGACAAGGGCGGCTGTTCAGCGGTGTATCACGCCATCGCCGAAGAGGACGTGGTGCGCATTATGCGCTCGCCGTTCACCATGATCGCGAGCGACGGCGAGATTCCTGTGTTCGGCCAGGCGGCGCCGCACCCGCGCAGCTACGGCACGTTCGCGCGGGTTCTCGGGGTCTACGTGCGGGAGCAACACGTGCTCACCCTGGAAGACGCGGTGCGCCGTATGTCCGCGTACCCCGCGCAGCGCCTCAAGATCTGGGATCGCGGGATGCTGCGCCCCGGCATGAAGGCCGATTGTGTCGTTTTCAACCCGGCGACGGTTGCCGACCGGGCCGAGTATGATAAGCCCCATCAGTATTCCGTGGGCGTGCGCGACGTGCTGGTGAACGGCAAATTCGTCTTGCGGCAGGACAAAGTGACGGCGGAGCGTCCTGGCCGTGTGCTTCTGGGGCCCGCCGCGGAAAGGTAAGCCATCATGCCGGACATTTCCTTCACCGACGAATTGGGGAAGCCCGTCGAAACGGTCCAGATCGATCTCTCCCAGCCCTCCTCGCTGGTGGCCTATGCGCGTTCGCAAGTGCTGCACCTGCTGGTGGCGCCGGATTTCGTGGCGCTGCAAGACCAGGCACTATCAGCGGCCGCACCCAAGCCGATTCAGTTTCAGGCGACGCTGGGCAACGATTTCCAACTGGGCGCGTCCACGCCGGCCATCACGCTCACCCCGAAGGTACACGCGGTGCTGCACGCCGACGCGGCGCATGCGGGGCTGGAAGTGACCGGGAGCCTCGCGCCCGGCGTCAGTGTGGCGGCCGGCGATTTCACGTTCGGCATGAACGCCGCGAGCAGCGTGACTATCGGGTTCGACAAGGCGTTTGCCGGCGCGGCGCCGGAGCCGTCGCTGGGCGGCGCGGTGGGCCAGATGCTCTCGGCTTTTGTGATCCCGGCGTCTGTCGCCGATCTCCGCCTGCTCCATCCTGGCGACGTGTGCGCGGTGTCCGGGGAGGGCAGCCTCAAGCTCACCGCCGGCTTCGATGTCGCCGCGCCGGTGAATCCATTGGCGTCGGTGAACCTGCCGCTGAACGCCGGAAGCATCGACGTGAAGGATGGCTTGATGGCCGGCGTGTCGGCGTCGGTCACGCTCTCGGGCGGGTACCAGATCCGCGCTGAGGGGCTGGCCGGCGGCGCGGTGGGGCTGCGCTTTCAAAAGCAGAAGGGCCTCACCTTGCGCGGCGATTTAACGGCGTCGGCCAGCGCCAGCGTGCAGGTGGGCGGCGCCGACCTGCTGGCCGCCCTGGTGGGCGCTATCGCCAAGACCGATCCGGATCCGAAGCTGCTGGCAGGCCTCTCCGAGGCGGAGACGCAGACGTTCAATGCGGCGTTGAAGGACGGTGTGGATCACGCTTTGCAGGTGTCGCTCGACCTGGCGCTCTCCACCACCACGGAGGACGACGCGCTTTTCGAGTACGAAATTCAGCCGGGCGCATTGGACGCCATCTCCACCAGCGCCGTGAATCGCGCGCTGCATGGCGATCTCACGGCGCTGACCGGACTGGAATCGCCCGCCGGCGTGACCTTGCGCAGCAGCATCCTGACGCGCATGCGCAGCCACGGCGTCACGCTCAAGGTCAACCTGCTGGGGATTGTCAACCTGATTTCCATGTCGAACCTGATCGGTAAGTGCGAGATCCTCAGCGACCCGGCCAGCGGAGGCGTGACTATCAAGGAGACGGCGGCGAGCCAGCGCATCGGCGCCATTACCAACGCGGCCGATCGCCAGGAGGCGCTGCGCAAGGCGATCTTCGAATCCGTACTGGCGACCACGACGTACCGCGCCAGTGGCGTGGTGGCCATGCCCGAGTTGCACTGCGCCAACCTGCATTTCGTGGCCGATGGGGACACCAGCGCCGCCAAGGTGCGGGACTATCTCAACTGGTTTGTGGCGCTCAATCTCATGGCGAGAGGCGACGTTGCGGCGGCGCTCTCCGGCTACACCGGCGATAAGACGTCCACCTGCCTGCTGCGCACCGAGTTGGATGACGCGGCGTGCGAGAATCTCTTTTTCGCCGGCGGCACGCCGCGCCAGGAAACCTATTACCGCGAATATGGGCGGGATGCGTTGCGCGCGCTGCTGGATCCCGGTGCCGATGAGATCGCTTCGGCGCGTTACCGCTTCCTCGATGATCCGGCGACCTGGGCGCGCGCGGTGGAGATCGGCCCCAGCCCGGAATTGCGCCAGTTGATTCCGCTCGACAGCACCGATCCGCGGTTCGACCAGGTGCTGGCGGATGTAACGGGCGATCTCTACGACATCGTGTGGTGGGCAGAGAGCATGACGCAAGCGGGAACGGTGCTGCTAGAGATGCGCCAGTTCCTCAACGGGCGTGACCCGGTGGGGTTAAAGGACGACGCGGAGTTCCAACAAAAGCGCGAGGCATTACAGCAGTTGATGCTTAAGGTAGTGGCGAAGAGCAAAGCGCGCTTCGGCGAACCGTGGGGCATGGTGTCGCTGTTCTGGTCGGCGGGTTCGCCCAAGGGCGCGATGGGCAGAGTGCAGGCGGGCAATTGGAGCGTGTCGATGCCGTAAGTTGGACAGGCCTCCTGGCGTGTCACTTGCCGCTATCTCTTGCCGTATAAGATCCAGTGCCCAGTCTCTTCCAGCACCTGGAATCGCTGGTCTAACATAGGCTGGTAAATCCGCCGGATCCCTTCGATGTGGTAACTCTCGATCCCGTAGTCTTTCACGCCGGGGCTGTATTTGCGCACCATTACGTAGCGGGCGTTGCCTACCCATCGGTCGGGCGTGGGGTGCGCGGCGTCGCTGAACACGTAGTTGTAGGCGCCGGCGGCGAAACCGCCCGTGGGCGAAGGACGGTCGAGAAGGTAATTGAACGGATTCATCATGTCGACGGTGAGCACGCCATCGCGCGGGCCGGTTCGGCGGCGCAGCAGCGCCAGGCCGTCGTTGATGACCCGCACATAGTCCGGGCCGCCGGTTTCGGTCTCGAACGGCGAGGGCGGGAAGATGAGCGACGCCCCACGGACGGAGGCCAGACGCACCAGGCCGCCGGTCGACGGCTGGAGTTTCTCTCGGGCGGCGGCGAAGAGCGACAGGCCGTTCTGCAAACTGAGCGGCGCCACGCAGGCGAATGCCAGAAATGCCACCACCGCACGTCCGGCGATTTTGCCGCTTCCCCGGTGCTGCCGGAAGAACTCGTCGGCCAGAACCACGGCGGCGAATCCATTCAGCGCCAGCGTGGACGGCTGATGGTTGGTGGAAAGCAGAAAACCGCCGAGTGCCAGGGTTACAACCGCCATCGCGCACCAGCGGAGCCGCGACCCTCCGACCGCCAGCGCCAGTAGCAGAAGAGGAACGCTTTCGGCAAGCTGGCCGAATCCCAGCATGAAGATCTCGCGCGGTCTCCAGCTTCTGCTGCGCCCGCTGGCCGCCATGCCGAGATCGCTGCTCATGGCGGCAATATCGAACCTGAGGTAGAGCAGCACCAGGATGGCCACCAGCGCGCCGCCGCCGCACAGGGCAACCAGCCTCCGCTTGCGAAAGAGGTTCGCGCCGCTAGCGGCCAGAATCAGCGGGACAGCCACCACGGCATAAGTGACCTTCAGGAACGCCAACAATCCGACGGCGATGCCGGTTGACCATCCTCCGCCGGCATCTTCGGATGCGGCCGGGCATTCCATGAGGATGATGCCGAGCAAGGCAAAGCCATACCGGTTGTAGATCATGGCATGGCTGAATTCGCGCGGCCCATAGCCGAGCGAAAAGGGCGCGGTGATCAATAGCAGCGTGTAGACGCCGGCGAAGCAGGCGGCCGCCGCCGATACGCGGCGCCGCGCAATCCAGTAGGCCCAGGTGGAGATCAGGGCGCCGAAAATCGCGGTGGAGTAGCCGAGGCCATCGGGCCGCAAGCCCGACTTTCGCAGGCCCACGGCATCGATCTGGTATATATGCGGTCCCCTGGCCGATTGAATATCTCGGT
>JBEKDV010000070.1:0-25624 GCA_050014175.1 Candidatus Solibacter sp. | reverse complement strand
AAATATTCTATTGCCTCGCCGCCCCGCCGAATACATTTCCCCTCGATTTTGTTTTGTACCGACACCAACCAGGGGCTCTGGATCCGGAATTTTGCAAGTCCCTAGGAAGCGCCTGCCCCACCTCAGGGAGCCTGTCCCTCGCCGGCGTACTGTCAGACTTAAGTACCGGAATATCTTGGAAACCCCACGTTTTTCGGCGATACTATCTGGTTGTTCGCCCTGGCGCATTCCATGTCACCGTTCGCAGTCGTTCCCCGGCGGAGATTTGGCGTTATCCTCGTTTCCTGCCTGCTGCTTTCCGCTCCGGCCCTGCTGGCGCAGCCGGACCGCATTCCGACATCAGTGGACAACCTTCGGACCGTTCCCCTGAAAGGCAACCGGACCCCGCGGGCGCTCCCCCAAGACGACCAGGGGCGCGTCGATCCCCTGCTGCGCATCGGCGGAATGAGGCTGCGCCTGAAGCCTTCCCCCATCCAGGCCGCCCAGATCGCCCAACTGCTCGCCGAGCAGCAGGATCCGGCATCGCCCAACTACCGCAACTGGCTCACGCCGGAGGAATATGCCGACCGCTTCGGGCTGAGTTCCAACGACTTCGCCGCCGTCCTCGCCTGGCTGCAATCGCAAGGCTTCACCCTGGACTACGTGGCGCGCGCCCGCAACTCGGTCGGCTTCAGCGGCACCGCCGGACAGGTGGAAAATGCCTTTCACACCGAGATTCACCGCTACACCGCCGGCCGAGAGACGCACTACGCCAATGCCACCGATCCCTCCATCCCCGCGGATCTCGCGCCCGTGGTGCAGGTCATCCGCGGCCTCGACGACTTCCGCATCAAGCCCATGGCGCGTCCCGTGAAGCCCGTGCCCCTGGTTTCGGGCAATGGCACCCACGTGCTGGGACCGGCCGACCTGGCCACCATTTACAACGTCAACCCGCTCTACCAGAAAGGCATCGACGGGTCGGGCCAGAAGATCGCCGTGATCAGCGGCAGCGCCGTCCTGTTGTCGGACATCCAGGCCTTCCGCCAGGCATTTGGCGTCCCCAAGAACGATCCGCAGCAGGTGCTGGTTCCGGGATATCCCGATCCCGGCGTGATCTCCGATGCCGAAGGCGAGGCCGATCTGGACCTGCAATACGCCGGTGGGATCGCTCCCGGCGCCACCATCCTGAGCGTCTACGCCAGCGACATGGCGGTAGCCCTGGAATACGCCATCGACCAGAACCTGGCCCCCATCATCAGCACCAGTTGGGGCGTTTGCGAAGCCGAAGGAACCTCGGGGCCGAGCGATTTCGCCGCCTGGGAAACCGTTGCCCAGCAGGCCAATTTGCAGGGCGCCACGTGGCTGGCTTCTTCCGGAGACAGCGGCGCCGCGGGCTGCGATCCACACCAGAAAGTACAGGTCGCCTCCGACGGCCTGGGAGTCCTTTTGCCCTCCAGCCTGCCCGAAGTGACGGCCCTGGGCGGCACCGAATTCAACGACTCCACCGGCACGTATTGGAACACCACCAACGGCACTGGCCTGGGCTCCGCGCTCGGCTATATCCCCGAAGTAGCCTGGAACGACACCGCGCTCGACACGTCCCTCGGCGGCGGGTTGGCCGCCACCGGTGGCGGCGCCAGCAATTATTTTCCCAAGCCCGTCTGGCAGACCGCTTCCGGCGTGCCTGCGGCCAACCATCGGTATGTGCCGGACCTGTCCTTAGCGGCTTCCTGGGACCACGACCCCTACGCGGTTTCGCAGGAGGGCAGCTTCATCGGCAGCGGGGGAACCTCGGCTTCCACGCCCCTGTTTGCCGGCATCGTGGCGCTGCTCAATCAGTACCTCGTCTCCAACCACGCGCTGGCCAAGGCGGGCCTTGGGAATATCAACCCCACGCTCTACCGGCTGGCGCAGAGCGCTCCCACCATCTTTCACGACATCACCGCGGGCAGCAACATCGTGCCCTGCACGTCCGGCACTCCCGACTGCTCGGGAGGCCAGTTGGGCTACAACGCCGGCGTGGGATTCGATCTGGCCACCGGGCTGGGGTCGGTGGATGTCTATGCCCTGGTCACGCAGTGGAGCGGCACCGCGTCCACGCCCGCCCCGGTCGCTACCAACACCACGCTGAGCGCCAATCCCGTTACCGTCACAACCGGCGCCACCACGACGCTCACGGCCACCGTGAAAGCCTCTAGCGGCACAGTTTCGCCCACCGGGACAGTGTCGTTCATCCAGGGTAAGACGGCGGTTGGATCCGCCACTCTCTCCGGTTCGGGCGGCTCGGCCACCGCCGCTCTCACGGTCCGCGGCAGCCAGTTGGCGGTGGGCAGCAACACGATCACGGCATCCTATGGCGGCAGCACCAGTTTCTCGGCGTCCTCCGGCGCCGCGACGGTGACGGTCACGGTGCCCACCACCGCATCGGCGGTGATTCCCTCGATTGTGCCCAACCCTGTCTTCCAGCAACAGGCCGATGCCGACGGATATTCCTTCTTCTACACCGTGCGGCTCAGCGAGATTGCCGGTTCGGCCACCACGCTCACCGCCTTTTCCATCGATGCCACGGACCACACGGCGGATATCCCCGCCTTTTTCGGCACTGCCGCCATACCGGCCAACGGGACGATTTTCGCTTCCATACGTTCCAAACTGGCCAGCGTTCCCCTTACCCGCGTTTTCGATTTCGCGGGCGTGGACGGCGGCGGCCAAAAGTGGAGCCAGGAGATTACCGTTCCTTTCTACCCCAAGCAACTGTCGGCCTCCCTGTCGCTCACCAGTTCGCCCGGCACCGAGATCCAGAACCCCAACGGCGACTCGCGCTGCCCGGCCGGCTCCCCCTACTACCAGCAGTTGAACCTGCAAGAGAACAACGGATACGGCGTGCTGCTGACCCGCTTCCTGGCCGGCGGCAGCGACGCCACCCCCCAGATCGGTAATTGGTTCGGAACCCTGCACCTGGCGCCGCTGGGCGCTCTGCAGGCGGGCCTCTGCTGGAAACTGGGCACCGTTCCCACCACGCTCGACTACGAAATCGCCGGCGTCGACACTGCCGGGAACAACGTCTCCGCCACCCTCCAGGTCCCCTTCCAGGGTCCGGGCCAGAGCGCGGGCGCGCTTTCCGTCTCCAAAAGCTCGATTGCGCTCAACGTGGCCCCCGCGCAGTCCGCCTCCACCACCCTCAGCGTGACCGTTCCATCGGGCCAGCAGTGGTCGCTGGCGGTTTTTCCCGCCAACCAGAAGACCAGTTGGCTGGTGGTGTCTCCGGCGGCGGGTACCGGCACTTCTCAGGTCAGTCTGCTGGCTTCTGCCGCCGGCCTCGCCGATGGAGTCTACACCGCGACCCTGGTGTTCCAATCGGTGAACACCGCTCCGCAGTTCGTCAACGTACTGATCGTCTTCACGGTTGGGGCGTCCAGCGCCGTGAGTCTTTCGGGCGCGGCCAACGGGGCGTCTTTCCAGTCGGCCGCCGCCCCCGGTATGATCCTGAGCGTGTTCGGCAAGGGCCTGGCGAACTCCACCTTGGTAGCGCCATCGGTTCCCCTACCGCTCACTCTCGGCGGGGTTTCGGTCACCGTCAATGGCGTGGCCGCGCCCCTGTACTTTGTTTCGCCCACCCAACTGAACGTTCAGTTGCCCTATGAAACCGTCACCGGCACGGCGATTCTGGCCGTCAACAATAACGGCCAGGCGGCTGCCGGCACCTTCCCGGTCAAGGCCTCGGCACCGGGCATTTTCGTGGGCGCTAACAGCCGGATTGTGCCCATCTCCAGTGCCCGGGCGGGAGATTCGGTGGTGTTCTACATCACCGGCGAGGGCGATGTCACGCCGGCGGTGACCACGGGCGTGCCGCCACCCACCTCGCTTCCGGTCAGCCAGTTGCCGGCCCCCAGGCTCCCGCTCTCCATGACGGTGGGTGGCTTGGCTGTGACCCCGTTCTTTGTCGGCATCCCTTACGGGCTGGTGGGCGTGACCCAGATCAACTTCACCATGCCGCCCAACCTTCCGGCGGGCGACCAATCGGTGGTGGTCACGGTAGGTGGCGTAGCCAGCCCCGCGGCGAAGCTCCTGGTGACCCAGTGAACGTCCGCTTCCGGCGCGCAGCTTGAGGTCAGGTCGGCGCAGTTGGCGGCGCCTGGTGGGGCGGGCGCCCTCGCCCGCGTGGAGACCCCTGCCTCCGCTTCCGGCAGCGGGACGGAATCAGGGCCGCGCCCGAGGCCATTGCCGTTGTCGCCTTCCCTATTCGTGGCGCAGAGCCACCAGCGGGTCTACGCGGCTTGCCCGCAGCGCGGGAACGCAGGCGGCCGCCAGCGCGACCACCAGCAGAATGAGCGGCACGGCGGTAAAAGTGAGCGGGTCCGATGGCTGCACGCCAAACAACTGGGCATGGAGCAGCCGCGTCAGCCCGAATGCCGCCGCGACACCGGCGGCAAGACCCGCCATCGTCATGCGCAAGGCCTGAAACAGCACCAGATTCAGTGTGTCGCGGCGGCTCGCTCCCAGCGCCGTCCGAATACCGATCTCGTGCGTCCGTTGCTCCACGCTGTAGGACATGACGCCGTAGATACCCATCGCCGCCAGGAGGAGCGCCATGGCGGCGAACAAGCCGAGCAGAAGAAGGTTGAAGTTCTGCCGCGCCGTCGAATCGAGGCTGGCTTGCTCCATCGTGCGCACTTTCGCCACGGGCAGTCGATCGGCCGCCAGCAACGCTTGCCGAACCGCCTGGCTGACGCTCATGGGCGCCACGCCCGCCCGGGTGCGAACCAGCACGGCGCCCGGCTGCAGCCGGTTTACCAGCGCCATGGCGCCATCGACGACCTGGGATGGCACCTGGTACATCACCGGCGCTGCATCCACGTCCAACCGCCAGCGCACATCGCCGGCTACCCCCACAATCTCCGTGACTCCCGCCTCGTAGCCCGGACCCAACCCGGGCCCGACGACGATGGTCTGTCCGACAGGGTTGCCATTGGGCCAGTACTGGCGCGCCATGGTCTGGCTGATGACCACGGTTCGGCCCGCTTCCCGATCGCGTAGGAACCTGCCGGCCACGAGCGGAATTCGCAGGACCTCGAAGTAGTGCGGCGAGACAATCAGCCACTGGACATCGCCGGTGAAGTGGTAGTAGCCCTGGAGCGGCGGCCTTCCGGGGATGCTGAAGAGCATGTCCTGTTTGCCCCACAGCGGAAGCGCGCTGGCCAGGGCGGCGCACTCCACGCCAGGCAACCTCTCGACCCGCTCGACGAACTCCCGGCCGAGGCGGTCCACCGCGCTCGATTTCGCGTAGGCCGGGCCCGCCAGCGACACCTCCATGGTGAGAAGGTTGCGAGGGTCAAAGCCCAAACTCACGGCATGCATGGCCGCAAAGCTGCGAATCAGCAATGCGGCGCCACATAACAGGACCACCGCGAGGGCCACTTCGGCCCCCACCAGGATGCCGCGCGTGCGGTTTTGCCGGCAGCCGGTGCCCATGCGGCCGCCCGATTCCTTGAGCACCGATGCCAGCTCCGCGCGCGAAACCTGCAGGGCGGGGAAGAGGCCAAACACCACGCCTGTGATCAGCGCCAGCAGCACGGTGAATCCCGCCACACGCGGATCGAGCGCCGGGATGGAAGCCATCTCCTGAACCCGCGGCAGATCGCCAGGCATCAGGTGCAGCAGGGCTCGCACGCCCCACGATCCGAGTACCAGACCCGAGACGCCGCCGGCCGCGGCCAGCAGCAGACTCTCGGTGAGCAGTTGCCGCACGATGCGCCCGCGCCTGGCTCCCAGCGCGGCGCGGATGGCCATCTCCCGCTGTCGCACGGCCGCCCGCGCCAGCAGCAGATTCGCCACATTCGCACAGGCGATCGCCAGCACCAGGCCGACCGCGCCCAGCAGGAGCAGCAACCGCGGCCGGATGTTCCCGGTCAACTGTTCTTGCAGGGGAGCAACCGCGATCTGGCCGTCATTCCCCACCAACGGATTGGCCGCCGCTTGCACGTACTGCTTGCCGACCACGGCCATTTGCGCGTTGGCCTGCGCCAGGCCGAGGCCGCGAGGAAGCCGGGCGCAAACCTGCAATACATGCGCCTGATCTGTGCTTTCGGGATCGGCCTGCAACGGCACCCAGACGTCGGCCGATGGGTATGGAATGAAGCCTGGCGAAAGCACGCCGACCACCGCGTAGGGAGCTCCCCCGAGCCGGATCGTCTGCCGCAGAATCGATGGATCGCCCCCGAACCGGCGCTGCCACAGGCCGTAACTCATCACCAGCACGCGCAGGCCTCCAGGCTGGTCCTCCTCCGCCGTGAAGGTTCTCCCCAAGATCGGATTGGCCCCGAATAGCCGGAAGTAATTTCGCGAAGATCGCGTGGCCGCTACCACTTCCGGCCTGTCGCCGCCGTTCAGATTCATGCTGCTGCCGGGCAGGTAGGCCGCCAGGTCCTCGAAACCGGGGTTGTGCCGTTCCCAATAAGTGAACATCGGTATGGCAGCGGTGCCGCCGCCCGGACGCCCGATGTTCACCAGCCGATCGGAGTCCGCAAAGGGCAAGGGGCGAAGGATCACCGTATTCACCACCGTAAAAATCGCGGTATTCGCCGCAATGCCTATGGCCAGCGCCGCCACCGCGGCGATGGTGAAGCTGGGACTTTGCCGCAAGATGCGGAGCGAGTGTCGGAGATCGCTCATGCACGAAGGCTCCCTCTATGAAGTATAAAGGGCGTTCTCCGTGCTCCCCACCTCAAAATGCTTCTCCGGAAACCTGCCCGCAACTCGTTGATTCTTTGTCGTGGCGCTCTCGCCAGCCCTCCACGATGGCGTTGCGCCTCGCGGCGCAGCACGCGAGACCTCCGCTGGCTCCGCGTTCTCAGGTTTTGACTTTCCTTTTGCTACTCCGCGTCTTCCTCCGCGCCTCCGCGTCAAAATCACCCTCTCGATCCACCCACCCTCCCCCAATTGACCAGTCGTTCCGTCGAATTGCAGTATAGTAACTCGAAAGAGTCTCTATGCCAAAGTTCCGTCGTTCGGCTGTGTTCCTGTGGTGCGCCTCGCTGGCCCTGGCGG
Organism: Candidatus Solibacter sp.; assembly: GCA_050014175.1. Lineage (GTDB taxonomy): Bacteria > Acidobacteriota > Terriglobia > Bryobacterales > Bryobacteraceae > Solibacter. The sequence continues at coordinate 18,598 of JBEKDV010000070.1, read as the reverse complement.
ATAACTACCCGCGCCAGCCCGCCATCCACGTCCAGCACTACATCTTCCGCATCGCTCTCAGCGATGCCAACGACGCAGTGGCCGGCGAGAGCACGGTCGACCTCGGTTTCCTCCAAGGCGGCGTCACCCGGGTCGTGCTCGACCTCACCAGCCTCAAGGACGGTAAGGGCATGACCGTCGCCGCAGTCTCTTGCCGCGGCGCCGCCCTGAAATTTCAGCACTCTGCCGACCGCCTCGCCATCACCCTCGATTCCGCTCCCGCGCCCGGCGAGCGCCGCCAACTCACGGTGAAATACTCCGGCGTCCCCGCTTCCGGCCTGCACATCGCCAAAAACAAGTTCGGCGACCGCACCTTCTTCAGTTGGAACTGGCCTACCATGGCGCGCCATTGGCTGCCCGTCATCGACCACCCCTCGCAAAAAGCCACCAGCGAGTTTCTGGTCACCGCGCCCGCCAGATATCAGGTGGTGGCCAACGGCCTCCTCCAGGAGGAGATCGATCTCGGCGATGGCCGCAGGATGACCCACTGGAAGCAATCCGTGCCCATCGCCTCGTGGCTCAACAACATCGGCGTCGCGCAATTCGCTTCCCGCCATTTCGGGACCGCCGCCGGCGTGCCGCTCCAAACCTGGGTCTTCCCCCAGGACCGCGACAACGGCATCCTGACCTTCGAGGAACCCACCCGCCAGGCCATCGAATTCTTCGCCTCCCGCATCGGCCCCTACCCTTATGAAAAACTGGCCGACGTCCAGGTGGCCGGCATGGGCGGCGGCATGGAGCACGCCAGCGCCATCTTCTTCGGCGAACGCAGCGTCACTGGCCGCCCCGCCTTCTCCCTGGTGGCGCACGAGATCTCCCACCAGTGGTTTGGCGATTCCGTCACCGAGAAGGATTGGGACGACGCCTGGCTGAGCGAAGGCTTCGCCACCTACTTCGCCTCCCTCGCCAGCGAGTTTTATGAGGGCCGCGACGCCTTCCTCGACGCCATGCGGCGTTCCCGCACCAGCGTCTTCGCCATGGAGAAACGCACGCCCGGCGTGGCCGTGGTGCACGACAACCTGCGCGAGATCCGCAACGGCCGCGCGCCGGTCGGCCTTGTCTACCAGAAGGGTGGTTGGACCCTGCACATGCTTCGCGGCGTCATCGGCACGGAGAAGTTCTGGGCCGGAATCCGCGAATACTACCGCCGCTTCCGCGATTCCAACGCGTCCACCGCCGATCTGCGCCGCGTCATGGAAGAAACCGCCGGCGCGGATTTGGGCTGGTTCTTCGACCAGTGGCTCCTGCGTCCCGGTTCCCCCGTCGTGTCCGGCGGATGGACGTACAACCCCGCCGCCGGGCAGATCGAAATCGACCTCGCCCAAACCCAGCCCGGCGCGGCCTACCGTCTTCCCCTGGAGATCGCCGTCGCCGTCGCCGGCGCGCCCCCGGCCCTCCAGCGCATCGAGTGCACCCTCAGGGCGCAGAAATTCTCCATCGCCGCCGCCCAGGAACCCTCAACCGTCACTCTCGACCCCAACCTCTGGGTGCTGATGGACGCCACATTCACCCGCCGGTAGAGTAGCCCTCCGGGCTGCCATGCCCCCTTTCGAGGGGGCATTCTTTGGTGGGGCAGGCTTCAGCCTGCCAATCCGAGCGAAGCTCGGACTCCACCTCCATTCAAGGAATCGGAGATCGTCCCCATGATCGAGCTGGCCGACTACGTGAAGCTCGATCTCCAGGCGCTGGGCGCTACCCGCTTTCAGGAACACCTCACCCGGCTGCGACCCTTCGACGTCAGAATCATCGCCGAAAAAGTCGAATCCGAGGCCGAGTTCCGCTGGTGCCGCAAACTGGGTTGTCAGCTCTTTCAGGGCTACTACCTGCGCCGTCCGGAAGTGCTCTCGGGCCGCCGCATCCCCGCCAATCGCCTCTCGGTGATTTCGCTTCTTAGGGAATGCGCCAACCTAGAAAGCTCGGCCGGCACGATCGCCGCCACCATCGCGCGCAATGCCCCGCTCACTTACGGCCTGCTTCGCCTCGCCAACTCGGCGCTCTACCGGCGGCGCAGCGAGATCCGCTCGCCCGCCCAGGCCGTGATGATGCTCGGCATCGATTTCGTTTCCCGCTGGGCCACCCTGCTGGTGCTTGCCGGCAACGACGATTGCCCCGCCGGTTACCTCGAAGCCGCCCTGCACCGCGCCCGCATGGCCGAACTCATGGACCCCTCGTTTCACTGTTCCGCCCAGGAAGCCTATATCACCGGCCTGTTGAGCACGCTCGATTTCGTCTTCAATGAGCCCCTGGCCGCCCTCGTCGAGCCCCTCCCCATCGATATCCGCTTCAAGCACGCTCTCCTCCAGCGCGAAGGCGCGCTGGGCGCCGTCCTGGATTGCGTGTTGGCCTACGAGGCCGCCGACTCCACCTCCGAACACCTGCGCAAAACCTACTGGGAAGCCGCCGAATATGCCCGCAACATGGTCTCTCAGATGACCAGCGCCGCCCGCTCCTAGGTGGGGCAGGCTTCAGCCTGCCAATCCGAGCGAAGCTCGGACTCCGCCCCTTACATCGAACCGGGCACGACCTCCATCACGGGCCTCGGCCGGCTGCTCTGCAACCTTCGCGATTCCTTGGCCTGGAACTGGAAATCGTCCGCCACCAGATCCTGCACGTTGTAGCTTTCCTTGGCTACACCCACCGACCCGTGCTGCAATGTGTTGGCGAAGATGTGGTAGAGCTCATGGGCCAGCACCCGGCCCAGCGCGCGACCGTATTTCGCTTCCCGGTCGTCTGCCCGGAACAACAGCAGCCCGGACTGCACAAACTCCCGTACGCGGTCGCAACTGATGTCCGTGAACGGCAGTATCTGCCCGTCGCTGACGTGCGTCCAGCCCAATGCTCCTTCGGATTTGCTATGCGCCAGCAGGCCTGCGGCGTCGCATCTTCCCTTAAACGTGACCACCGCCAGTTCCGTGGACACTTCGTGCCCCTGGGCTTGATTCAGGTCGCGCCACTCGAAACGAAGTCCGATTGGCGCCATGATCGACTCCACTTCATCCTGGAGTGCGTGCAGTACGCCCACCGGCGGTGCCTGCTGAAACTGCATGTACAGTGTGATGGGGGCGAACATGGCCCCCCGCGTTTCGCTCCAGGCGGGAAGAACGCCCCCCAGGAGGCAAAACAGAGCCAGCCTCAATGTAAAGACCTCGCAAAGCTACCGCTACATCATGCGCCAGCGCGATGCCGGTCGGTCACCACTTCGGGGTGCTCCTTCACCAGCTTATTCGCCGTGTGGCATGCGAAGCAGATCGGCAACGCGGCCGCCAGCGTCCCTAACAACTTATCGGCGGGAATCTGGTTCCACTCCACAGTTTCACGATCGGCGACCAGTAGCGCGGGATGGCTCCCGGTCCAGTCGATTTCTCCGATTGCCTGCCCGCATGCGGCGCAGGCCTTGCCGCCGTACCATTTGGCGATGATGTTGCGCACCAGGCAATCCGCCCCGGATTCCCGGATCTCGCTCAGGCATTCCTGCCCGCATCCCGCCTTTTCCGGCCAGCGCGAACACTCGCTCAGCCGCAATTCCGGAGCCTTGCCGAAGACCGTCGCGGCCGCGTGCGCCGCGTCCACCACCACAGCCGCCGGACGTTTGTTTTCGGGGCACGTGATGACACGCTGGCCCCGGTACTTCAACCAGGTGCGGCCCAGCCACACCGCTACCCCGGCCAAAAGAACCGCCGCCGCGATCAAAACAGATATCGGCATAAGAAACTCCGAAATCATCTTAGCACTCCGGCCACCGTTGTCAACGTTATCCCCAAATCCGACTATCTCTTTGAATTTAAACTCAATTCTCACCCTTTCCAGCCGTCGCGCGGTCGCCACGGAGGTTCCGGCTGTGGTCTTTTCCACCAGGTCTGGGTCGTTTGGCGCTATCTCCCCCGCAACTCGCACGATGCCCAGCACGTCCAATCAAGCGTGAGTCGCCGATGGTGGGCCATTTCGACCCTGATTGTCGCCGCATCCCTCGCCGGCGCCTCATACAACGATTACGACTCCGCCAAACAGAAGATGGACTCCATCGAAGCCGGCCGCTTGCGCTCCGGTGCGCGGGTCATCCTCACTTATCCCGAACTCAACGCCTGGGCCGCCAGGGAAGCGCCCGCCGGCGTGCGCAATCCCCAACTGCGCGCCACTGCCCGCAACCTCGCCACCGGCGCCACGTTGGTCGATTTCGGCAAGTTGGAACGTTCCGCCGGCCGTCAGCCCGGATGGCTGATGTCCAAACTGCTCGACGGTGAGCGGCCCGTCAGCGTCACCGCCCGCATCCGTTCCACCGCCGGCCGCGCCACCGTCGATATCGAGCGCGTCGAGATCTCCGGCATCGCCATCGACGGCCGCACGCTGGACTTCCTCATTGAGAACTTCCTTCTCCCCATGTACCCCGCCGCCGTCATCGGCAAGCCCTTCGAACTGGGTCACGGTATCGACCGCATCGACGTCTCCCCCTCCGCCGTCACCGTTCTGTTGAAGTAGGACGGGACCCTGTCCATCCGAGAACTGCTACCCCATCAACTCGCGCCACAGCGCACGGTAGTATCTCAGAAACCGCTCGGGCTCCTTGCTTTCGGCGGCTTCGCACAGCGTCCAGCGGTCGTAGCCGCTCTTCCTCATCAGGCCGAACAGCTCTTTATAAGGATAATTGCTCGTCAGCTCGTTGATGTGGCAGCTCTTCAGCCACGGGCGGAGAAGGTCGAAGCTCGCTTTGACGCTGCCGTTCACCACGTCGGTGGGATTGGAATTCCAGCATAGGCCGACGTTCTGGTGATTGGTGGCGCGCATGATTTCGGCGGCCACGCCGGGAACCTGGGTCTCCGCACCGTGCACTTCCAGCCAGATCTCCACCCCGTGCACGTACCCGTGATCGCCCACTTCCCGGAGTCCCGCCGCGATGTTCCGGATGGTGGTCTCCTTGGGCACACCCTTGGCGAGCCCGTTGGGCCGCACCTTCACGCCCAGGGCGCCGGTATCGTGTGCCAGCCCGATGAAGTCCTTGGCCAGGCCGATCTGCTTCTTCCGCTCCGCCGCGTCGGCGGACTGGAACTCGCACGTGGTGCCAAAGCTGAGCAGGCGCACCTTGGTGTGATCGAAGCGATCCTTCACCTTGGCCCTTTCGGCATCGGAGAGGCTGGGCTCGACCCCATGTTTGTGGCCGGTGCGCAGCTCCACGGCATCGAATCCGGTGGTCTCCAGGGTCCGGATAACCGTTTCCAGATCCATATTGTTGAGGACGTTGTAGGTGACGGCGCCGAGCAGCATGCGCCTATTCTAACGCCGGAACTCCAGCAACTCGTGAAAATATCGCGGCGGTTCGCGGCCTCCCCCGGCCGCGCCCATGAGATAGCGCTCCAGCGGCGTGTAGGGCTCGAACGGGTGGACGGTTTCCGCCATCCGGGCGCGGATCCGGACTTCGAATTGGCCATCGAGTCCGTCTGCCGAGACGTCGTGCGTATTGCGCAGGAACCAGACCGTCCGAATCCGCGGTTCCCCCAGCAGGCGGGTCAACTCGTCCGAGGTTCCCGGCAGGCCGGTCTGCAAAACGGCCCGTCGCGGGTTAAGCGCATAGACCAGGGCGACCGGATCGGAATTGGTGGAGTCCACCAGGATCGCGGAATCCGCGGCACCGGAGTCGTGCTGGATCCATCCGGCGATTTCCCCGATCGGCAAGGGGTACTGTTTGTTGCGAAAGCCCGTCTTATGGAAGTAGCACCAGATGCCGGATAGCGAAACCAGCAGCATGACCGCCACCGCCAGGTTGCCCCAGCGCGGCCGGCCGCCACTGTCCCGGGCGCTGCTTTTGTCGGCGCCTTGGGCGATCAGCAGCAGGAAAAACGGCAGCACGAAGAGCATCCGCGCGGGCACGAAGGGGTAGGAAACCCAGCGTGCCACGCCGATGAATCCGATGGCGCCCATCGCCCCGGCCATCCATGCCACTTCCGGACATCGCCGCGCGCCCCGCCAGGCGGCCAGCGCCACGAGCGGCACGAGCAACACGCCCAGGATCAGTAACCAATCCGGCACGGCTTCGCCCATGGCGAAGGACATGCACCAATAGGCGAACTTCACCGGCACTTCCAGCACCCGGGATCCGGTCAATGCATAGTTGCGCGCGTTGCTGCCCCAGTTTGTCAGGGAAGCGGCCAGCCGCCAGATCCAGGGCAGGTAGCCAACGGCGATCGCGCAGTCGATCCCCAGAACCGCGCGCCACCGGCGGCGATAGAGCAGCGTCAGGTTGGCGGTAGCGATCAGGGCGATACCAACGACGTAATGGGTGTAGAGGGCGGCCAGCAGCGCCACCGCCAGCAGCGCCGCGTTCCGCCAGGTGGATTTCGCCGCGGCGCGCGTCAACAAAGCGGCGGCGACGATGGCCCACAGCGTCTGCAAACTGTAAGAGCGGCACATGCGCGCGTACAGCAGCAGGCAGGGCGAAAATGTCCAAAGGGCAAGCAGTGCGAGCCGCGCCCGCTCTTCCAGGCGCGCCCCCCAGAACCCGTCGAGCGCCACCGTCCCGAGCAGCGCAAAAAACACCGAGAGGAGCCGTGCCTGGACAGCCCAATCGAAGCCTAATGGTATTGTTTGCCAATAATATAGGAGCAAATAGTAAAGTGGGGGATGAACATCCGCGGCGGCAAACCGAATGAGCGCGCCCAGCGGCGCGTGCTCCGCCAACAGGGTGCCCGCCTCGTCTCCCCAGGGCGAGAGCAGCGCCAGATGCCACGAGTAGAGCAGCGCCTGTAGCGGCAGGAACGCGGCTAAAGGGTGCCTGCGCAGCCAAACCGTCACGGCAGCCCGTCAATCAACCGGTCGATCTCGGCCGGGCTGACGTAGAAGTGAGGCGAGGTGCGCACCCACCCGGCGCGCGCCGCGGTGACGATGCCCTGCCGGCGGAGCAGGCGCACGGTCTCGGTGGCTTCCGTACCCCCCTTGCGGAAACTGACGATGCCGGCGCCGTTTTGAGGCGTCCGTTCCAGGAAGAGTTGGTATCCCTTGGCCGCGACGCCAGCCGCAATCCGGTCGCCCAGATTTTGGACAACCGGGGCGATTTCTCCTGGCCCAACCTCAAGTAAAAATTCAATTGAAGACTTTAATCCAAAACATCCAATTGTATTTAACGTTCCGCACTCATATCGGCCCGCATCCCGCCGCAGGGTCATGTCGCGCGAACCGTAGTCGGCGTAGCCGGCCACGTTGGTCCAGCCGAATTCCACCGGCTCCACGCGGTCTTGAAGCGCCTGATTTATGTAGAAGATGGCGCAGCCCTCCGGACCCAGCAGCCACTTGTGCCCGTCGGCCGCCAGGGCGTCGATGTGGCAGGCCCGCACATCGAGCGGAAATGCGCCAAGGCCTTGAATCGCATCTACGAAATAAATGCATTGGTTACGCCGACAAATCTCACCTATCTCTTTAATCGGTGCGCGGTATCCGCCCAGGAATTGTACGAAGCTGATGGCCAGCAGACGCGCCCCCTGGCAGGCCTCGTCGATCTTCTCCAGGGAATCGTAGATGGAGAGCCAGGTCACCTCAACCCCCTTTGCTTCCAGGCGCTTCCAGGGGTATTGGTTGGCCGGGAACTCCTCCAGGAAGCCCACCATGCGGTCGCCGGGCCGCCAATCCAGTCCCAGGGCGAGCATGGCGATGCCCTCGGACGTGTTCTTGACCAGCGCGATCTCCCCGGGGTCGGCATTCACCAACCGGGCGGCGGCCACCCGCAGACCGTCGTACACGGCCAGCCACTTGTCATAGTGGAGGCTGCCGTAGTGCAGGCAATCGTCGGCCAGGTGCTTGAGCGCATCGGCGCAGCACCTGGGGACGGGCGCAACCGCAGCATGATTCAAATACACCAGGTTCTCGCGCACGGGAAACTGGTCGGCGTAGCGCTGCCACAGCGGAACTTCCACGCAACTTTTTACATTTTCAGGACCCATTCTTTATACAATACGTTATGTATGGCCTTGAGGGGCAGGCAATGACAATGCGGCGCGCCCTGGTCTGCCTGCTGGCGCTGGCTGGCAGTGCTGCGTTCGCCCAGGATACTGCCCGCAAAACGAAGGACGACCCGGCGCAGATCGGCAACCGCGATGTCGGCAAAGGGATCAACTTCTACTCGCTGGAAAAAGAGATGGCGCTGGGCAAGCAACTGGCGCAGGAAGTCCAGCGGCAGGCCAAGGTGGTGGATGACCCGCTCCTCTCCGAATACATCAACCGCATCGGCCAGAACCTGGTGCGCAACTCCGACGCCAGGGTGCCCTTCACTTTTCAGGTGATCGAAGGCGATTCGCCCAACGCCTTCGCGCTGCCCGGCGGTTACGTTTTCATCTACACGGCGCTCATCAAAATCGCCGACGAGGAGGACGAACTGGCGGCGGCCATGGCCCATGAAATCGCCCACGTCGCCGCCCGCCACATGACCCGTCAGGCCACCAAATCGCAGATCGCCCGCCTGGCCGGCGGCACCGCGGGAGTGATGCTGGGCGGCGGCCTGGGCGGCGTGCTCGCCCGGCAGGGCGCCGATCTCGGCATCCCCGCCGCGTTCCTCCACTTCACCCGCCAGGATGAGGCGGAGGCCGATTACCTCGGCGTGCAGTATCTCTACGCCGCCGGCTACGATCCCAACGGCGCCATCAGCATCTTCGAGAAGCTGGAGTCGTTGGAGAGGAAACAGCCCGGCACGGTCGCCCGCATCTTTTCCACCCACCCCATGGATGCCACGCGCATCCAAAAAACCGAACAGGAGATCGGCCGCATTCTGCCGGCCAGGAATGAGTACGTTGTCAACACCTCCGAGTACACCGCCATCCGCCAGCGCTTGATCTCGGGGGAGGCCCGCAAGAAGGCGCCCGAGGACGGCCGTCCGCGACTGCGCAGGCGCGGCGAGGCGGAAGAACCCGGCGGTGGGGAGCCCCCGGTAGAGCGCCGCCGCGACCTGATCGAATAGGTTCTAAAGGATCTCGTCCAGCCGGATCTCGATCCCCGGCAGTAATTCGCTGTGGATCGCCTCAGTCTCCCGTGTCGCCGCGGGCACTGCGTCGCGATACACCCAGGCATGCCGGGTCTCGGGGTAGATCACCCACACTTCGGCCGCGCCGTGGGCCAGATATTCCGCGACTTTCCTGTCCATTCGGGTCGCGGTGTCATACTCGGAGACCACCTCGATCGCCACCAGGGGCGCGCCCTCGTAGTAACGGTCGCCAGGCTGGTCGGGATGGGTCAGGCTCAAGTCCGGCTGGAGCCAGGAACGCGGATCGCTCGAGATCACATACCCCATCTCGATGTGCAGCTTGCCGATGGCAGCGTCTGAGTTGTTGCGCTTCCAGCGCTCCAAAGCGGCGTCCAACAGCTTGAAAAGCCGCGTGCAGATCTCCATGTGCTTGCGTTGTCGTGGCGGCAAGCGGATCAACTCTCCTCTCAGCAGCTCTACTTCATCGGCTCCAAAATCCAGGAGCTCGAATTCGGCGAAGCTCATCAGCGTCGTCGTGCCCATGTCATCCATGATACCCCCCCGCTACTCGTCGCGCAGCGCCACCGACGGGTCGATGCTCGTCGCCCGCACTGCCGGAACCCAGCATGCCATCGCCGCCACCGCTACCAGCGCCGCCGGCACCAGCGTGAAAGTCAGCACGTCCCGTGGATTCTTGAGGAACAGCATGCTCCCGAGGCGGCCCGCCGCCCCCAGCGACGCCCCTTCGCCCGCCGCCACGCCGATCGCCACCAGCCGCAGCCCTTCCCACAAAATCATCCGCCGCACGTCGCCCACCGTCGCGCCCAGGGACAGCCGCACACCGATCTCCCGCGTCCTTTGCCGTACCGAGTACGAAACCACGCCGTAGATCCCGATCGTCGTCAGCAACAGGCCGAGCGCTCCAAACGCCGCCAGGAGGCCCGCCGCCAATCGTTGCGTCCACAGCAGTTCGCGGATCGACGTCTGCAGACTCTCCGCCTGTAGCAGCATGTTGCCGTCCAGCGACTGCACCTGGCGCCGCACCGCCCCCATCACCGCTTCCGGATCTCCCGCCGTCCGCACGTACAGCACCGCCGTCGGAAAGTAGTATTGCGTCAGCGAAAGGTAAACCAGCGGCTGCGGCGGTTCGCCGATGGCCAGGTAATTGGTCGTCTTCACGATCCCGATCACTTCCACCGGCAGCCCCTCCCCGGCAAAACTGATGTGCTGCCCGATCGGGTCCCGTCCCGGCCAATACGCGCCCGCGGCGGTTTCATTGACAATCGCCGCGCGCGGTGACGTCTTGCCGTCGGCCTTCCGAAAATCCCGCCCGCGCATCAGTGCGATCCCCATCGTCTGGAAATATCCGGGCGAGACCACAGAGGTCAAGGTCGAGCGCCCCTGCCCGGTGGCGCTGGCGTCCTGCCCTTCCAGCAACACCGTCCTGGTGGACGCCACGTGGAAGGGAATGTCGCGCCCCAGCGCCGCCGAAATCACCCCGTGAACCGCCGCCGCCTTTTCCACCACCCGCTCGTGGTATTCCCGCCCGCGCCCTTCGTTGTACGCTTGGTCCGTCACGTTGTAAGCCACCATGCCCAGATGCGCGGCGTCGAACCCCGGATCCATCCGGCCGGCCTGGCGCAGACTGCGCGCGAATAGCCCGGCGCCGATCAGCGCCACCAGCGAGAGCGCCACCTGCGCCATCACCAGCACGGCGCGCGGATGCGACACGCGATTGAATCCCGCCGGCGCGCTGCCGCGTTCCTTGAGGTCCGTCGCCAGGTCCGCCTGCGTCGCCCGAATGGCCGGCGCCAGGCCGAAAAGCACTCCCGTCGCCAGCGAAATGCCCACCGTAAACACCAGCACCTGGGAATCCAGCTCCAGGCGGAAGCCCGCATGGTTGAACATCGGCGGCCGCCAGGCCCACAGCAGGTCGCGCGCCCAGCTTGCCAGAATCAGGCCACAGCCGCCGCCGGCCATTGCCAGCACCACGCTCTCCGTCAGCAACTGACGGATCAGCCGGCCGCGCCTGGCGCCCATCGCCAGCCGGATCGAGATCTCCCTTTGGCGCCCCGCGGCCCGCGCCAATAGAAGGCTGGCCACGTTGGCGCACGCAATCAGCAGCACCAGCGCCGAGATCGTCATCAGCACCGCCCCGGCCTGCAATAACGCCGGACGCGTGCGCGCATTCAGGGCCGCTTCCGTCACCGTCGTCAGGCTGACCCGCCGCCCCTGGTTCTCCCGCGGGTACTCCCGTTCCAATTCCTCCGCCAGGATCTGCAATGCCGATTCGGCCTGGCGTATGCTCACCCCCGGCTTCAGCCGCCCCACGGCGGCGAAGAGCAGAGCGCGCCGCTGCGCCACCTGCCCGGGCATCGGGTACAACCGGGGATATAACGAAAGCGGCAGGAAAACATCCGCCCCGCTGAGCTGGTTCAGTCCCTGGAATCCCGCCGGCGCCACTCCAATAATGCCGTAAGGGTGACCGCTGATCTCGATCGTGCGGCGGGTTACCTCCTGGCTTCCGTCGAACAGGCGCATCCACAACCCGTGGCTGATCACCACCACCAGAGGCGCGCCCGGCAAGTCCTCCTCCGCCCGGAAACCGCGCCCCACCACCGGGTCAACCCCCAGCGTGGCGAAGTAGTTCGCCGAAACCAATTGCCCCATCAACAATTGCGGGTCGCCGCGCCCCGTCAGATTGACCGTCAGCGCGGAGTACAGTAGCAGGGAAGAGAAGACCGTGTTGTGATCCCGGTAATCCTGGTAGTTTGGATAGGAACACAATAGCAGGCCCGGAATCCGTGGGTCCGTGGTGAATACCGCCGCCAGGCGGGCCGGATCCCGCACCGGCAGCGGACGCAGAAACACGGCATCGAGCAGCGTGAAAATGGTGGTGTTCGCCCCGATCCCCAGCGCCAGAGAAAGCACCGCGGCCAGAGCGAAGCCGCGGTTCTTGGTCAGCCCGCGGAAGCCGTAACGCAGATCGTCGAGAAACCCCGTCATTTGCGGTGAGGAAGCAGCAAGTATAACTCACGCCCAGTACGTATGAGACTGTTATACTCGCATTTCGTGATCCCCAAAATACTGCTGCTGGTTATGGGCGCGCTGCTAACCGTCTCCTGCGGGCGGCAGCCCGGTGTGTATGCCGCCCCCCTGCAACGCTCCTTAGACCTCGGCCACGACCCCGACGGCTCTCTCGCCTTCGTCACCATGGACGACCCGCAGGCGGACGACTACCTGGTCAACGACATCAGCCCCGATCGCGGCTTCCGCCGCTGGGCCTTCATCCGTCCCGAACTCCGCTTCCGCCTCCTGGACGCCCGCCACTTGAAGTTCACCGCCGAGTTCGCCATCCCCGAGGTCACCTACAAGGTCACCGGTCCCGTGACCGTCTCCTATGCGGTCAATGGTCGAACGCTCGGCGTCTTGCGCTGCTCCCATCCCGGCGATTTCCACCTGGAAACGCCGGTCCCCGATGGGCTCGTCGAGCCCGGCAAGCCCATTCGCGTAACCTTTGAAGCCAATCCCCGCTGGATCTCCCCCGAGGACGGCGCGCAGTTGTCCTTCCTGCTGCGTAGCGCCGGGTTCATTCATTAAATGCGCGAAGTGGCGGACATTCTATTCGGCGCGGCGTTCACCATTGCGGTGTCGCTCGCCCTCGGCGCCCTCCTTGTCGCCCGCTTGCGAATCTCGCTCTACCGCTGGGAAGCGGTATTGATCGAGTTCGTCGCCGGCGCCGCATGCCTCAGTTTCTTCACCGCCATCCTCTGCACTCTCCACATCGCCCGCAAAGGCGTATTCCAATGGGGCGGCCTGCTGGTTGTCGCCCTGGCCCTCTGGCAAGCCAGGCGTACCCCCAGGCGGAAGAGTCTCCCGGCAGTTCCGCTCACCTGGATGGCAGTTTTTGTTCTTATCTTTAGCGCATTTTTTATCTATTACTTCTTTAATGCATTGGCCCCCGAAGTAAGCCCCGATGGCAGCGGTTATCACCTGGGCAACGTCGTCCGCATGTGGCGCTATCACGGCTTCGCCTGGGATTACCACAGCATGTACGCCTACCTTTCCCAGGGTACCGAGATGCTATTCCTCGTGGCCTTCGCCTTCGGCCGTCACTCCGCCGCGGCGCTGGTCCACTTTGCCTGTTTCTGCACCCTGCCGCTGCTCATCGTCTGCTGGGGACGCCGCTTCGGCGTACCCAAGGCGGGCCTGTTCGCCGCCATTCTGATCTTCGCCAGTCCCGTGATCGCCAAGGATGGAGTCTCCGCCTACAACGATCTGGCCGTTGCAACTCTCATTTACGCAGTTTTTTATCTGCTTCAAGTATGGGATGATGTAAAATCACCCAATCTATTAATATTAATAGGTTTGTTATCCGGAGCAGCCTACGGCGCCAAATACACCGCCTTCCTGACCCTCCCCTTCGCCCTAGCCTGGGTCTGGTTCTCCACCCGACACCACCAAACTGCCCTGCAACCTGCTTCCAGCCAACTGGTGGGGCAGGCTTCAGCCTGTCAATCCGAGCGAAGCTCGGACTCCCTCCGCTTCCGCGACCTCCTCTACCTCCTCCTCCCCGCGCTCCTCATGGTCGCCCCATGGATCCTGCGCAACTGGTTCTGGCTCGGTAACCCCTTCGCCCCCTTTTTCAACTCCTGGTTCCCCAATCCCTTCTACCACGCCGGCATGGAACGCATTTATGCCGAAGGACTCCGCCACTACACTGGCATCAAGCATTACTGGGAGATTCCCCTGCAACTTACACTGCGCGGAGGACTTGTCGAAGGTATGTTCGGCCCCGTGTTTTTGCTCGCCCCCTTTGCCCTGTTCGCGTTGCGCCTCAAGTCCGGCCGCCGCCTGCTGCTCGCCGCCCTGGTTTTCGCGCTCCCCGCCTACCTTAATACCGGCGCCCGTTTCCTGATTCCCGCCGCGCCGTTTCTGGCCCTCGCCATGGGCATCGGACTCACCGAGATCCCCGGAGCGCTCCCCGTGCTGGCGCTGTTTCACGCCCTGGTCTGCTGGCCACCCATCCTCTCCACCTACTGCGACCCCTGGGACTGGCGTATCTCCTCCTCCCCCATGCGCATCGCCCTCCGCAGGGATCCCGTGACGCCCTTCATCCGGAACAACATCGGGGACTTCGCGCTCAAGATCCCCATCGAACTCGAAGTGCCCCGCGGCCAGCGCATCTTCTCGTTCTCCGGTCGGCCCGAAGCCTATATCGACCGCGACATCGTCGTAGCCTACGAGTCCACCCTCGGCAACCTTGGTCAGGAAATCCTCTGGACCCCGCAAGCCCATAATCCGGCAAATGCTCTGCATTTCAAGTTCCTGCCCGTAACCACCAAGGGAGTCCGCGTGGTGAACATCGCCACCGGAACCGAGTTCTGGACCGTCTCCGAGATGCGCCTGCGCTCCCAGGGCGGGGAATTGCCGCGCTCCCCCGACTGGCGCCTCAGCGCCTGGCCCAATGGATGGGAAGTACAACTCGCCTTCGACAATAGTTACGCCACCCGCTGGTCCACCTGGCAAGCCATCGCCCCGCACGCCCGCCTTCAGGTGGAATTCCCCACCGCGCGCCGCTTCGACGAGGTAGTGCTCGAGTGCGACCCCGCTTGGACCGCGCGCTTGCAGGTGGAAGTCCTTTCGGACAGCGGCCGCTGGGTGGCCCTTACCGACACGCCGGAAATCGTCAAGGGCGATTTCCCGCCAGGCATCCGGCGCGCCGCCGCGCGCGAAATGAAGGCCTTGGGCCTCCGCTACCTGCTCGTCAACCAAGGCGACATGGTGTACGAAGACATGCGCAAGTACCCCACTTTCTGGGGCATCACCCAAATCGCCGAGGCCAATGGAACCCACTTCTACCGCATCGATTAACCCGGTCAAGGCCGCGCGCTGGTTCCTCGCCGCGCTCGTCGCCCTAAGCCTCTACCGCGCCATGACCCAATCCGTCACTCCCGGCGAGGCCTGGAACTATGACCGCTTCATCGGCCCATCGTGGACGGAGGCGCTTTCCCACTTCGACGTCAACAACCATGTGCTCAATACTTTACTGCTCCGAATCTCAACTGCTGGATTCCATCTCACCGATCTCTCCCTGCGCCTGCCCAGCTTGCTCGCCGGCGCCCTCTATCTGTGGGTGGTCTTCCGTATGGCGCGCCGCTGGTTCGGCGACGGCTTGGCCTTCCTGGCGGTCGTCGGCCTCCTGACCCTGAATCCGTTGGTGGTCGACGCCTTGAGCGAAGCCCGGGGTTACGGCATGGCCCTGGCCGCCTGGATGTGGGCGCTTGAGCTGATACTCGAATCAATACAATCTTTTAGCCAACAAAAGCTCAACCTTGCCGCGATCTGTCTGGGCTTGAGCATCGCCGCCACGCTCGCCTTCGCCGCGCCCGCGCTTGCGCTGCTTGTCGTTTTCCTCGCTTGGTCCAAAAACGGTGGGGCAGACCCCTTGGTCTGCGCGCGACCCCTTGGTCGCGCTCTTCCACTAACCGTCTTTCTCACGGCGTTCGTCCTGCTCGCCATCCCGCTCAATCACGCCGAGTGGAGCACCCTCGCCGTCGGAGCCACCAGCCTGCGTCAAACCATCAATGAAATCACCGCGTTATCCCTGGGAACTTCACTTAAGGCAATCGCCGCCATCGCGCGCGTGGCACTGGCATTGGTGGCCGTCGCCGCCGTCTGCGCATCCGTCCGCTCCTGGCGCAGCCGCGATGGAGCGCTCGCCGTTCTCACCGGCACCACCCTCGCGCTCACTCTGGTGCTTCTGCTCGCCGCCCACCGCTGCCTGCATACGCCCTTCCCGCAGGACGGCGCAATTTACCTGATTCCCCTTACGGTGCTGCCAGTTACGGCAGCCATCCTCAAGGGACGCACTAAGACTGCGCAAATTGCGTTTCTCTGCCTCTCGGCGCTGCTTCTGGCACGCTACATTTCCGAATTCCCCTTCGGCATGTACACCTCCGGAAGCCAGTTCGCCGGAGCCCGCACCCTGGCCAAAGCCCTCCGCGTAAAAGCCGGCCACGCCTCCGTCCGCATCGGCACCAGCCTCGCCGCCGAACCCATCATTAATTACTACCGAGCCCGCTACGGCCAGTCCAACTGGCAACCCGTCGAGCGCCAACCCCTCACCAGCACCTACGATTTCTACGTCCTCACCCCCGCCGACGCTCCCCTCATCGACCAGCGCCATCTTCATGTGATGTATCGCGATGCCGGCCTGACCCTGGCGCAATGAAGAACTCGCCACCCATCGTAGCGTAGCCTTTCAGGCTGCCATGACCCCATTCATGGGGGCATTCTTCCCGCTCGTCCACCCTTGCCAGCCTGCTCCATCGCAGCCAGCGGTGGTGGTTTTCGGCCACCGCCCGCCTCCCAAATCCTCCGTAACTATCTGAATCTAAACGTAAATCGCTTTGGCCCAAACCGTGCATAATAGGCGGCGTAGTCCGGGAGACTCTGATATGGGACGCTTAGGTAATTTCCGGTTCTTGGCTTTCACGGGTGCGATGCTCTCTCTCGCAGGTGCCTTTACCCCAGCCCGCGCGCAGGATCCTGACGATCTCAAACGCGGCGTGGCCCGTATCAGCTTAATTAACGGAGACGTTTCCGTCCGCCGCGGCGATTCCGGCGAATGGGTGGCGGGCGTGATCAATGCCCCGCTCCTCACCGACGACCACGTGGCCACTGGGCCCAACTCGCGCGCCGAGGTCCAATTCGACGCCTCCAACGTTCTCCGCCTCGGCGCCAACGCCGAAATGCGGCTCTCCCAACTGGAATATGGCCGCTACCAGATGGAACTGACCCGTGGCGTCATGACCTACCGCATGCTGCGTACCACCGATGGCAATATTGAGATCGATACTCCCAGCCTCTCGGTCCGTCCCTCCCGGCAGGGAAGTTTCCGCGTTTCCGTGAGCGAAGCCGGCGAAACCGAAGTCACCGCCCGCAACGGTGATGTCGAGGTGTTTACGCCCCGTGGCTCGCAGTGGGTCCGCAACGGCCAGACCTTGATGGCGCGCGGCGCTGCCTCCGATGCCGAGTTCCAGGTGGTAGCGGCCGGCGGAATGGACGAATGGGATCGCTGGAACGACAACCGCGACCGCACCCTCATGCAGTCCAACAGTTCCCGCTACGTCGGCCCCGGAGTCTACGGCGCGGAGGATCTGGATGCCGCCGGCACATGGACCCCCGCTCCGGAGTATGGTTATGTGTGGCGTCCCACCGTGGGCCCCGACTGGGCTCCTTACCAGTCCGGCCGTTGGGTTTGGGAAGATTGGTATGGCTGGACTTGGGTGAGCTACGACCCATGGGGCTGGGCTCCCTACCACTACGGCCGCTGGTTCCACGATGGCATGGGCTGGGGCTGGTACCCCGGTTTGATCAGCGCGCGGCACTACTGGTCGCCCGCCCTGGTCGGCTTCTTCGGCTTCGGAGGCGGCGGTTTTGGTATCGGGTTCGGCTTCGGCAACGTGGGCTGGTGCGCGCTCGCGCCGTTTGAGGTCTTCCACCCCTGGTGGGGACGCGGCTACTATGGCGGCGGCTTCAACCGTGGGATGAATATTACCAACGTAAATATCACAAACGTCTATAGAAATGCGAACTACCGAAATGGCATCAGCGCCGTCGCGGCCAACGATTTCCAGAGCGGCCGATTCAATAACGTGATGCGCACCTCCGGCGCCCAAGTCGGCACGGCGGGCGTCATCCGCGGCCAGATGCCGTTCACCGCGGGCTCCGCCAACATGCGCTTCTCCGACCGTCAGGCTGCGGTAGTCGGGCGTAGCAATGCCAACACCCGCATGTTCACCCAGCAGCAGCCCAATCCGGTGCAGCGCGGCCAGATCGGCCAGGTTAACCAAGGCGCCGCCGCTTCGCGGGCGCAGAACTCGCCTGCCATGTCGCAGAACAGCCGCGGGCAGAGCACGGCGCAGAGTAATGAAGCCGGCGGCTGGCGCCGATTCGGTTCGCCCTCCGGCCAATCGGCCGCGGGGCAGGGAAATCAGCCCTCCGCCAATCGCAACGCTTCGGGCGGCAGCAGCCCGGCAGTGCGCAACGACCGCCCCTCGTCGTCCACTCCGCAAAGCGGATGGCAGCGCTTCGGCGCCCCAGGCAGTGGCGGCAGCGTCCCCAGCCAGGGCCGTTCGCCCAACGCTGCGCCCGCCAACCAGGGGCAGCGCTACAATGCGCCCAGCGGCGGCTCTAGCCGCCAGGAATCTTTAAGGATTGCGCCCCCCGTCGTTCGCGAGCGCCCCAGCTACAGCGCCCCCAGCTATAGCGCCCCTCGGCAGAGCGCGCCCAGTTACAGCGCCCCGCGCCAGAGCGCGCCCAGTTACAGCGCCCCGCGCAGCAGCGGCGGCGGCAGCGCGCCGCACGCCAGTTCCGGCGGCGGCCACACGAGTTCCGGCGGCGGTCACAGCGGCCACCGCTAAAGAGTTTCCTTCCGAAGAGCTAGCATCAGTTTCTTCCCATGGGCCCGACCCCTTTCAGCGGGGGCCGGGCCGTTTTTTTGTGTGCCGAGCATGTTCGACAACTCGGGGGTGCAAGTCCCCTTCACAACCTGATGGAGGTGAAGTGATAGCGAAACGCAAGGGCGTAACCGTGAGGGAGCGTCTGAAAGAAGCG
>JBEKDV010000069.1:0-29106 GCA_050014175.1 Candidatus Solibacter sp. | reverse complement strand
AGAGGGAAGCGGTCTATTCCACGCAGAGACGCAGAGATCGCAGAGATAAGCGCAGAGCTCTATGCCACGACGACGTCGTGGTGGAATGGGGAGGGAAACCTGGGGGGAAGAAGGTCCGAGCTTCGCTCGGATTGACAGGCTGAAGCCTGCCCCACCACGGCAGGTATCCGGAGAGAAGACATTTTGAGGCAAGCCAACTGGAGGAAAAGACATCCAGTTCCTGGCCGATAAAGGCGCGCCGCTCGATGAAAAGGATGGGCGCGGCAGAACGCCCATCGATGGGGCCGATGGCCTGCTAAAAGAGCGGGGCCACGCCGAAGACGCCTTCGAAGCGGTGACCCCATTTGGTGAGGCAGACCCTTTGGCCGGCCAATATCTAGGCGTTCACCAATTGCTTCACGCCGCGGTCGGCGATCGGGACGAAGTCGCGGACTTCCTCGCCGCTGTAGACCTGCCGCGGACGCGAGATCTTGGTGTCGGGGTCCTGCAGCATTTCCTGCCACTGCGCCAGCCAGCCGACGGTGCGCGGAATGCCAAACAGCACGGTGAACTGGTCCGGCGTGAAACCCATGGCCTGGTAGATGATGCCCGAGTAGAAATCCACGTTGGGGTAGAGCTTGCGTTTGATGAAGTACTCGTCGGAGAGGGCGATCTTTTCCAATTCCAGGGCGATGTCGATCTTCGGATTGCGGCCGGTCACCTCGAATACTTCCTCGGCCACCTGCTTGATGATGCGCGCGCGGGGGTCGTAATTCTTATACACGCGGTGCCCGAAGCCCATCAGCTTGCGCTTGCCTTCCTTCACGTGCTGGATGAAGCCGGGAATGTTGTCGTTGGTACCGATCTCGGCCAGCATGCGGAGCACTTCCTCATTGGCGCCGCCGTGCAACGGGCCGGAGAGCGCGGCGATGGCGGCCGCGGTGGTGACGAACGGGTCGGCGTGGGAACTGCCGACGGCGCGCATGGTGCTGGTGCTGCAATTCTGTTCGTGATCGGCGTGGAGGATGAAGAGCACCTCGAGCGCGCGCGCCAGTACCGGGTTGGCGGCGTACTTGGGCTCGGTGCGCTTCCACAGCATGTTCATGTAGTTCTTGGTGTAGCCCAGTTCCGGGTCGGGGGAGATGAAGGGCAGGCCCAGGCGGTGGCGGTAGGCGTAGGCAGCCAGTGTGGGCATCTTGCCGATCAGCCGGATGATCTGTTTGTGCCGGGACTTGGGATCGCCGATGTTCTTGGCCTCGGGATAGAAAGTGGAGAGCGCGGCGACGGTGGAGATCAGGATGCCCATCGGGTGGGCGTCATAGTGGAAGCCATCCATGAACTTCTTGACGTTTTCGTGAGTCATGGTATGGCGCATCACTTCGCACTGCCAGTACTCCAGTTGGGTGGCCGTGGGCAGTTCGCCTTTCAACAGCAGGTAGGCCACTTCCAGGAAACTGCACTGCTCGGCCAGTTGCTCGATGGGGTAGCCGCGATAGCGCAGGATTCCTTTGTCTCCGTCCAGGTAGGTGATCGCACTCTGGCAGGAGGCGGTATTCATGAAGGCCGGGTCGTAGGTCATGAGGCCGAAATCGCCCGGGCCGGTTTTGATCTGCCGCAGATCCATCGCACGGACGGTGCCGCGGTAAATCGGGATGGTGTATGACTGCTGGGTACGGTTGTCGGTAATGGTGAGGGTTTCGTTGTCCGCCATGCAATCCTCCTGGAGGCTCAGGCGGGAACGTGCACGTGGGATTCCATACTTGAGTGCTTGAAATTCCCACATATTGTGGAAATTATCGGGAGTTTTCGCCATCTTGACGCTCGATTCAGGGGCTTTTTGCGCAATCCGGGTGGGTGCGAACCCCCAAGACCCCGCCAGGCGATATACTGTCCCCCATATGAACCGCAGGAAGTTTATGGCCTCTTCGGGCGCCTCCGCCGTGGCGCTCGGGAGCAGTCTGGCGCCCCGAAATGCGTCGGCGGCGGGGCCGCCCGCCCGCATGAAACTGGGGTGCCAGAGCGCCCCCACCAATGAGGCGCTCCTGAAGTACTTTGCGCGCTACGGCGTACGCAACATTTGCGGGTACCCCACCATCGCCGACGGCCGCCTGTATGCCACGGTGGACGAACTGAAGAGCATGCGCGACCTGGCGGAGAAGAACGGCATCAGCGTCGATTGCCTGGCGCCTCCGTTCCTGAGTTCCAGCCATATCGACCGGGAGAAGCACGGCGCCATCATGCTGGCTGAGAGTCCGGAACGGGACCGCGATATCGAGGCCATGCAGACCCTGATCCGCAATTGCGCCGCCGCCGGCATTCCGTCCATCAAGTACAACATGAGCCTCCTGGGAGTGCTGCGCACCGGACGCACGCCGGGCCGCGGCGATGCCACCTACAGCACCTGGCGGCTGAAGGACGCCCACCCCGATCCGCCGCTGACCCGTGCCGGCAAGGTGAATGCAGACATGTTCTGGGAACGCATCACCTACTTCCTGGAGCGCATCATCCCGGTGGCGGCGGAGAACAAGGTGCGCATGGCCTGCCATCCGCACGATCCCGGGGTGCCGCCCGAGGGCTACCAGGGGGTGACGCGCGTGCTCGGCACGGTGGACGGACTGAAGAAGTTCATCGCCATCCAGGAGAACCCCTATCATGGGTTGAATTTCTGCCAGGGCACGGTGTCGGAGATGCTGCAAGACCCGGGCAAGGAACTCTACGACGTGATCCGCTACTTCGGCTCGCGGCAGAAGATTTTCAATGTGCATTTCCGCAATATCCGCGGGGCTCGCGACGAGTTTGTGGAGACGTTCCCGGACGATGGCGACGTCGATTTCGTGAAAGCCATCCAGACGTATAAAGAGGTGGGATATCCGTACCTGCTGATGCCGGACCACGTGCCGGTGGCGCCGGGCGACCCCAACGGGTTGCAATCCTTCGCCTTCTGCTACGGCTACATCCGCGCGCTGATTCAGGCGGTGGACCGGATGGGGTAAGGGGGGGCGGCCATCATGACAAAGCAGCATAGTTTTGTCGGAGATCCGCCGAACGGCTGCCGCAAATGAAGGTATTCCGCTCGGCGTTCAACGCTTCTTTGCGGAAACGAGCATCAAGTCGTCCGACTGGAATGGCAGGTTCTGGGCTCGATGGGGCGATGCCCTGAGAGAGGCGGGGTTTCAGCCAAACCAACTCAACGCCGCAAGGACTGATGAGGACTTACTGAACAATCTTGCCGCGCTCGTACGGGAGCTTGGTCGATTTCCAGTCATGGCCGAAATCAAGCTCAAAACGCGGAGTGATCCCGAGTTTCCAAGCCATAATACCTTCGGGCGATTTGGCGGCAAGCAAGCGCTCGCCGCGAAGTTGGAGAAGTTTTGTCGGGACCGAGGCGAGACTGATCTGGCGGAATTGTGCGCTGTGGCGGCCAAGTCCGACGAGGCCGAAGATGCAGACGGAGTTTCTGAAGAGGCCACCGCTGGCGAGTTGGGCTACGTCTACTTGATGAAGGCCGGCCGCTTCTTCAAGATCGGCCGCACGAACGCTCTAGGGCGCCGCGAGCGCGAACTTGTTATCCAGTTGCCCGAGGCCGCGAAAGTCATCCACTCGATCAAGACTGACGACCCCGCCGGGATTGAGGAATACTGGCACAGGCGCTTTCAGGATCGCCGCAAGAACGGCGAGTGGTTGGAACTCACCGCGCAGGATCTTGCGGCCTTCAGAAGAAGGAAGTTCATGTGAGGTTCCGCCTTTAACCGATTTCGCGCCAGATACGTGCGGACGAAAACAGCGCCAGATGGCGAACGTTCGTGGTGGCGATCACTGTTTCATCACCGACACGAGCCATAGCGCCGGCCTGCGCGGCGAGGATCATGTCGGCGTCCAGAGAGGCATCGCCGGCCGACTGCCGGCCCAGTTTCCGGGCGGCTGCCCAAAACTCCGCCGCCTTCAGCATCACTGGAGTCGTGATCGGAGCATATCCGAGCATCCTCTTCAACGCGTCCAGACGGCCAAGGCCCCTATCCTTGCCCGCCCGAAGCAGCTCGCGGCGCACTTCGTAGTCCGCTATTTCCGGAATCACCACCTCGACGCCACGGTAGGCAAGGCCCGCAAGCCAGTTTTTGCACGCCTCATTTTCGGGAGAGCTTTTCGGATTCGTGATCATGCCAAGCGGACCGGCGTCCAGCAGGACGATCATGCTCATGAGAAGAGCTTGTAGCCTTCGGGGCGGTCTTCGTCCAGGGCGCGGCGCAGGAATTCAAATGTCTCCCGCTGGTCCGTGCCATCTTCCTGCATCCACTCGTCCAACAGTTTCGCCAACGCCGTGGGGGCCGGTTTTTGTGGATACACGGATTCCTGCCGCGCAGAGACTCGGGATGGCTCACCGTGCTTGTTTATGTTCGGCATTCCTTCACCTCCGATTCTACTCCTCGACAGCATGGAGAACACCTGTCTTGCTCTGACCGATCTCATCCCTCTGACCCGTGCGGAGGCGCTCGTAGGCTGCCGCCTGCTGCCGCAAGTCTTCCATCTGGCTCTGGGCAGCTTGCCGCTGGGCTTCCCATATGCGCGGGGCGATGTTTGATGGGCGCTGCTGGCCAGCCAATTCGGCGATAGCGTCCTGAAAGCGCCGGACCTGCGCCTTCGTGGTACCGTACTCCTTTTCGTTCTTGAGCACTTCGCGCCCGTCTTACCTTTCCGACTCGGCCTCACCCTCGATGGCCGCGTCGGGGCCGGCCGCTTGCGCCTGCTCGATCAACTCTTCGGCCTCTTTGACCTTGCCGCGCGGCACCTTCACTTCGAACCCCAGATTGGGGTACTGCGAAGCTCCCACCACCATCACGGGAATGCCGTTCGACTCCAGTACTCCGCGGATCATGTCCGCTTCCATCTCGGCATCCACCGTGCCGGAACTCCACAGCGTGACCATATCGAGGGCGTGCGACGTGAGCAACTCGTCACCGCCTTGTTGCTCTTCTTCACGTTCGGGATCTTGCGCCATGACTAAAGGATATCGCAGAATATTACTAAGGAGCCCTTTTACATGCCGGACGAATGCGCGGAAACAAAAGAAAAGCAAAGCCAGGCGACCAGCAACCTCGCATGGTTCCTCACCGGCGCTTTCATTGGCGCCGCCGCAGCCATCCTCTATGCCCCGCAGAGCGGCAAGGAGACCCGCCAGTACCTTTCCGACAAGACCCACCAGGGCCGCGAAGCCGTCGAAACCGCCAGCCAGGACATCGCCGACACCACTAAGGACATGTTCGAACGCGGCCGCAAACTGGTGGATGAAGCCGCGGACCTTTTCGAGCGCGGCCGCAAGCTCGTCAAAGGCTGAGTGTTTGGCGCCCGATTTCGCCTCCCAGCGCGCCCAAGTGGGCGACTTCGCCCTGACCCTTGTCCGCGATTCCACATATTGGTGGGACGGCGGCGCGGGACCGCAAGACTGCGGTGAGCCAAACCACTCCGTAGCCGCCTGGCGAAGCGGACCAACAGTAGTATCCTGGTTCCATGGCATGTGGAAGCGGTGGAAGCGGTATCAACCAGATCGATAACGTCATCCGGCCCGGCGCGCGGAAGGTCTTTTGCGTGAAGTTCCAGAGGGAAATGGAGGGCCTGGACGAGATCCCGTTCGAAGGCCATCCGCTGGGGCAGAAGATCTACGACAACGTCTCCAAGGAAGCCTGGAAGATGTGGGTGGAGCACATGAAGATGATCATGAACGAGTACCGCCTCAACCTGGGCACCGCGCAAGCCCAGGAATTCCTGCTGGAACAGATGGACAAGTACTTTTTCGGGGAGGGCGCGGCGCTGCCGCCCGATTTCGTCCCGCCTAGATCGAAGGCCTGAACGTTTCCAGCGCGGTGGCAATGTGGAACTCCAGTTCCGCGTGCGACCGCCTTAACGCCAGTTCCACGGCCTGCGCGCTCTCCCCCCGGGCGAAAATAAAGCCCAGGTAGCTGGACCCCTCCGGCAGAGGAATCAGCAGTTGGCCTTCGGCCGCCGTGATGACCACGTCTTCGATATCGGCCACCGCCCGGGCACGCCCGATTCCCAACACGCCCCGGTAGATTCCACCCTGGCCCGGAATCGGAATCATCATCACGCCCGATGCCGGCCCATCCACCTGCGCCATCCACACATGGCCGCCCAGTGCGTGCACCAGAATCATCTCCTCCAGGGGAATGCCGTCCGCCATGCGGAGGGCGCGCGCGCACAGCCCGCCGATGGGCCGCGCGTGCACCTCCAGGATCCACGCTCCTTCGTCGTTGTAGCGCAGTTCGGCGTGCACCGGCCCGTGCCGCAGGCCGAGCGCCGCGGCCGCCAGGGCGGTGGTCTCGATCAGCGCCGCCTGCACCGCCGCCGTTTCGCGCGATGGCGTGACGTAAATCGTCTCCTCAAAAAACGGCCCTTCCAGCGGATCCGGTTTGTCGAAGATGGCGATGGGCTGGAGTTTCCCGCCGGTGATGAGACCTTCGACGGCGAACTCGCGCCCCGGAATGTAGCTCTCCACCTGGAGGTCGCGCTCGCCGATCCTGGCGATCCGCCGGAAGGCCGCCACGAACTCGCTTGCATGGTTGGCGCGGATCACGCCCCGGCTGCCGGAGAGCCCCAGCGGCTTGAGCACGCAAGGGTACGGCGCGCGGGCGGCCAGCACCGCCGGATCGTCCATCAGGCTGGCGCGAAAGAAAGCGGGCACGCGCATCCCCGCCGCCTGAAAGAGATCGCGCGCGAGGTGTTTATCGTGGCAGGCGCGCGCCGCCGCCAGAGGGTGGAAGGGCACGCCGAGCATTTCCGCCGCGGCCGCCGCCAGCACTGCCGGACCGTCTCCCACCGCCGCCACGCCATCCACGCGCAGGCCGCGGAGGGCCTTCAGCGACTCCTCGATCCGATCGAACTTCACGGCGACGGCGCGGTCGCCCCAGGGGTCGTCGAGAATATGGCAGCGGTCCGTCGCCAGGGTGACGTCCACACCCAGGCGCCGCGCCGCGTCGGCAAAGACGCGGATCTGGTACCCGGTAGTCGCCGCGAACAGGAGGAGATGTTTCGCCACTGATTTGATTGTAGAGAAGAATGCCCGCTGGAAAGCGGGCATGGCAGCCTAAAGGCTACTCTACTTAATTCAGCGTTGCGGTCACCGCGGCCGATTGCCCGATCTTATTCACCAGGGTCACGGTCACCGAAGCGATCGTCTGCGTGCTGCCCGTCACCGTGAAGGGCTGGGTGTAGGTGAACTGGCTGCCGAAGGGCGCGGCGCTGCCACCGCTGAAATACCCGGCGAAGAGCGTGTCGATGGTCACCGTCATGGAGGTCGTTTGCAGGGTGCTCCCCGCCGCCGCGGTGAACTGGAAGATCGCCTGCGTCAGCTCGCGATCGGTCGCGTAGCCGGTCAGCGTCACCGTGAAGCCCGTGCTGTTGCGCACCGCCGTGAGCGTCCCCGGTACGATCACCGGCGCGGTGGCGGCGATGCGGATGGTGAGGACCGGCGCGGGCGATGGCGTGACATCCTGTCCCGCGGCCTGCATTTGCGCCGTGATGGTGATCAACCCCGCCACGCTGCCGGTTTGCACGCCGACATCGGTAGCTCCGTTGGTGGCGCCCGCCGGCACGGTGATGTGGGCCGTGCGTCCGCCGCTGGAAAACTGAATCGTCGGGTCGTCCGCCCCGCTATCCGGAGCGAAGGTCAGCGTCAGCGTGACCACCACATCCACCGGGAAAGTGCTGCCCAGGGTGACCTGTAAGCGCGGCTGCTGGAGCGGGAGGGAGGTATTGGAAATGCCGACGAAACTCAGCGGCGGCGCGGGTGGCAGGCCGATGGTCACGGAGAAACTCTTGGAAGTACTGACGCCGGCGGCATCCTTCACCGTCACGACGATGGTGGCGGCCCCGGGCGCCGTGGGAGTGCCGGTAATCGTGCCCGCCGCGGAGATGC
Source organism: Candidatus Solibacter sp. (assembly GCA_050014175.1). Classification (GTDB taxonomy): domain Bacteria; phylum Acidobacteriota; class Terriglobia; order Bryobacterales; family Bryobacteraceae; genus Solibacter. The sequence goes on along the minus strand of JBEKDV010000069.1, from coordinate 21,200 downwards.
TCAGGCCGGCGGGCAGTCCCGTCGCGCTGAAAGTGTACGGCGCGGTGCCGCCCGAGGCGGCGAAGCTTGCCGTGTACGCCGCGCCCACCGTGCCATTCGGCGCCGAAGCGGTGGTGATTACCAGGGCGGCGGGGGCGATGGTCACGCTGTAGGACTTGGCGGCGCTCGCGCCCGCGGCGTCCTTCACACTGGCACTCACGGTGAACCTGCCCGCCGTCTTCGGCGTGCCGCCGAGAGAGGCCGCGGTGGCGGTCACGCCGTCCGGCAGGCCGGTCACCGTCCAGGTGTAGGGCGGGCCGCCGCCCGAGGCGGTAAGGCCGGCGGAGTAGGCAACGCCCACCACGCCATCCGGAAGGGAGGCGGTGACGATGGTGAGATCGGCGGGGGCGATGGTAATGCCGAATGTGCCGTTCGCCGTGGCGCCTTTGGAATCGGTGACGGTGGCCGCGAGGGAGAACTGGCCCGCGGTGCCGGGAGTGCCGGTGATGGCGCCGGAAACCGACAGGCTGAGGCCGTCGGGCAGTCCCGTGCCCGCATAGGTATAGGGGCCGGTGCCGCCGGACGCGGAGATTTGACCCGAGTACGGCACCCCCACCTTGCCGTTGCCCAGCGAGCCGCTCAGGCTCAACGCCGGCGCCGGCAGCACCACCGTAAGCGTCACGGTCTGGGTAAAGACGGCGCCCGTACTATCGGCAATGGTGACGCGGAAAGTGTAGGTGCCGGCGGTGGTGGGAGTGCCGGAGAGCACACAGTTGGCGAAGGTGGTGCCAGGCGGCAGGATGCCGCCAAACGTGCAGTAGTACGGGCCCACCCCGCCCGTGCCGGTGAAGGTGATGTTGATCGCGGTACCCGTGGAGACGGCGCCGGTAGGTCCGCCGGTGATGTTCAGCGGCGCCGGGTTGATGGTGATGCGGAAGCCCCCCGACGCGCTGCCGCCGGCGGAATCCGTCACCACCACGGTGAAGGAAAACTGCCCGGGAGTTGTCGGCGTGCCCGACACCATACCGCTGGAGGAGAGAGCCAGACCGTTGGGCAGGCTTCCACTCCCGACCGAGAAGGTGTACCCGCCCGATCCGCCGTTGGCGAAAACGAAGCCCTGATAAGCCACTCCCACCGTGCCCGAGGGCAGGTTGCTGGTAGGAGCGATGGAAACCGGCGCCGGCGCCGGCGAGCCGACCGCCAGCGGGAACTGCGCGGTGGCGGTGGAATTCACCGCATCCCGCAGCACCACCGTGACGACATAGCTTCCGGATGCCTGGGGAACTCCCGAAAGGACTCCGCTGGCGGGGTTGATGGCCAGCCCGGGCGGATATCCGGTAGCCGACCAGGTGTAGGGCGGCGTCCCGCCCCGGCCGGTCAAAGGGAACGAATAGCTGCTCCCCGTAGTGCCGGAAGGAAGCGAAGTGGCGTTAATGGCGAGCGACGCCACCACGGTGAAGGTCACGACGTTGGAAAGCGCGCCACCGGGGTTGACCACCTGCACATTGACCGCGCCCGGCGTGGTTAACAGACTCGCCGGCACGGTGGTAGTGAGCGTGGTGTTATTGCCCCCCACCGTGGCGGCCAGGGCCGTGCCCCGGAACGACACTTGCGAGCCGTAAAGGAAGTTGGCGCCGGTCACCGTGAGCGCAAAAGCGGGGGAACCGGCGGGCAGGGAAGTGGCCGAGAGGGAAGAAATGGTGGGCGCCAATACGGAGAACGTTACGGTGTTGGAGGCCGCGCCGCCCGGATTGGTCACCTGCACGCTGTAAACGCCTGCAGTCGTCAGCAGGTTGGACGGTATGGCAGCGGTCAGGGTGCCGCTATTGACGAACGAGCTGATCAATGCGGCGCCATTCCACCAGACGGTGGGTTGGAAGCTCCCGTTGACCACGAAGTTGGCGCCGTTCACGAGGAGCGCCACGGTGTTCGAACCGGCCGGCGCCGAGGCCGGCACAATGGCCGAGATGGAGGGCGCGAGCACACTGAAGGGCAGGGCGTTGGAAGTGGCGTTACTGGGCTGCACCACCGTTACGGAGGCAGTACCCGCCGCGGCCAGCAGGGCGCTGGGGACGACCGCCGTGAGCTGGGTCGAATTGACGAACGTGGTGGCCAACGTTGTCACCACGGTGCCGACCGTCCATTGCACCTTTGAGCCCGGAATGGTGTGAGCCTGGAGGTTGATCGGTCCCACGAAACTGGTTCCGTTCACGGTCAGGGTCAAAGTGTCGGCGCCCGCGCTGGCGGAGTTCGGCGATAAGGATGTGAGGGTTGGAACGGCCACGATTTCAACGTCTTCGTTCCCGCTGACGGAATTGCCCCAGAAGTCGACGGCGACGGTTTGGAAATTGAAGAGGCCGAGTTGGGTGGGCGTGCCGGTCAGCGTAATGCTGGGGGACACCGAATTGGTGCCGGGGGGCGGGGTTCCGCCGGTCACGCCGCCCTCCAGGAAGGGAGGGGTTCCGCCGGTGACGAAATCCGCGCTATAGGGCTGGTTCAGGGTCCCGCTGGGCAAATAGGCAATCGCGAACAGCGGAGGATTGATGGTGAACGTGGCGGAACTGCTGCCGCCGGTTTCGTTCACCGTGACCGTGACCGGCACCGGGCCGGACACCAGCGTCTGGAACAGCGCGTTCGGGATGGGGACGGCGATTTGGGTGGGCGTGATCAGGGCGTTGTTCAAGTTAAGTGTGGTATTGACGGCCGTGGAAGTGTTGAACCATTGGACGTTTACCAGTGTGGCCGGCTGGAACGTGCCGTTGATATAAAGACGAAAGTCACCCGCCTGCAGCGTGGTTCCGCTGGTAATGGCGGTGACATTGGCGGGCGGGCTTCCCTCGGGAGCCGATTGCAGGTTGGAAATGGTGGGCTGTCCCCAGCCGAGCGACGCCGTGGCCGCGGCCAACAGCAATATCCGTCTTGCCGATATCCCGCGCATGAGGCTACCTTTCGAGCTTCCCTATTATTACCCCAAATGGGGAGAAAACAAACCGGATAATATTCTCCACCTCCGATCTGTCAGCGCAGGGTGACGATGGTGGCGCCCCAGCCTCCGGCTTCCGCCGGAGCGTCACGAAACTCCGTCACGAAAGGCGTCCGCGAAAGCACGGCGCGGACCATTTCCCGCTGCGCCCCGATGCCGCGCCCGTGGATGATGCGCAGGGCGCGAAAGCCCATCCGGTGCGCTTCGATGAGATATTCTTCCACGACCGCGCGCACATCCCGCGGGGGGATGGTGTGCAGGTCGAACACGTCGGTGATGGGAATGCGGATGGGTTCGCCGTCCTCGGTCTGCATACACTGCATTGTCCTACAGACGCGGGGCGATTCCGCCGATCACTTCAGCGGGAGCGACCGATTGCCGCAAAGAAGTTGGCCCGCTCTCTTGTTAGACTCAAAGCATCCGATGCCCACTCAGGCCCGCACCGCCAACGCCCGTCAGTTTTTTGGCCGCCGCGGGACGCTGTCCAAATGGCACCCCAATTACGAGTTCCGTTCCGGGCAGGTGGAGATGGCCGAAGCCGTCGAAAGCGCCCTCGCCGACAAACGCCACCTGATCGTGGAGGCCGGCACCGGCACCGGCAAGACGCTCGCCTACCTGGTACCCGCCCTGCTCTCCGGCAAGCGCATCATCGTCTCCACGGGGACCAAGACCTTGCAAGAGCAGCTCTTTTTCAAGGACGTGCCCTTCCTGCAGCAGCACTTCGCGCGCCCCCTCAAGGTCTGCTACATGAAAGGGCGCAACAACTACGCCTGCCGGCAGAAGATCTACGACGCCGAAAGCACGCCGGTGCTCACGGGGCTGGAGGAAGTGGCCGATTTCGAGATCGTCCGCGAGTGGGAGAAGACCAGCGAAATCGGCGACCGCTCGGAAATCAAGAGCCTCCCGGAATCGTCCACCGCCTGGGCCAAGGTGGATGCCCGCACCGAGCTGTGCAGCGGCCAGAAGTGCCCCAACTACGACCGCTGTTTCATCACCCTGATGCACCAGCGGGCGCTGGAAAGCGACATCATCATCGTCAACCACCACCTTTTCTTTGCCGATCTCTCGCTGAAGGACGAGAACTACGAGGGCGGCATCCTGCCCGATTATCATGCCGTGGTGTTCGACGAGGCGCACGAAATCGAAGATGTGGTGGGCCAGTATTTCGGCGTCGCCATCAGCAATTACCGCTTGCAGGACCTGCGCCGCGATCTGGGCGTGATCAGCCGGATGAAGAAGTTCGGCACGCCGGAGCTGGACCGCATCCTGCAGCGTCTGGACGAGCTCACGGTGGCCTTCTTCGGCCTGTTCGGCGAGGGCGACCGGCGGGTGGCCTTCACAGGGCGCGACGCCTTCCGCGAGGACAACGAGGACCTGTACACGGACCTCCTCGCCGCGCTCGAACTGATCGGCTCTCACCTCAGGCTGCTGCAGAATCCGCCGGAAGAGATTATCCCGCTGTTTCGCCGCACCCACGAACTGAACGAGGGGCTGCGCTTCCTGATGGAAGAGGACGACGAAAACTTCGTCTACTGGGTGGAAAAGCGCGGCCGGGGCTGCTTCCTCCAGGCCACGCCCATCGACGTCTCCGGCATCGTTTCCGAGCGCCTGTTCCACCAGGTGGATACGGTGGTGCTCACGAGTGCCACGCTGGCGGTGTCGGGCGGTTTCGATTTCACCGAGAAGCGGCTCGGAGTGGAAAACGCGCGCACGCTGGTGGTGCCCGGCCACTTCGATTACCAGAACCAGGCGCTGCTTTACGTCCCCCAGCACCTGCCGGAACCGAAGAATCCCGCCTTTACCAAAATGGCCGCCGAGGAAGTGGTCCGGATCCTGGACCATAGCCGCGGGCGCGCCTTCGTGCTCTTCACCAGCTATCAGCAGATGCGCCTGGTGTACGAAAAGGTGTCGTTGGAAATCGATTACCCCACGCTGATGCAGGGCACGGGACCGCGCAACGCCCTCTTGGAGGAGTTCCGCACGACGCCCAATTGCGTGCTTTTCGCGACGTCCTCCTTCTGGCAGGGCGTGGATGTTCCGGGCGAGCAGTTAAGCTGCGTTATCATAGATAAACTGCCCTTTGCGGTGCCCAACGATCCGGTGGTGAACGCGCGCATCGAAGACATTCGCAAAGCCGGGGGCAATCCGTTTTACGATTACCAGATCCCGCAGGCGGCCATCGCCTTGAAACAGGGATTCGGGCGGCTGATTCGCAGCAAGAGCGACCGCGGGGTGCTGGTCCTGCTGGATAACCGGATCACCAAGCAGAGATACGGCCAGGTATTTTTCGACAGCCTGCCGGATTACGGATTCACCACCAAATTGACCGATGTGGAGAAGTTTTTCAATGTTTGAAGTCACCATCGAAGAGACATTCGCCGCCGGACACGCCTTGCGGAATTATCGCGGGAAATGCGAGAACGTGCACGGCCACAACTACCGCTGCCAGGTCACCCTGGAGGGCGACCAGCTCGATTCCATCGGGCTGCTGGTGGATTTCGTGGAAATGAAGCGCGTGGTGCATGTCGTGCTGGACCGCATGGACCATCAGTGGCTGAACGATTTTCCCCCGTTCGATGTGCTCAACCCGTCGGCCGAGAACATGGCCAAGTATATCCACGACGAAATCAAGCAGGGCTTGGGTGTCCGGGAGGGCGTGCGCCTGGGCGCGGTCAAGCTCTGGGAGACCGATACGGCGAGCGCCACCTACCGCGAACGGTAGGGAGGTACGCTGGTGGGACAGGCGCTTCCGCCTGCCAACCTCGGGCTCGATCAAGAGTTGGCAGGCGGACCCAGAGGGTACCCCGCCTGCCCCACCTTGCCTGCCCCACCATTTTTCATGGGATTTCGCGGGCCGCAGGCCCATCAACTTTGGAAGGACTCTACTTTCCGTAATACGCCGCGTTCTTGGCGGTGAACTCCGCCCATTTCTCGGGCAGATCGTCGAGCGCGAAGATGGCCGACACGGGGCATACCGGTACGCAGGCGCCGCAGTCGATACACTCTACCGGATCGATGTAGAGCAGTTCGGCGTCCGCGTAGGCGGGCTCGTCCTTCTTCGGGTGAATGCAATCGACCGGGCAGGCGTCGACGCAGGCAGTATCTTTGGTTCCAATACAAGGTTCAGCGATTACGTATGCCATTGATGTTTTTTCCCAGGTACCAATACATAACACAGGCGGCGGGGGAAACACAATTGATAGCAATTTAACAATTTAACGAATCTGGCGGGGCGGCGAGGCCACGCTTTCCAGGCGGACGAGCGACAGCGGGTAGATGGCGTTGCGCCGGGGATTCTCCGGGTCGTAGAGGACGCAGATTGGCGCTCCTTCGGCCGGGGGCGTGGATGCATTGGCCCTGCCTTGCACCATGGCGCTGGACGGAAGGCTGAATTCGTATCGGACCAGGATGGCCTTGTTGGTTCTCTTGACGCCGGTGACGCGGCCGGGAGCGGGCTGCCCTTCGGCCAGCAGGCGGATCTGGCGGCGCAGCGGGATCGGCAGGAGCAGTGCGGGAGCGGCCACGATCCCGGCGATCAAATAGGCAAACCAGAGCGGCAGCGGCCGCGCGTCCCAGGCAATCGGGTGGCTGATGGTTGGCTGGGATGGGACGAAGCGCACGGCGATGGTGGCGCCCTTCGGGAAGTTCTGCCAGATCTTCGCCGACGCCAACACGCTGTGGGTGTAGATGCGGCCGCCGTACTCGAAGCGGTAGGCGATCCAGTGCTGCCGCTCCCTGGTGTTGGCGATCCAGGCGCGCGTCACCGTAGCATCGGCGGGGCGCCCTTCGTCGCGCAGCCGGCGCTGCTCCTCCGTCTGCCGCCGGCCGACACCGCCCAGATAGATGCCGAGCGCCGGGGCGCCGATCACGAAGACCAGAATCAAAGCGATCAGGGTGTTGCCCCGCCAGGTCAGGCTGACCGGGCGCGGGCCGGAGCATCCGAGGCCGTCGGGAGGGGTCCATTTCGGCATGCGATTCTACCCTACGCTCAACTTGATGAGCTGCTCCGCATTTCTGCTCGTCACTTCAGAACACGCTGGTAGTCCTGGGCGGCGTGGAAGACGCGCTCAATCACTACTCCGTCTTTCAGAGGGCGGTACGCGATCAGGTATCGTTCGAAGCCACCGACTCGCCACAAGCGGACGCCGGCGAACTTTCCTTGCCGAACTTTCCCCAGCGCGCCCATCTCCGGCGTATTGGAAAGCTCGGCGAAGGTAACCCGAGCCGCGTCCTTGAAACGGCGCGCAACCTCCAAACCGGCACTGTCGGCGAGGTACACAAAATGTTGGATGAGGTCGCGCTTAGCAGCCTCGCGCTTGAGCACCTGAGCCATGCACGATCAGGCGGTTTTTCCGGATCTCAAGATGGCGAGCGCCTCCCGTTCGATGTCATCCCAATCCTGGGCCGTCATCCCGGTCGCCTCGCCCCCTTCCTCGGCCTCTTCCAGGAGCGTCGCCAGACGAGCGTCGAAGCGTCCATCGATGGGAAGAGCTTCGCCTGCAACGACCCCACGAAGCACGGCGCGGTCCTCTTCGCGCTCCTTGAAGAGCTCCATCGCGGCATTGAGAACGTCGGCGGCGGAACGGTACTCTCCCGCCTGGAGTTTCTCATTCACCAGACGCTCAAATTCGGGGGCAAGCGTTACGTTCATGAGGATGCGTCCTGTGTTTATGGTCCTGAAGACAATTCTACGCCTCTTGCCGGAGACTGTCACTGCCCCGTTGCCCCTCCTTGCCCCTCGCTCTACCCTACGCTCATCTTGATCAACTGCTCCGCATTCCTGAGCGCTTCCGGGGTGAGCTTCTGGCCGCTCAACATGCGCCCGACCTCGCGCGTCCGCGCCACCGCATCCAGCTCTTCGATCACGGCCACGGTCCGCCCGCCCGATTCCAGCTTCTCCACGCGGTAGTGATGGTCGGCGAACGACGCGATCTGCGGCAGATGGGTCACGCACAGCACCTGGTTGGCCGCCGCCAGCTTCTTCAGGCGCCGCCCGACGCCCTCGGCCGCGCTGCCGCCAATGCCCGCGTCCACTTCGTCGAACACCAGGGTGCGCACGACGCTGGTCTTGGGTCCCGCCAGGCACGTCTTCAGGGCCAGCGCGATGCGCGAGATTTCGCCGCCCGAGGCCACCTTCTCCAGCGCCCGCGGCTCTTCGCCCACATTCGGCGACACCAGGAAATCCACCCGGTCCGCCCCCGTGGCCGACCACGCCGCCGCCGCCATCGCCACGCGGAACACCGTGCGCTCCATGGCCAGTTGCGCCAGTTCCGCCTCGACGCGCTTCTCCAGCCGCCGCGCCGCCGCCTGCCGCGCTTCCGTCAACGCGCCCGCCAGCTTTTCGAACTCCGCCGCCAGGCGCTTGCGTTCCTGGCGCAACGCCTCCATGCGCTCGCCGGCCGATTCCACGCCCGCGATCTGCGCGCGCACTTCCTCCAGGAACGCCAGGATCTCCGCAATCGAGTGCCCGTACTTCCGCTTGAGCCGCGCGATCGCTTCCAGGCGCGTCTCCACCTCTTCCAACCGCCCCGGATTCGCCTCCAGGCGCGAGAGGTAATCGCGCAGCGCGTAGGAGGCTTCCTGCAAGCTCAATTCGGCCGATTTCAGGTGTTCGCGCAGTCCATCGAGCGTGGCATCGATGCGGTACAACTCCTCCACCCGCTTGGAAGCGATGCGCGCCAGCGCCACGGCCGATTCCGGACTTTCGTACAGCGCGTCGTAGGCCGTGCCCGCGCTTTCCTGTAATTTCTGGACGTTCTGCAGCACCCTGCGCTCGTTCTCCAGTTGCGTATCCTCGTCCGGCGCGAGCGCGGCGTTCTCGATTTCCTGGCGCTGGAAACTCCACAAATCCAGCAAGCGCAGCTTCTCCTGCTCGTTGCGCTCCAACGCCTCCAACTCCGCCGCCGCCGAGCGCCACTCGCGATAGAGCCGCGCCGCGCCGTCGAGCAGGTCGCGATCTCCGGCGAAGGCGTCCAGCATGTCGCGCTGCGCCTCGCCGGAGAACAAAAGCTGCTGATCGTGTTGTCCGTGAATATCGCCCAGGAAGGGCGCCAGGTCCTTGAGGAGCGCCACGGCCACGGGGCGGCTGCCGACGAACGCCCGCGATTTCCCACCGGAGAGAATCTCGCGTTCAATCAGCAGTTCGCCGTCCTCCACTTCCAGCCCGGCCGGTTCCAGCAGGCGCCGCACGGCCGCCTGGTCGCGCACCTCAAAGATCCCGGCGACGCGCGCCCGCGCTTCCCCGGTGCGAATCATGTCTGCCGAAGCCCGCCCGCCCAGCAGCAGTCCCAACGCGTCCACCACGATGGACTTCCCGCTGCCGGTCTCTCCGGTCAGCAGGTTGAGCCCGGCATGAAAATGGACGCGCAACCGCTCCACCACCGCATAGTTTTCCACTACCAGCTCGAGCAGCATGCCAAGTGCGATTATAACGGGTGGGGTGAAAAACGGGGAATGCGGAACCGAACGAGGAAGCGATTTCACCGCAGAGACGCAGAGGAAGAAGAGTCCGAGCTTCGAAGCGGATTGGCAGGCTGAAGCCTGCCCCACCAAGGCAGGCATCCCGAGAGAAGACCAAGAAAAGGTTCTGCCGCTGTCGTCGGGCCTGGTTTTGCGTTTGCTTCTGCGTTCTCTGCGTCTTTCGGTGAATGGCATGCCCGCACGTACGGAACCCCACCGACTTTTTGCAGCGCGCGGGCGTCTCTATGATAGATTTGAACTTAGGAGACGATTTGCTCTTCGAGACTCCGGTAGCCTTCCTCCTGCAGACAGATCTCTGGGAAATGGTCCAGCATAGCGGCCCCGCCCTCATGGCCGTGCTGGGCGTCTTGGTCTGTTTTTCGGTCTATTCGTGGACCATTATTTTCTCCAAGCTGGGCGCCCTGCGCGGCGCCGCCAGGGCGAATTCGCGCTTCTTGCGCGCCTTCCGCAAGGCCAGCGGCATGGAAGCCGTCATGGTGGCGAGCGAGCAGTTCCGCCCCTCGCCGCTGGTCGCCGTCTTCGATTTCGGCTATGAAGAGCTGGAACGGCAGGTCAAACTGCGCGGCAGCGTCACCAACCGCACGGCCCTGGAGCGCACCCTGCAACTGGGCATCAGCGAGGAAATCGCCAAGCTCGAACGCAACATGAGCTGGCTGGCCACCACCGCTTCCGTCACGCCATTTATCGGGCTGATGGGCACCGTGATGGGCATCATCCGCGCCTTCCAGGACCTCTCGCAGATGGGCTCCACCAGCCTCAAGGCCGTCGGACCCGGCATCTCCGAGGCGCTCATCACCACCGCCGTCGGCTTGTTCGCCGCCATCCCCGCGGCCATCTTCTATAACTACTTCGGCCACCTGATCCGCGAGTTGGGCGCGCGCATGGACGATTTCTCGCTCGAGTTCCTCAATATGGCCGAGCGCAGTTTCGGAGAGTAGCCATGGCCTTCTCCACCAATGGCGGCGGATACCGGTCCGGCAGGCGCGGTAGCGCCTCCATCTCGGAAATCAACGTCACCCCGTTCGTCGATGTCGTCCTGGTGCTGCTCATCATTTTCATGCTGACCGCGCACGTGCTGGAATTCGGCATCGAGGTGGACGTTCCCAAGGTGCGACCCGTCAAGGAAAGCGGCCAGCAGGAGATGCCGGTGGTCACCATCACCAAGGATGGCGTCATCAAGCTGAATGCCGACGACGTGAACATCAACGATCTCCCGGCCACCATCCGGCAGAAGTACGGCAAGGCGAAGGGCGTCTACGTCCGCGCCGACAAGGAAACCATCTGGGACCCGATCGCGCAGGTCACCGCCGAACTCGGCGCCGCCGGCTTCCAGGTCAACATGGTCACCCAACCCGAGGATTCGTCCTCCAAGGTCCGCAGGTAATGTCGCCGCACGTCGACATTTTGGATCAACCCGAACGCCTCGCCCCGTCCTTCTTCGGTGCCCTCGCCTTCCACGGCTTGCTCTTCGGCGCCGTCATCACCGCCGGCTGGGTGCAGAGCCGCAACACCATCTCCATGGGCGACCCCAACGGCGGCCGTTTTGGCTCGGTGGCCGTGACCCCCGTTTCCAGCATCCCGCTGCCGCCGCATGCCGGCGCCAAGAATCCGGTGGCCAGCGATACGGACTCCGCCGTGCCCGTTCCGGTGTCTAAATCCAAGCCCATGCCGAAGGTGACGGCGGCCGATGAAAAAGCCATCCCCATCGCCAGCCGCAGTGCCAAGTCGCGGCCCACGCCGGCCGCCGCGCCGCCCGACAAGTGGCGCGCCACCCAAAAAGATCTGGCCAACCAGCTCTATAGCACCGCCGGCACGCGCGTGAGCACCTCGGACTTTGCGCTGGCCGGCGGCGGCGGCGTGGGCGTGGGCAACAATTCCCCGTTCGGCAATCAATTCGGCGCTTATGCCGACCTCTTGCGCAACCGCGTGGCGCAGTACTGGAAGACCACCGACATTCGCGCCAACCATGCGCCGGTGGTCGGTGTGACCTTCACGCTCCACCGCGACGGCCATGTGACCGCCATCCACATCACGCAAAGAAGCGGCATCTCGGCGCTGGATATTTCCGCGCAGCGCGCCGTCATGGACGCCGCGCCGTTTCCCGCGCTGCCGCCGCAGTTTCCCAAGAACGACGCGGAAATCGAATTCTTGTTCCAGTTGAAGGAGTAGAGGACTCACGCATGAAAAAATTCGTCTGTTTCGCCGTCGCGCTGGCCGGATCTCTGTGTATCCTCGCGGGACAGGATGCCACCATCTGGGTGCCCAAGGAGGGCGGCATACCGGCCATCGCCATACCCGATTTGCGGGGAGCCGGCGACGCCCAGAAGTTCATGGAGGCCTTCAATGAAACCCTTTCCGCCGATGTCAGGACCTCCGGCCGGCTGAAGATCGTCGCCAAGACCTCGCTGCCCACCTTCGTGCCGCAGCAGCCCTCCGATTTCCAGCAACCCGCGCCGCCGACCGCCGCGCCGCCCGCCCGCGGGCGCCGGCAGCCGCCGGAGCCGGTTGTCCCACCCACCGGCGGAGGCCGTTGGATGCGCGATTGGTCCAGCCCTCCGGCGCAGGCCAACTACCTCGCCTTCGGCTACACCGGCGCGCAGAACGGGGTGCTGGTGCTGCAAGGCTGGCTCTACGATCTGAGCAAGGATACTCCCGCTAATGCGCAGCTCGTCGGCAAGCGCTATCTGGGGACCGTGGACGAAACCGGCGCCCGCAAAGTCGCCCACGAATTCGCCGCCGACATTATTACTTTGTTCGGCGGCCAGTCCCTGTTCGGCACGCATATTTATTTCTCCAGCAACCGGACCGGCCACAAGGAAATCTGGGTGATGGATCCGGACGGCAGGAACCAGCGTCAAATCACGCGTTTCAACAATATCTCCACCTACCCGACCGTCTCTCCCGACGGATCGAAAGTAGCGTTCACTAGCTGGGTGAATGGGCAACCTGCTATATTTATCTTTTCAGTGGATCCGGTTCGCGATTTGCGCTATTACAATCAGATTGCGTCGGTGAATCAGGCCGGCTCGTTTACGCCCGACGGGAAGCAGATAGTCTACGCGTCTTCCGCGGGTACGGGCAGGTGTTGCCGGATCTTCGCCGCGAATTTGGACGGGACGGGCTTTCGGCCGATATCTTCTTCGAGCACCATCGAAGTCGAGCCGAAAGTCAATCCCAAGACCGGGGCCGATGTGGTATTTTCTTCGGGCCGTTCCGGTCCGCAGCAGGTTTACCGCATGAGTATGGATGGAGCCGATTTAGAGCGATTGACACCAGGTATCGGCGAAGCGTCCAACGCGTCGTGGCACCCCGATGGCCAGCGCATCGCATTTGCCTGGACCCAGGGATACGCCACCGGCGCCTTCAACGTATTCACCATGAATGTTGCAACCAAGGAGTACGTGCAGTTGACGCATGGCGACGGCAAGAACGAGAATCCCAGTTGGGCGCCCGATGGCGTCCACATCGTGTTCGCCAAAACGCGCGGCAATTCCAGCCAGATTTACACCATGCTGGCCGATGGCACCCAGTTGCAACCATTGACCACAACCGGGCAGAATGAAAGACCCGTGTGGGGAAGGTAACGAGTTTAGGAGGCGATGTTCATGTTCAGCAAACGGAAGTTCTCAATCATCTGTCTGGCGCTCGCGCTGGCGCTGTTCGCGTCAGGATGTAAGAAGAAGGTGCCGGCCCCGGCCCCACCTCCTCCTCCACCTCCGGTGGTCCAACCGCCGCCGCCGCCGCCGGCCGCTCCCACCGTGGCGCAGTTCACGGCGGAGCCCACCTCGATTCAGCGTGGCCAGACGTCCACCTTGCGCTGGGAAGTCACTGGTACCGTCACCAGCGTGTCCATCAACCAGGGCATCGGCACCGTACAGAGCACTGGCAGCAGTCGCGTCACCCCGAGCGATTCCACCACCTACACCTTGACCGCCACCGGTCCGGGTGGAAGCAACACGGCCACAGCCACGGTCAACGTGTCGGCTCCGCCGCCGCCTCCGCCGCCACCCCCGCCGCCGCCCGTCATCACCATCGACCAGCGCCTCGCGTCGGACGTCCTGGACGCTTACTTCGACTACGATAAGACCGACATTCGCAGCGACGCCCGCGACACTCTCACCAGGGATGCCGCGGCCCTGAAGAGCATCCTGAACGATTTTCCCAATGCGTCCATCGTCGTTGAGGGCCATTGCGACGAGCGCGGCTCCGCCGAGTACAACCTCGGACTGGGCGACCGCCGCGCCAGCGCCGCCAAGGAGTTCCTCCAGGGACTCGGCGTCTCCGCCGACCGGCTGAAGACCATCAGCTACGGCAAGGAGCGCCCGCAGTGCACCGAGCAGAACGAATCCTGCTGGCAGAAGAACCGGCGCGTCCACTTTGCGGCCGGACAGTAGGGTAAAGTCACAGTCCATCGCCGCGTGGGACAGGCCTCCCGGCCTGTCGAAAAGACGGGGCAGCTTCACCGCTGCCCCTCACGCAGTCAGGAGAGTTGTATGAAATCCCGAAGCCTTTTGGTTTGCCTGTTACTGGCGTTTCCCGCTCTCGCCCCCGCCGCCAGCAAGGAAATCCAGGAATTACAGCGCGACGTAGCCTTGTTGCAGCAGCAGATCAAAGACCTGCAGCGGTCGCAGGACGAGAAGTTCGCCGCCGTCACGGAGCTCGCCCGCCAAGCCATCGAGGCCGCCAACCGGGCCAATACCGGCGTCGCCGTCATCTCCAGCAACCTCGACAAGAACCTGCGCGACCAGACCGATAAGATCGCCACTCCGGTGGTGGGCCTCTCCACCCGCCTCAACGAAATGAGCGGCGACCTGCGCACCCTCAGCCAGGCGGTCGGCGATCTCGCCGCCCTGATGAACCGCTTGCAGGCCCAGTTGACCGATATCAATAACGCCATCAAAGTGCTGCAGGCGCCCCCGGCGCCGCCGCCCAACCAACCCGGCCAGCCCGGCCAGCCCGGTCAACCCAATGCCGTGCCCGATGTGCCCCCCGTGTCGGCCGAAACCATGTACAATGCGGCGCGCCAGGACTACGTCAGCGGCAAGTACGATCTCGCCGTGCAGGAGTTCGGCGACTATCTCAAGTATTACGGCAACACCGGCTACGCCCCCAACGCGCAGTTCTACATCGCCATGGTTCACTTCGTGCAAAACAACTACGATGCCGCCGTCAAGGAATTCGACATGGTGCTGGAGAAGTATCCCGATAACAACAAGACGGCGGATTCCCTGCTCTACAAGGGCCGCGCCCTGGTCAAAATGCCGGGACACAAGACCGAAGGCGCCAACGAATTCATGGAAGTGATCAAGCGCTACCCCAAGAGCGACCAGAGCGTGCAGGCTTGCACCGAGCGCAAAGCGCTCGGCCTGAACTGCGGAGTGCCGGCCGCCCCCGCGCGCACCCCCGCCAAGAAAAAGAAGTGATGCTTCCGCTCGCCACCCCGGACGCGCTGGCCAAACTCATCGATCATCCGCTGGTCGCTCCGGAACTCACCGATGAACAGGTGATTGCGGGACTGGAACTCGCCAAACGGTACAACATCGCCTGCGTCAGCGTTCGTCCCTGCGATATCGACCTGGCCGTGCGCACGCTCCAGGGCAGCGGCGTCAAGCCGGGCGCCGTCTGCGGCTTCCCGCACGGCTCCCAGGGCACCGCCACCAAGCTCTACGAAGCGCGCGATCTGGTGCGCCGCGGCGCCCGCGAGATCGATATGGTGATCGCCATCTCGAAGCTGCTCTCCCGCGAGTTTCAGTACGTGCAGATGGAGCTTCTGCAGATGTCCGAGCTCTGCCACAAGGAAGGCGCGCTGCTCAAGGTGATCCTGGAAAATGCCTACCTCACCGACGAATTGAAGATCATCGCCTGCCGGTGTTGTGAGCGCGCCGAAGTCGATTTCGTCAAGACCTCCACCGGGTTCGCCCCCTCCGGCTACACCCTGCCGGACATCGCGCTCATGCGCAAACACCTCCCCGAGGAAATCGGCGTCAAAGCCGCCGGCGGCATCCGCACCCTCGACCAGGCGCTGGAAGTTTACCAGGCCGGCTGCACCCGCATCGGCACCACCTCCACCGCCGCCATCCTGGACGAGTGGAAAGTGAGACTGAGCGCGCCGCCGGCCGCTTAAGGTGCGCGCCTGATTGGTCCCTGCGCCGTCACGGCGAGGTCACCTGGGCGGTTTGGGTGGTAAAGCAGGCCCCACCCGTTTATCTCGGCGCCTCGCCGGTGATGTTGAAGGTATAACTGGGCGAGACGCCGTTCGCCGACACTTGGAAAGGGAATTGGGCGCCCAGGTGGTCGACCGTAGCGCCACCAATGTCCGTGAGGAGGAACCGCCAACTGTGGAGCCATAGCTTGAGCGGCGTGGCGTACGGAACGGAGACTTGCAGCGTGTGGCCGACGCTATCGGTGGCGACTTCCGTGGCGGGGTGAAAGCGGCCGGATTGTTCGCGCACCCCGGCAGCCAGGGGCGCCGAGACCTGGTTTGCCGAACCCAGCAGGCGGTGCGGGTCGTTGACGCGTATGGTTACCGTCACGGCCTTGACGAGCTGCACGGTGCCGTGGTCGAGGGCCTGACTGGCGGCCACGGTGGCGCGCTGCCATCCCGTCCAGTCGCAGGTGGCAAGATATCCGGGGGCGTACATGCAGAGGTTGTAGTCGCCGGCCGGCAATTGAGGGATCTGGTACTTGCCGATGGCGTCGCTCGCCGCCTGGGACGAGAACGGCGTCTCGCCGGGCGCGTCGCGCCACCTGCCGTCCGCCCCTTGAACGAGGTGCGGGACGCGCGTATAGAGAACGTGCGCTCCGGGCAACGGCATTCCGTTCTCGTCGACGATGACGCCCGTCAGTTGGGCCGTCCCGTTCTGCGCCAGAGCGGGGACGGCGAGAATGACGGCGAGCGCGGGTATGGTCATATAGCGTGGCATGGTTCCTCCGAGACGTTTATTGAACCGCAATGGTGACGGTGACCGGAACACTGGTACCGACCCCGAGGGTGAGCTTAACCTGTCCTGCGGAAACAGCGGGCACCAGAACATTGACCTGGTTCAGGCCTGCAAACCCGGGCGCCAGACCACAGAATGCGACCGGAGCGTTCTGGCCACCGATGGCGACGCTGAACGGCACAGCCGTCGTCGAGAGCGGCGACAACGGCGCGGCGACTCCGGTGGCTACGGGCGGGCTCACCGCTCCGAGGCCGGTGGCGAAAATGACGACGGTCTCGCCCGCGTGGGCCGGGCTGGATGCGGAAACGAGGCTGTAGTCGGCGTGGGTGACGATGGGTTCGCCGTCCGCGCTCAGAAAAATACTGGGCCAGCCTTCAATAAACGCATTCACATCGAATGCGAAACCCAAGGCGCGGCCTTTGCGCACGATGACCTTGCTGAGGAGGTCAACGGGGTAGTCCAAGGCGTTGCCGAGGACCGGGACCTGAACGTTGAGTTGCTCCTGGCCGTTGACTTTAGCCGCTGCGAGGATGGGCGCGGGACGCCCTCCGTCCAGGCCTCCGCCGAACCAGACGGAGGTTCCGGCCAGTGTGGTGGGCAAGGGGAAACCGGGAGCGGCCACAATGCCGTCCGCCGTGGAGAGTCCTGTGCCGAAGATGGAAACCAGGCTACCCCCGGCGATGCCGGGAGTGAAGCCGGCGCTGCTGACCACGCTCTTGCCACCGAACAGCGGTGGCGGGCCGGCGGCGGGCTCGACCTTGATGATGCTATTGCCGCCGCCGACGGTGCCGGGGAGGGGCAAGCCGGCAAATCCAGCGATCCAGGCGTAGGTATTGCCGGCGGAATCGAGTGCGACGGTCCCCCCGGAGTCGTCCCCCGCTCCGCCCAGGGTGCTTGCCCAGATCACCTGTTTTCCCAGCGGATCGAGTTTCAGCAGGAAGGCGTCGCGGCACGGGATGTTGCCGTCGGGATCGCAGATGGTCGGCGGATTGGTGTTGCCGCGCTGGCCTTGAAGCGGCGTAGTTTGAGGAAACCGTGTCCCATATGTCGCGCCGCTCACGGTCGGGCTCCCGGAAGCATCGACGGCAACCCAGCCGCCACTCCCGTCGGGATCGAAGAGCGAAGCGAAGATCAACGATCTGCCGTCCGGGCTGAGCTTGGCAACCACCGCTCCGCCAGAGGCAGCATCCGGTATCAGAGGTGTGCCCGTCAGGGCAAGTCCGGTAACAAACACGGCACCGGACGCATCGGCAGCCACCCCGTATAGAGTGCGGGCGTCGAAGTAGGTCGAATAGACGGCCACGCCCGACGGATCCAGTTTGGTTATAAAAGTTGTGGTATTAGTGGCGAGAGTGGTCCGATATGCGTTGGGCGTTACGGGAAAGTCCGTGGAGCAGGTAGAACCCGTGGCATAGAAGTTGCCGGATAGCGTCACCCAGGTACGCAGGGCACGAACCTCCCAGGTACGTGGCGTAGATCACCTGCCCGGTCTTGGGACTTAACTTGATAACGTAGCCGTTTGTAAAGCCTGTGTTGCAGCCGCTGGCGGGGCAGCTTTTCTTAGGCTGAAAGGCTCCGGGAGTGGTGGGAAGGTCCGCTGTGCCTGTGTTGCCGGCCAGGTAGACGTTACCCTGTCCGTCCAGGGCGAAGCTGTTCGCAGCACTGACTCCGCCGTCGGCTTTGGCTGTTGTTACTGTGGCACCGGTCGGATCCACCGTTGCGACCAGAAATCCCAGCCATTCTCCGGTAACACTGATGGTGTAGGCGCCCACGTAGGCATTGCCGCTGTGGTCGACGGCCACGCCGAAGGCGGTGCCGGGGAGGTAGGTGGCGAACACCAAGCCGCCCTGCGGATCGAGTTTGATCAGGTAGGAGTTAGTGGCATAACCGCCGGGGAGTGGCGGAGTTGCGTAGGCCGCGCCAGGAGTCGCGGCTGTGACGGCACCTGAGCTTCCAACCACATACACATTCCCCTGGGCATCGCTGGTCATGCCGCTCATGGCCTCCAGGGAGGCCGCGTAGGTAATAGCCGGCAGTTGTTGCCCGCGGAGCGGCGAAAGCAAGACTGTAAGACCGAACAGGCAGGCGGTAAGAGATCTCGCCATGGAGCATCGTCCCGGGGGTAGGATTCGGTATGTGGTTATGCGGGTCATGTTCGAGTCCTCCTAGCGAACCGGAGTGTATGGCGGGTTGGTGACAATGGTGTTGCAGGCGCCCGGCTGAGGCGTAGGGGGTGCGGGCTTGCTGGGGTCATCGGGTCCTTGTTGCAGATATTCCCACGGGCGGTAGACGAGGCTTGCTTGTAGACCGTTAAGGCGCGTTGCGTTTATAAGGTTACTGCTCCCGAAACCTTCGGCAGTGCTTGCACCAGTCGATGGGTCCCAGGTTACGTGGAAGAGGTCGTACCCATTCACCGCATTGGGGTCCAGGAGGCATCCGTTATTCAGCCGCCCATGAGTCTCACCGAGCATGACGAGGGCGTTAGCCAGGTTAGCGTCCGTCTGCTGCCGGCTGTTCAGGAAAGCTGCAAGAGCATTTCCCATCTTGGTCGCTTCGCCCTGTACGTTGGCCCACGTCGCTACGCCTAGCTCGGCCTGCGCATTCCAATTGCACTGTCCCCAGCCGTTGGTGTTATTGGGGTCAGGAGTACCCGGTGGCAGGTTGGCCACGATCTTCGGTATCACCACACAGGGGCCCGAGTGCACGTCAACGATTGTCGGCGAGGAATGAGTGATTCCCTGGAGGAAACTGGCGCCCAGAGGACGGCCGTCGAGACCTAACGCAGCGCCGCAGGCAAAGCCCGTCCACGTGTAAGAGGAGGCAGGGACCTGGGTGTCACCAGCGCCAGGGAGATCCCACTGCCAATTGAAACTCCCGAATGGACCGCCCGCCGCAAGGGTCGCACTCAGCATGGAGAGGCCAAGGAGACGCGCCGAGTCCCCAAAATACGGGGGATTGAGGAGAGGACACTCTCCGTTCGGAGTCGACGGATTGTCATCTGTCACGGAATAAGTGACCCTCCCCGGATCGAAACCCTGAGATTGCATGGAGTGGCGCAGACTTCTCAGGCCGGTCGCGACATTTCCCAATACGTCTTCGTTATTGTTCGTATTGTCCACGATCAGACGCGCCCGGGCGGGATAGGTCGATAACAGGATTTCGTTTTGCGCGTCGAATTCCTCCACTGTCAGGGCGTTATCGCGAGCGGCCTGGAGCATGGCGTCGACCACATCGTAGATGCGGCTCCAGCCTACGAAGTGCGGGTTCTGCACGGCACATTCATATGGGGCACGGTCGAGGTCCCAGTTACCATAATTCGTGAGGTCGTTAATCGTACACAGAGTGCCCCCGTCCGAGCAGACCTCTGCGTACGGCGCGGTCGGCGTGAATCGCACGAGCCTGTAGTTCGCGTACATCTGCGGACAACTGGTCAGGCTCGTGAAGGCGGTGTCGCTTTGTGATACCGGTATTCCCTGCCTCTGGTTCGGGGGAACGGCGGTCCACTCCCGAATGTTGGGCGTGATTTTGTAGATGCCGGCGTTGTAGAGGTCCTGGAAGAAGGCCTCCACGTTGGTGACCCACGTCTGGTTGAGCGCGGCGCTGTCGCCAGAGTAAGTCAGAGCGTCTGTCAGATCGAACATGAAGCGCACCCCGGAGATGTCGCTCTGCGCCGGTGCCGGGGTCACGCCAAGCTGGTTGGCGTATTTCCGCAAGATCACTTGCTGGTAGCAGGCGCGCATACTGGAACCGGCGCCACAGAGGGAGATCAGCAGCGGGTAATTTCCCAGCCCGGGCCGGGTGTCGTATTCCAGAAACGATATGGGTCCGATGTTGGTCTCGCTTTGGGCGCGGAACGGCTTTTGAACCGAAATTGAGACATTCGCCGAGTGGGTAATGGCTGAAGCGCCGTGGGTAGCGGCCGTGACGGTGAGCTGGTAGGCGCCGGGAGGAAGGGAAGCCGCGGCCGTCAAGGTAGCGGTTGCCGTGGTGGCGGAGAGGGACGGCTGCGAATTCACGGCCCATACGGCGGTGATTCCGGGGTTGTTCGGGGTGAAGGACCAGCTCACGGATGAGCCAAGTTGCCCGGCAGGAATGATCGTGGCGAGAAGCGACGACTGGAACCCCGCGTCGACGGTGAGCGAGGCGGGCAGCTTAAAGGTGAAATCCCCCGGCCCCGTAACCGGTCCGCAGGTGTAGTTGTAGCTTCGAGATTGCGAAGGGCCCGAGGCGAAGGTGGATGTGAGTGTGGCTAACAGGCCACGTTGGCTTGTGCAGCACGGGGCCAAGCCCATGACGGCCGATTGGCTACCGCCGGTATATTGCGCGGAGCACGCGGGGCCGTCAGTGGTAGCTACATTTAACTGGTATCCCGTCACCTGAGAGCCCGAATCCCAAGTGAATAGCGGTGAGGGGTCGCTCAGAGTGCTGCCGGTGCCGGGGCTGATGATGTTGGCGGGCGCTGGCGGCCCCTGCACCACCAGCGTCACGGGCACAGACGTGTTGGCCGCTCCGCTGACGCCAACGATGCTCACCGCATACGTTCCCGGGGCACAACTCGACGTCCCCAGGACCAGGTTTCCGGCGCCCGGTGCAGTCATCAACGGAAAGGTTGGCGCGACGCAAGCGGGCAGCACGGATGTACTGAACGCCACCTGTCCAGTGAAGCCGTTCACCGAAGCCACGTTGATTGCAAACGTGGCGTTCACTCCCGGTGACGATACGCTCTGTGTGATCGGCGAGGCGGTCAGGGTGAATGTCCCAGTGGAGAACACCTGGACATTTACGGTGCTATCGTGCCAGATATTGCCGCCGCCCAT
>JBEKDV010000068.1:0-25908 GCA_050014175.1 Candidatus Solibacter sp. | reverse complement strand
AAACTTCTTGTCGTAATCGAGCATGTGGAGGCGTCCTTCCAGGTCGCTGAACAGGACGGTCACCGCCTTAATGCGCTTCTCGTCGGAGAGGTACTTGAGGCGCTCCTCCTGAATCTGGTGCATGGGCACGCGGCCCTGCCGCTGCGCCTTGGCAGACAGGTTCAGTTCTTCCAGCTCCCCGTAGGAGAGCATCAAAAAGTTTTGCAGTTCGTTGGGCTTCATGGGTGAATATTAATTGTCGATGACGGGCGCCGCCCCTCGCAATGGTTTTGCCCGCGCGCTTCATAGATTATCTTTATGGGCCGCCATCAAGAAATCGATCGGCTCTTGTCGCAGCAAAGTAGAAATGTCCTATTTTGGGAGCGCAGTAGTGCTGTTTGGCGGGCCCCCTTTCCCTCCGTGTCAATTGTCTAGAACGGTGCTCGCTGTCAAGGGCTCGCTTCGCCGCGCAAGAACGGCGCGCCCTTGACAGCTCCGCGCCGTTCTGAGCACGTTCTCAGAAGAGGGAAAGGGGGAGTCTGCAAATCGCGGCCTATAGGACATTTCTACTTTGCTGGAATAGGACATTTCTACTTTGCCGCGACAAGAAATCGATCGGCTCTTTGACAACGCAGCCAAATTCAACTATCCTAAAGATCGAGCGAGCCATCTTACTCCCTCTTCGGACGGCCTGAACTAAGTCAGGTTATCCGGGCACCCGCCTCTTAGAAACTGCCAGGATCGGAGCCTTTCATGCCGGCCGATTGCCCGCCAGCCGGATCGATCCGCGCACGGGGAAAAGAGGAGAGTGGATGCTCGGTACGATCACCCGATTCAGTAAGCTGACCACCAGCGGCGCGATCCGCTCGGAAGGCGGCGAAAACTTCGACTTCAACCTTGCCGGAGTGCTGACCTACGATGTCGCCGCGCTCGCCGAGGGGAAATTCGTCCACTTCGAAGCTGCCGGCCGTTCGCCTTCCAAAGCGATCAACGTCTCGCTCGAACCGCCCGCCGCCGTTCATCCCGGCGCCGACCGCTTCAAGGAGATCACCCAACTCCGCTACGTCGGCTTCCAGCACCTGGAGAACCTGCGGCACTTCCGCTTTGAACGCATCACGCCCGGCGCGCCCACGCAGTGCTTCGAGGTGGCGGCGAACCTGGCGATGTTCCACAGTTTGCGGGTCGCCATCCAGGAAGGGCCTGTTCTCTGCATGCGCGTGATCGCCGCCGAATTGGAGGCAGGGCGCAAATGGGAGGACCTGGCCAGTTGCCCTCTCACCGAACAGCACATGCGGGATTACCTGGCGAGCCGGCCCGCCCCTGGCGCAAAAGCATCGAAAGCCCCGCGCCGGCCTTCGGTCTATCCGGCGCCGGCGCCCTGGACTCGAGAGCCGACCGGCGGTTCTCGCTGAGACGTGAGTGGAGGAGATGCAAATGAAAACGAAGAAACGCCGTGTGACGCAGTCCTTCAGTGCCCAGCAATCGGCATCCCGCGCCCGCGGCAATTTCGCGGTGGGCGACCTTCTGATCTTGCAGGAAAGCCCGGAGACCCCCGACCAGACGCGGTTCGTCCGCATGAACGGCCTTCGTCCGAATCTCGGCCGCGAACTCCACTACCTCCTGGAAGCCGCCGAATTGCAGGAAAAGACCGAAGCCGTATAGCTGTTTGGGGTGACAGACGACGGAAGGCGATCGTCCGTCCCGCCTCGCACCCCGCCATCCCCGTGCTTGTCGCAGGTGTCGATCAGCATCTGGCGAAATGCGTTAAATACCTTCCGCATTTGAGGTTGTTTGTAGGGGAAGATGTCGACGGGATCCATGGCGTGCACCGTCATACCGCTATCGACTTCAAACACCAGCAGCTCTCCGCCGGCGGTCTCGCCGCAATCGATGCCGACATATTCCAGTTCCAGCCGCTCCGCGATGGCCCGCAGCGCATGGCGGTGGCGGCGCGCGAAGCCGTCGTCGAAGTTGGCGAAGAACTGCGCCTCTTCCGCCCGCTTTTCCGCGCTTTCCACCATGCCCGCGCTCAAATAGTGGACAATCCAATTCCCGGCGATTGCCATATGGCAGACGTAGGGCCGCCCATCGATCAGAACGATCCGAACCTTGCGGAATTGGCCATCCCGGCCCCGGTAGTCCACGTAGCGCGCCATATAGAAAGCACGCTCCGGCCTGGTTTCCAGATATGGGGGAATGGCATGGGCCGTATCCAGCTTCACCAGGCCCCGGCCCTTTTGCGAGTCGACCGGCCGTACGATGACCGGAAAATCGCCGTCGTGGAGAAACGTAGTGACTGCCAACTCGGAACGCCCGATACGCTCCATCGTTTCTCTATCGATCCGTGCCGTGAGCGGCACCACCATGCCAGGCTCCGATCGTACCAGGCTCGATACACCGTCGCGCGACAAGCGGGCAATCCGCTTCGGCGCGCAGAGCACGGGCCGGGGCCATGCTTTCACCAGCCTTTCGATGTGCCCCAACAGCGGACGATTCCTATCGCTTTCGCTGACCGCGACCATCGCCAGATCGTGGTCAGGCAGCGTGGCCGGTAATGGCACATCCGGATCCACATACAGCATGTAAAGAGTGATGTCCGATCCTTCGACCAGGAACTCCGAGGCATTGTTTTGCGCCAAATCGCCCGGGCTCAAGAACGCAAGCAGGCGGATTCCGGCAGGGTTCCCCGGACACCGGAGACAGAACAGCCGCCGGATCTCGAGCGCCAACGCTTGCACCGATAGCCCACAGTCCCGCTGCCCCATGAGCTGCAACACGATCGAAAGATCCATGAGCGCGTTGGCGTCGTTCTCATCGCGCGCGAGCCGGGCGAGCAAATGCGCCCGCAACGGCCGCAGGTCGGCGCCCTCGAAGGCGGCCCTGGCCAGCGTGGCAAGACCAATGACCTGCCCGGCATGGTCCTGCGCGAGGCTTGGTGTATTAGCCACGGTTGGTATAGGCCGAACCGAGCGCCACGGCGGCATCGATCAGTGCGTCAATATCGGTTTTGCCGGTGCGGTGATTGACGATGGCGG
Organism: Candidatus Solibacter sp.; assembly: GCA_050014175.1. Lineage (GTDB taxonomy): Bacteria > Acidobacteriota > Terriglobia > Bryobacterales > Bryobacteraceae > Solibacter. Next base: position 22,894 of record JBEKDV010000068.1, on the reverse strand, counting down.
CGCGAATCGCCAGACAGCCATCGATCGTGGTCGTCGACGGCGCCGCGATGCCGGATTCCTGCAGATCGGCGACGATGTTCTGGTTCACCTCGTCCGCGTTGTCACAGCGGTAGCGGAAGCAAACGATATTTAGGGCAACCGGCGCCAGCAATTCCAGTGCCGGTTCACCCCGAATACGCTGCTGCATGTATTCCGCCAGCGCGCAGGAGCTTGCGATCATATCGCCCAGCTTCCCGGTCCCGAAGGCTTTGATGGTGAACCATGTCTTCAGCGCCCGGAAACCGCGGGACAGGTCCGGTCCAAAATCGCAAGGCCAGGGCGAGCCGGCGGCGATCCCGCGGGTGTGCCGCTTCAAATAGGCCGCCGGAGACGCGAACGTGCGGTGATGCAGGGCGGCGTCCCTGACGAGAATAAACCCGGCGTCGTAGGGTACCTGCCCCCACTTGTGGAAATCGAAAGCGATGGAGTCCGCACGCTCGATCCCGCTCAATCGAGGAGCAATATCCGGCGCCAGCATCGCCAGCGCGCCGTGCGCGCCATCGACGTGAAACCAGAGCGCTTCCCGCCGCGCGAGATCGGCGATTGCCGCCAGAGGATCGATCGCCCCGGTATCGACCGTGCCGGCGGACCCGGCGATGAAGAACGGCGCCCGCCCGGCACGCTTGTCGATGGCGATGGCTTCGGCGAGCGCCCCGATATCCATTTGAAATCGATCGTTCATCGGAATGAGGCGCAGCATATCGGTCCCAAACCCGGCCAGGTCCATGGCTTGCGCGATGCAGCCGTGAGCGCCTTGCGAGGTGTAGGCGGTCAGGCGCTTGCCCATGACGGCGATCCCCTGGCGGCGCACGCCGAGGCCGAGCGCTCGCGTGCGGGCGATCAGGACGGCAATCAGATTGGCGATCGATGTGCCGTTGACGAACAGGCCACTGGCGGTGCCGGGGAAACGGAACAATTCCCGCATCCATCGAACCACCTGCCGCTCCACCTCGATGGGAATCTGGTCGCGCCCGCCAAGGTTGGCGTTCAGCCCGGCCGCCAGCATCTCCGCCACCATGCCGACCGGAGTCCCACCCCCGTGCACCCACCCCATGAATGCGGGATGGGCGTTGCCCACCGAATACGGAAGAATTTCCCGCATGAACGTGTCGTGAAGGGAAGCCAGATCGGCCGGCTTTTGCGGAAGCGGCTGGCGGAATGCGTCCCGCGCCGATTGCGGTATCAGCTGCCAAACCGGACGCGCGCGGATGTTCTCCGTGTAGTCCAGCATGTCGTCCAGCATGCGATGCGCCTGCGCCCGGAAAGCGGGCCAATCGGCAGGGTCGAGGGTATCTCGATGCGCGATCCGACCGCCTGGCCCGTCCGGCGCATTGTCCAGGTACGAGCCACTCTCGATGCAAAACGTCTTAGTTGCCAAGAAACAATCCTTCCTGCCGCCTTCTATCGGCAGAGTGCCCGGAAAACTTCACAGGCACGGCTGGCAGACACGCTACAATCGAACCTTGAAACTGGCGATCATCGGGTACGGCAACGTAGGGCGCGCGCTGGCGCGGCTGCTGCGCGACAAGCGCAAGGAATTCCCATCCACCGTCACGGGCATCCATACGCTGCGGCACGGCACGGCGGTGGACGCGGCGGGGCTGGCCGCCAAGGTCATGGACGGCGCGGAATTCGGCCCGCGGGCGGCATCGGTGGAGGAGTTCCTGGAGGCGGCGCGCGCCCAGGTGGCGGTGGAGTTGACGACGCTCAATCCATCGACCGGCGAGCCGGCGGCGGAGCACATTCGGGCGGCCATCGCGCGCCACATGCACGTGGTCACGGCGAATAAGGGGCCGATTGCGCACGCCTATGCGGCGCTGCGCGACGCGGCGGCGCGGGAGGGCGTCGAGTTCCGCTTCGAATCCAGCGTGATGGACGGAGCGCCGGTGTTCAACCTGTGGCGGCACACCATGCCCGGCGTCAAGGTGCTGGGATTCACGGGGGTCTTGAATTCGACGTCGAAGGTGGTGATCGAGAGCATGGAGCGCGGCGAGAGCTTCGATGCCGGTCTGGCGGCGGCGCGCAGGATGGGGATCACGGAGGCCGATGGAGCTTACGACGTGGAAGGCTGGGACTCGGCGGCGAAGACCGCGGCGCTGGCCAACGTGCTGATGGACGCGCAAACTACGCCGCAACGGGTGACCACGCGCGGCATCACGCGTTTGACGCCGGAGCGCGTGATGGAGATCGCGCGCGAAGGCAAAACGGTGCGCCTGGTGAGCCGCGGACGGCGAACCAGTGGCGGCGTCTCGCTGCGCGTGCGCGCCGAGGTGCTGGAGCGCAACGACATTCTGGCGTGCACGCCGGGAACCAGCAACCTGATTCTGTTCCATACGGATTTGATGGGCACGTTCGGAACGGTGTCGATCAACCCCGGGGTGGAGCAGACGGCATACGGCGTATTCAGCGACCTGGTGAGCTTGGGCCTTAAATAGTGCGATCATTGAACTTCACTCGATTCCGGACCTTCACCCCGGTTCATCTCCCTTCGGTTGTTTCTGTCCGTCGCCGCAGGACGCTGTTCCAGGCGTCGGTCCGGCGCGACTCCTCGGCGCTCAACGGCGTCCCCGAGACCGTCGATCTGGCCGGGCCACGCGCCCGTCACTCCTCCCACCGGATCCAGGGCAATTCATAGGGCAGGATGGCGTCTTCCTGGAACGGCACCACGCGGACCGCGAAGCCGCAGCTCCCGCTCTCCCGGCACTCCACTTCTCCTTCGTACACGTGCTCGGCGCCCGAAGATTGGCGCAACCCGAGGTCCACGTGCGAGCCCTTGCCTATCTGGCCATCGGCGGTGAGGACGCCGTAGTAGGCCTGCACGCGCACGTCGCCGGGAGGGAGGCCGCCCAGCGAGACCCGCGCGGTGACCTTGACCTTCGCTCCCACCAGAAACTCGCCTCGGCTCCCGTCCACGTCCACTTGCGCGACCTTCACCTCCGTTCCATGCAGGTGCAGCCGTTTCCGCCAGTCCATCAGGGCCCGCACACGGTCCTTGTCGCCGGACAGGCGGATCAACCGGCTGGCAGCCGGGAGATAGAAGCGCTCGGCGTATTCGGCGACCATCCGGTTGGTGCTGAAGATGGGCGAAAGCCTCTTCATCGACGCCTTCATCTTGGCCAGCCAGCCGCGCGGGATCCCCGCCGCATCGCGATCGTAGAAGAGCGGTACCACGTCGTTTTCGAGGATGTGGTAGAGCGCCTCGGACTCCACCTGATCCTGGTATTCCGGGTTGTCGTACTCCTCGCCGTTGCCGATCGCCCAGCCCACCTCCCGGTCGTAGGCCTCGTCCCACCATCCGTCGCGAATCGACAGGTTCAGCCCGCCGTTGGCCAGCAGTTTCATGCCGCTGGTGCCGCTGGCCTCGTTGGGCCGCCGCGGCGTATTGAGCCATACGTCCGCTCCCTGCACCAGGTACCGCGCCACCGCAATGTCGTAGTCTTCCAGGAATACGACGCTGCGCCTGACCCGCGGGTCCCGAGCGCAGCGGATGACCTGTCGTATGAGTTCCTTGCCTTCGTTGTCATGCGGGTGCGCCTTGCCGGCGAGCAGGAGTTGCACGGGCCGTTTCGAATCGGTCAGAATGCGCAGCAGCCGATCGAAATCGCGCATCAGCAGCGTGGCCCGCTTGTAGGTGGCGAAGCGGCGGGCGAACCCGATGGTCAGGGCGTCGGGGGAAAGAACTCCGCCGGCCACCGTGATCTCCGCGTCGGTGCCGCCTCTCTGCCGCACCTGGGAGGCCAGCCGCGTGCGCGCGTAGTTGACCAGGCGCTCCCTCCGGTTCTCGTGTACCCGCCACAATTCCTGGTCCGGAATGCGGTCGATGCGCTGCCACAGAGTGGTATCGGCGGGCTTCTCGCCCCATTGCGGTCCCAGGTAGCGGTTGAGCAGGGCGCTCATCTCCATGGAGATCCACGACCGCGTGTGGATCCCGTTGGTCACCGAGCCGATCGGCACCTCGTCCAGGGGATAGCCGGGCCACATGGGTTGCGCCATCTGGCGCGTCACCGCGCCGTGCAGGATGGAGACGCCATTGGTGTAGGAGCTGTGACGCGCGGCCAGGTACGCCATATTGAACGGCTCGCCCGCGTCCGCGGTGCCCTGTCTTCCGTAAGCCAAAAACTGCTCGCTGGTGAGGCCGAGGCTGCGTGCGTATTCGCCGAAATATTTATCCACCAGCCCCGGATCGAAGCGGTCGAAGCCCGCCGCCACCGGCGTGTGGGTGGTGAAAATACTGCCCGCCGCCGTCACCTGGCGCGCCTCGTGATAAGTGAAGCCAACCTCCTCCATGATCGTCCTGGTCCGCTCCGGCCCAAGGAACGCCGAGTGTCCTTCGTTCATGTGGCACACGGTGGGCCGTATGCCCAGCGCGTGCAGCGCGCGCATGCCGCCGATGCCCAGTACGATCTCCTGCTGGATGCGCAGCTCGCGGTCGCCGCCGTACAGCGCGCCGGTCACCCGCCGGTCGTCGGCGCCGTTCTCCGCCACGTTGGTATCGAGCAGGAACAGCGGCACTCTCCCCACCTGCGCTTTCCAGATCTGCGCCGCCAGGCGCCGTCCGGGGAAGTCGATGTGCACCATGAGCGGCTTCCCCGGCCCATCCTCCACCGGCTGGATGGGCAAGTTGTGGAAGTCGTTAATCGGATAGGTTTCCTGCTGCCATCCGTCGGCGTTGAGGTACTGATGGAAGTAGCCGCCCTGATAGAGCAGGCCGACGCCAACCAGAGGCAGGCCCAGGTCGCTGGCCGATTTGAGGTGATCTCCGGCCAGGATGCCCAGGCCGCCGGCGTAATTCGGAATGCACTCGGTCAATCCGAACTCGGCCGAGAAGTAGGCGATGCGGATTCCCATGGCTTCCGGGTGCGCCGCCGCGAACCAGCCGGCGCCGGCGAGGTACTCGTCCAGATGGGCGGACTCCCGGTCCATCTGCGCCAGGAAAGCCTCGTCGCCAGCGAGTTCGGCGAGGCGCCGCTGATCGATGCGACCGAGGATGAGGCGCGGGTTGTGCCCGGTCTCCTCCCACAGGTCCGGATCGAGCGTGCGGAAGAGTTCGATGGTCGGGTGGTGCCAGGACCATCGCAGGTTCAGGGACAGCTTATTCAGACCCTGCAGGCGGGCCGGCAAGCAAGGGGTGACATGATAGGCGTGAACCCGGGGCATCGTTGCGACCTCCACGTTCCGTTCCCAGCTTAACCGTTATTGGTGTACATGCGGCTACGCAGGCCGCTCCCCCGCTGCGTCAGACTCGTTCGGCTTCTTCGGCGTGATGCCGGACATCGACTCCCTTGATCAGGAAAACCACGTCTTCCGCGATATTGGTGGCATGGTCGCCGATGCGCTCCAGGTTGCGGGCCACAAATATCAGATCGACCGCGGCGGAAACTACCGTCGGGTCGCGCTGCATGGTCGCCAGCAATTCCGCGTACACGGCATCGCGCAAACGGTCCACTTCGTCGTCCGCCAGAAGCACCGAGCGGGCCAGCGCCTCATCCCCTTGCACGAATGCGTCCAGGCACTTGAGGAGCATGGATTGCACCAGGGTAGCCATATTGGGAATGTCCACCATGGGTTTGACCAGCGGATGGTGCATGAGGGAGAGCGACCGTTCGGCGATATGCTGGGCGAGATCTCCCATGCGCTCCAGATCGGTGTTGATCTTGAGAGCGGACGTCAGGAAACGCAAATCCTTGGCCACGGGCTGCCGGAGGGCCAGGAGCCGCGTCACCATGCCGTCGATCTCCATTTCCATGCTGTTGATCTTCGGCTCGTCCCGAATCACCTGCTCCGCCAGTACCCTGTTCTGATCCACCAGGGAACGGACACTGCGGTTGATGGCGGATTCCACCAGCCCGGCCATCTCCAGCAACTTGTTGTTCAGTTCTTCGAGTTCAATTGTAAAGTGGCGCAAGAGTTATGCCTTCCTTCCCGGGCTGGCCGGGCCTTCGCAGGCGGCTGCGTTTCGAAGCCAGGCTCAGGCTACCCAAATCTTCCCGTGATGTAATCTTCCGTCTCCTTGTGGTGGGGCGTCTTGAAGATCACGTCCGTCTTATCGTACTCGATCAGGCGGCCCATGAGGAAAAAGCCCGTGAAATCGGCCACCCGCGCCGCCTGCTGCATGTTGTGGGTCACGATGACCATGGTGCATTGATCCTTCAGCCCGAACATGAGTTCTTCGATCTTGGCGGTGGCGATCGGGTCGAGGGCGGAACAGGGCTCGTCCAGAAGTAGCACTTCGGGATCGACGGCCAGCGCCCGGGCGATGCACAGGCGCTGCTGTTGTCCGCCGGAAAGGGCGTACGCCGATTCGTGAAGCTTGTCCTTCACTTCCTCCCAAAGTGCCGCCCGCTTCAGACTGCGCTCCACCTTGTCGTGCATGTCGCCCCTGGATGCCATGCCGTTGATGCGCAGTCCATACGCAATATTTTCGAAGATCGACTTGGGGAATGGGTTGGGGCGCTGGAAGACCATGCCGACGCGCCGGCGCAAGCCGGTCACGTCGGCATGGCGAACGTCTTCGCCATCCAGCAGGATCTCGCCTTCCATGCGCGAATTGCGAATGGTGTCGTTGATGCGGTTCAGATTCCGCAGGAACGTGGATTTGCCGCAACCCGAAGGGCCGATCAACGCCGTGATCCGGTTGCTCAGCATGTCCAGCGAGATATCGTGCAGCGCCTGGAACGAACCATAAAAGAAGTTGACGTGACTCGCCTTCAGCTTGGGACCGTGGGCCGGAACAGGCGCCGGCAATGTAGCTTCCCTCGGCGTCTGACCGGTCTTGGAATGCGATGCGTAGTTGGGTGCCGTGCTCATAAAATTCTCGTTGCTAGCCGCGTGGAACCGAAATACCTCTCGTCAGAACCAGGCGGGCGGCGATATTGGCCACCAGGACCAGCGTGATCAACACCAGGCCGGCCGCCCAGGCCTGACGGTTCAAGTCGTCATACGGGGAGGTAGCCAGTTTGTAGATCATCACCGGAAGCGAGGCGGTGGGCTCTCTGAGCCCGCCCCAATACTGGTTGTTCAGGGCGGTGAAAAGCAGCGGAGCGGATTCGCCGGAGATGCGGGCCACTCCCAGGATCATGCCGGTCAGGATTCCCTTGCTGCCCGCCGGGACCGCGACCGTCGCGATCATCCGCCACTTGCTGGCCCCCAGCGCCAGAGCGCCCTCTCGAAGCGCCAGCGGGACCTCGCGCAAGAACTGTTCGGTTTGCCTGGTCACGATGGGAATCAGCATGACGCTGAGCGCAATCGAGCCCGCGAGGCCGGATTGCGTCTTCATGGGAAGCACCACCAGCGTCCAGGCCAGAATGCCGACCACGATGGACGGCACCCCGTTCAGCAGGTCGGCGACGTAGCGGACCAGCGAAGCGAAATTCTTATCCTCGTATTCCGCCAGATAAACGCCGGCCAGGAAGCCGATGGGAATACCGATCAGCGCGGCCAACCCGACAATCTGCACGCTGCCCACGATGGCATTCGCCAGCCCGCCGCCTTCTTCGCCCGGCGGGAGCGGCAGCCTGGTGAAGAAGTTCCAGTTCAGGGAATGCGCTCCAAAGTAGAGCAGGCAGCCGAGAATCACAAACAAGACCGATATCGTGACAACCGTGCATACCCCGGTCAGCGTGAGCATCACGCCATTGACGATTTTTCGCCACGAAAGCCTTCTCATGGCCTCTTGGACCCTTTGGATGTGGTCGCGAGAATCATCAGGCGGGCAAATCCGTTGATCAGGATGGTGAGACAGAACAGGACCAGGCCAAGCTCCACCAGGGCCGCCGGATGAACTTTCCCGCCTGCCTCGCTGAATTCGTTGGCAATCACCGCGGCGATGGAATAGCCCGAGGCGAATAGCGAAGCGTGGATGCTCGGATCGTTCCCGATCACCATGGTGACGGCCATCGTCTCGCCCAAAGCGCGCGCCAAACCCAGGAACATGGACCCCAGGATGCCCAGTTTGGCGTACGGCACCACGATCTGCCAGGTGGTCTCCCATTTGGTGGCCCCCAAGGCGAGAGCAGCCTCTCTCTGGTCGCGCGGCACGGCCAGAAGCGATTCGCGCGAAACCGAGATGATAAACGGGATGGTCATGATCGCCAAAACCAAGCCGGCGGTGAGAAAGCCCACGCCATAGATGGTGCCCTGGAACAACGGGAGGAATCCCAGCGTCCGTTTCAAGAACGGCTCGATGTACATGCGCATCAGGGGGACCAGAGTGAAGATGGCGAGCAGGCCGTAGATCACGCTGGGAATCGCCGCCAGCAGCTCGATCACGAACGTCAGAGCGTTGGAGACACCGGCCGGCGCCAGCTCGGAAAGAAATATGGCCGCGCCCAAGCCGAGCGGCACCGAAATCAGCAGCGCCAGAACGGAGGTGACGACGGTTCCATACACGAACGGCAGCGCACCGAAATCTTCCGTGACCGGGTTCCATTTGCTGGAAGCCAGGAAATGCAAGATGCCGAGCCTGGCGCGGGCGTCCGCCGAGCCGATGAGTAATTCGTATACCAGCAGGATCGCCATCGCCAGCAGGCTGGCGGCGAAAAGAGTTACCACCCAGCGGGCGATGATATCGCCCGTTTGGGTCGCCGTTTTAACTGCTCTAACCGCCGCGGTAGCAGTGGCCATTTGGCAGGCGCGATCGTCGGCGATCCAACTTAGTGGATCGCGTCGATCTGCTTCTCCTCCTTGGTGACCACCGCTTGGGGAAGCGGCGCATAGCTTAGACCGGCGCATAACACTTGGCCGTCGGTCAGCACCCAGTGGAGCATTTCCTTGACCTGCTTCGCCTTGGCAGGGTCGGAAAACTTGCTGGGGATCAGCAGCCAGGTGAAGGTCGAAATGGGATAGGCATTCTTGCCGGGCGGGTTGGTGATGGAGACGCGGAAATCGCCGGGCATGTTCTTCGCCGCGCCGGCAGCCGCTTCCGTCACGGTGGCAACATCCGCCTTCACAAAGTTTCCGGCGGAGTTCTTGACCTGGCCGTAACCGATTTTGTTCTGCAGCGCGTAGAGGAGTTCGACATAGCTAATGGAATTGGGGTTCTGCTTGACCAGGCCGGTAACACCCGCGCTCTGCGCTCCACCCAACCCCTTGGGCCAACTCACGGACTTGGCCGCGCCCACCTTACTCTTCCACTGTGGGCTGACCTTGGCGAGGAAATCGGTCCACACAAATGTGGTGCCGCTGCCATCGGTGCGATGAACTACCACGATGTCTTCATTCGGAAGCTTCACGCCCGGGTTCTCCTTGGCGATACGCGGGTCGCCCCATTTCGAGATCGTACCCAGGAAAATATCGGCCAGTACGGGACCGCTGAATTTCAACTCCCGCGTGACGCCGGGGAGGTTGTAGATCGGCACGACGGCGCCGAGGACGGTGGGGAAGTGGAGTATTTTCCCGCTCTTCACCGCCGCCAGTTCCTGGTCGGTCATGGGCATATCCGAGGCGCCGAAATCCACCGTCCCATCCGTCACGCCCTTGACGCCGCCGCCCGATCCGTTGGCTTCGTAGTTGATCTGCACGCCTTGGTTGGCTTTGCCGTACACACTGAACCACTTTTTGTAGATGGGGTCCGGGAAGGTCGCCCCGCAAGCGTTCAGTTTCTGCGCCGCCGCAAACGGGGCAGCCGCCACCACAAGTAAGCCCATCAGGGCTACCGAAATCGTTCTCATAAGTTGTACACCTCAATTTTCCCAATGCAATATGACAGGCGCGTTACAGAATCGTGAAATCGCGGTGTTACTCGATCGCCGGCGCGCCGCCCGGCAGCGTGTAGCGGAAGTTGAAATAGATGGTGTTGTCGTGGGTGCCCTTGCCGCCGGCGACGCCCGCGGCCCAGTACCACGGAGCGCGCATCAAAAACTCGTACTGGCCCATGAAGTTGAGCGCGCCATATCTGGCGTCCTTCCAGAGGGTCTGGTTGAAGCCGAAGCTGATTTCCTGGATGGCGCGGTTCTGGCTGTTGGCGGAGCCACGGTAGCCGTAACCAACCAGGCTCGTGCCGTTGCCATCCACCACCACGTCCTTACCCACGTAGATACCGCCATAGTACGCGTACAACAGGGTATTCTTGTTGACCACGGCTTCAAAGCCATCCACCGTGCCGCCCGAGTGCAGGGGGCTGACGCTGCCATCGGCGCGCACCGCCACGTCGGGGGCCTGACCGAAGAGGTAGCGGCCACCGCCATCGCTCCAGTAGTTGTTGGTGACCAGCCGAAAGTTTTTCACGATCTCGAGGTTGGCGTTCACCGATCCGCCGCCGCCCGCTTTGGTGAAATACTGGCCCGAAGTGGGCTGGCCCGTGGTGGTATTCCAGGTCTTGAAGGTGCGCTCGATTCCGGCTACTTCGATGTGGGCTCGGACGCTCGGGTCGAAGGCGATCTTGGCGATGATATCCGGGTGCACGTTCGGTATGGTCTGGACGTTGCTGGCGTTGTCCAACTGCGAACCCGCCAGGCCGGTTAGAGCCGAGGGAAGCACTACCGAGGATCCGCCGCCGGAACCGCCCATGTATTGATCCGGGTTCTCGAAGGAGACGCCCATGGTCACCTGGGAGCTCGGGTGATAGAGGAAGCGGACGCCCGGCTGGCGCGTCCAGGTCAAGCCGGCCATATAATTCACGTCGATGACCTGGCTGTAGAAGAGGTCGCCGGGCAGCGCCGAAATGCCCCTCCGATTGGGAGTGAGCATGCTCCAGCTTTGGCCGGCCAGGAATTCGAATTTGTCTTTGCGAACGTCCACCCAGTACAGGCGAATACGGGGAACAAACGCGCCATTGCTGACGCTAAGGTTGTTGGTGCCGCTGGTGCCGAGAAAGTCGAACTCGTTGTAACCGATGAAGTGGGCACCCTTCCAGTTGCCGTCCACGCGGAAGCCGATACGCGAGTTCTGCGGGCTGAAGCGGAATTCGGAGAGCTTGGCGGCAGTGGCGTTGTTATACGGTATGCTGCCGAAACTGCTGCCCAGAGACCCGCCGGCATTCTTGTCTTTCCAATCCGCGGTGAGATCCATAAAGCCGATCGGAATGATGGTGGTTTGGCCGATTTTCAGTTGCAGCGGCGCGGGCGCCTCGGCGAGGGCCTGCGGCACGGGCGCGCTCGAATTGGGCGTGGGGCTCGCGGCCGCGGGCGGCGCCAGCATGGGCGTGGTGGACGCCATCAGGCCGGCCGCCGGGGTGGTGTGCTGCGGGGCGGTGGTGGAGGCCGGTTGTCCGCCGGTCCCGGCCTGCTCCAGCAATTTTCGCTGTTCGGCCAGGGCGGCCAGCAGTTGTTCGATTTCCTTCTGCTGGGCATCGAGTTGGGCTTTTAGTTTGGCGATATCCGTTGACTTAGTCGTGGCGGGGGGTACGCTGGCGGGAGGCGTCGCCGGATCGGCCGCCCAGCCCCCGGGCAGCAGAACCGCTGCCATGCACACTAATACAGACATCTTACTCTTAGTCCTTGATTTCATAATTTGACAATCCGTACTTAGGAAGACACGCACTTAGTAATCGTTAGCATTGGATCATTTGATTCCAGGTTGCTTGCGGGCATTTCTCGACGGAAAGCCCGCGTGGGAACTCAGAACTTGAGCGCTAAGCGTCAAGGATACTAGGTGATTGTTATCGTTCGATGACTGGATGGTTAAAACTGGACTTGCGGAGGCGGCGCCTTGGGAAGCGTCACGATGAAGGTCGAACCATTCCCCAGTTCGCTTTCGACGGTCACGGTTCCGCCCATCTGCTCCACTGCATGTTTCACAATCGAAAGGCCCAGGCCGGTGCCGCCCACCTGGCGGGAACGGGCCTTGTCGACGCGGTAAAACCGCTCGAAGATCCGGGAGCGGTCTTCCACCGGTATTCCGAGACCATCGTCGGAGATTCGGATCTCGATTTTGTCCGCCGTCCGGTCGTGCACCTGGACATGCACTTCGCCTTCCGGTTTATTGAACTTCACCGCGTTATCCAGCAGGTTGATCAGCGCCTGTTCCAGACGGAACCCGTATCCCAACACGTACAAGTCGGAAATCGGGCCGGCTCGCAGTTGCACGTTCATCAAATGGGCGGCGGGTTCCACTGCCCGGATGGCGCCGCACAAAGCATCGTGGAGCGAGATGGGGCCAGGTTGTGCGCCCGGCCGTCCGAAATCGAGCTCCGACAGCGTCAGCAAATCGGCGGCGATATTGTTCAGCCGCTCGCCATTCGCCTGAATAATCTCCACGAACCTGCGGCGGTTGTTTTCATCTTCCAGGCCGCCTTCCAGCAGCGTTTCCGCATATCCTCGAATGGTGGCGAGCGGGGTGCGGAACTCATGCGAGACATTGTCGATGAAATCCCGCTTCACGCGTTCCAGCCGCTCGCTCGGCATCACGTCGTGCAGAATCGCCATGGCGCCGCGCGAGGATGTGCTCGCCAGCGGAACGGCATGAACCTCGAAGGAGTGCATGGCCGGCGTGGACAACTGCAACCGCTGGCGCAGCGCCACGCCCGAATCCACGACCTGCTTCACGATTCGGAACAGGGCGGGATCGCGCACGATCTTAATCAGCGGAACGCCCTCGGTGGGACCATGATGGTCCACCGCCTGAATGAAGGCGTCATTGCAAAATGTGACGTTGAGCCGCCCATCCACGGCGAGCACCCCATCGGCCATGCTCGCCAGAATGGCTTCGCACCGCGTAAGTTCGTTGGTCAGACGGTTGACCATCTCTTCGATTTGGGGCGCCCGGTGGGACAAAGCACGAGCCAGATCTCCGAGTTCGCCGCCGCCGGCAGGCAACGGCGCGCGCGGGGCGCTCATGTCCAGCAGGCGATCCGCGAAATCGGTCAGGCGATGGATGCGTCCGGAAAGCGACCGTGCCAGAAGCCACGAAACCAGAATCAGCAGCGCGCCCCATACCAGCGATACGGCCCGGGCCACGCCGTTTACGGTACAGAGGTGGACGGCAAGAACCGGAGGGATGGCAACGGCGAGGGCAATCAGGAGGGCTTTCCGCGCGATAGAATCCGCCATGGAATCTGCCAATCTTAGCACCATCGGTTCGCGGAAGGGAGTCTGCCCCGCCCGGCCCGTGGCGCGTTTAGAAGGCTGCTACTTCCGGCGGCGTCACAAAGTGGTTGGCATCGCTGTCGAACCAGTACGCCGCGTCCGCTATATGTAAAATCGATTTCATGATTCTGTAACTATGTTTCATAAGAGTTACATGGGTAATCACGATTTCTCAGAGATTATCGCACGAGTTATGCCCGCCCCCTGCCAAGTCAGGCCGAGCGCCGCGCACAAAGACGGGGCGGCCGGGGGACCGCGTTTCATTTGGAGCCGGGCATGAATCGCTTGATGAAATTCGTGTCGAAGCGTCCGGAGCGGAAATCCGGATCGGCGAGGATGCGCTGTTGCATGGGGATGGAAGTGTGGATACCCTCCACGATAAACATGCTGAGCGCGCGCTGCATGCGGCGGATGGCCTCCCCGCGATCGCTGCCGTAGGTGATCAGCTTGGCAACCAGGGAATCGTAGAAGGGCGGGATGACGCAATCCGTGTACGCCCAGGTATCCACGCGGACGCCGGCGCCGCCGGGCAGGTGGAAGCCGGTGATGCGCCCGGGAGAGGGCACGAAGGTATCGGGATTCTCCGCGTTGATGCGGCACTCGATGGCGTGGCCGCGCAATTCCACCGGGCCGGGAAGGATTTCGGCCAGGGTTTCGCCCTGCGCGATGCGGATCTGGCTGGTGACGATGTCGATGCCGGTGACAAACTCCGTTACCGGGTGCTCCACCTGCACGCGGGCGTTGACTTCGATGAAGTAGAGGTTGCCGGCCTCATCCATGAGGAACTCCACGGTGCCGGCATTGGTGTACCCGGCCTGAGCGATGGCCTTGCGCAGGACGGCGGAAATCTCGGCGCGCTGCGCATTGGTAACCGCCGGCGAGGGCGATTCCTCGAGCAGTTTCTGATGGCGGCGCTGCACGCTGCATTCGCGCTCGCCCAGAATTTCCACGTTGCCGTGCTCGTCGGCCAGAATTTGGAATTCGATGTGGCGGGGGGCGCCGATGTACTTCTCCAGGTAGAGATCGGGCGAACTGAAGGCGCTCGCGGCCTCGTTCTGCGCCTGTAGGAACAACGAGGGCAACTCGCCGGGGCCGTTGACGATGCGCATGCCGCGGCCGCCGCCGCCGGCGGACGCTTTCAGAATCACCGGGTAGCCGACCTTGGCGGCCAGTTCCAGCCCCTCCTCGGGGGTGGCGAGCACGCCGGGCGACCCGGGCAGCACCGGGACGCCGATGTCGCGCATGAACGCGCGGGCGCGTTCCTTCACGCCCATCAGGCGGATGACTTCCGGCCGGGGACCGATGAACTTGATTTGCGACGCTTCGCAGACTTCGGCGAAGGCGGCATTCTCGCTGAGGAAGCCGTAGCCGGGGTGGATGGCGTCGACGTCGGTGATCTCGGCGGCGCTGATGATGGAAGGAATGTCCAGGTAGCTGCGCGCGCTCTTGGCGGGTCCGATGCAGATGGCCTGGTCGGCGAAGCGCACGTGCGAGCTGTAGCGATCCGCCTCGGAGTAGACGGCGACGGTCTGAATGCCCAGGTCTTTGCAGGCGCAGATGATGCGAACGGCAATTTCGCCCCGATTGGCGATGAGGATCTTCTTAAACCGTACGGACGGCAAACAGAGCCTCCCCGTACTCCACCGGCTGCCCGTTCATGACCAGCTTGCTTTCGATGATGCCGCTGGTTTCGCTCTCGATCTCGTTCATCAGCTTCATGCTCTCGATAATGCAGAGTACCTTGCCGGGCTGCACGCGTTCGCCGACGCGGACGAAAGGCGGGGCCTCGGGCGAGGCAGCCTCGTAGAAGGTTCCGACGATGGGCGACTTGACCAGGACGAGGTTGGGGTCGTGCGGTTTCTCTCCCTCCCTGGGCGCTTCCATAGCGGAGTGGGCGGCGGGCGGAGCGGTGGCGAAAGACGGGGGGGCGGAGGCGGCGGCGTACGAAGGCGCGGCGAGCGCGATCTCCTGCGGCGCGGCGAAGGGCGCGCGGCGGATGCGCACGCGGTTGTCCCCGCGTTGCACTTCCAGTTCCGCGACGCCGGTTTCCGTCGCCAGGGCGATCAGTTCACGGATTTCATCGACAGTCATCAATGGATAAGCTTACCAGAGGCGGGGCAGAGGATGCTTCGGGGTTGCCCTGACCGGCCCGGCGGAAAGCGGCATCCCGAGGCTCGGACGGCCCGCAATGCTATACTTCGATTCAATCGGAGGCTTTCATGAATCGGCGGCATTTTCTGGGTACGGGCATAGCCGGGGCCATTTCGCTACACCACTTTCCTCATCACCTTTTCGCGGCGGCGCAGCCCAAGAATGCCTACGACCGTGTCACGCTGGGGCCGCGCCAGATCGAGGTGAGCCGGATGGCCATGGGCACCGGCACCAACGGCAGCAACGGCAGTTCCAACCAGACCCGTAAACTGGGCTACCACGGGGTCGCCGAGCTCTTACGCGCCGGCTTCGACCAGGGCATCACTTTCTGGGATTCCGCCGACCAGTACGGCAGCCACACCTACATCCGCGAGGCTCTCAAGACCGTGCCGCGCGAGAAGATCGTCATCCTCACGAAAACCAACACCACCACGGCCGCCGCCATGAAGGCCGATATCGACCGCTACCGCCGCGAACTGGGTGTGGACTACATCGATGTGCTGCTGCTCCACGCCCAGCAGGCCGCCGATTGGAACGTGCGCATGCGCCCCTGCATGGACGTGATCAGCGAGGCCCGCGAACGCGGCCTGGTGCGCTCCCACGGCACCTCCTGCCACTCCTTGCAGGCGCTCAAGACCGCCGCCGCCGAGCCGTGGGTGGAAGTGGATCTGGCGCGCCTCAATCCCGCCGGACTACACATGGATTCCGACCCGCAAACCGTGATCGGCGTCCTGCGCCAGATGCGGCAGGCGGGCAAAGGCGTCGTCGGCATGAAGATCCTCGGCCAGGGCGATCTGCGCGCCAAAGCCGATGAAGCGCTGCAATTCGCTCTGGCGCAAGATTGCCTGAGCGCCATCACGATCGGCAGCGAGAGCCGCGGCAACATGGAAGATCTGCTCCGCAAGATCCCCGCCGCCAGCGTCCGGGGGTAGTTTGGCAGTCCACTAAAGTAATAGTGAGAAAAACCTAGCATCCGCGGCCACTCCTTAACGGTATGAGGCCGACACGTTCAGAGCATTCGTACGTTGACGCCACGCTGAAGCGCGAATTCCCGAATTCTGTCACTCTGCCGTGACGGAACAGGAGTAAAATTAAGTTAAAGAAGCTTCATAAAGGAGTGCGAAATGAGATCACGCATCTTATTTATCTCCGGACGCCAGGAAGACGCCCTCCACCTTTCCCAAATGCTGCATAAGCTTCCCTTGAAGTTGGAGCATGTGCAATCGCTGCGCCATGCGCGTACGAGGCTTAACGAGTCGGAATACGACGTCATTCTCACGGAAGCCTACCTGCCCGATGGCAAGTGGCTCGATGTCCTGCATCTCGCCCGCGGATGCCCGCGGGAGACCGAAGTGATCGTCACCGATCCGCAGGCGGACGCCCGTTTCTGGGCCGAAGCCCTCAACCTGGGCGCTTACGACCTGCTCGCCCAACCCTTCTACGAACCCGAAGTCCGCCGCATCTTGTATAACGCCTGTTCGCGGCGGCCTTTTCAGCCGCAAGCCATGGCCGCGGTATAGCGGCGCCTGTTTTATCAGCGTCTCTGGGTCGGACCGCATCCCTCAAACCGCATCACGACCCGCGCGAACACCGCTCCCAGCGCAACCGCGGTAGCCGCTGTTCCCGCGATCATGTATTCCAAGGGCCTGTGGGGCGGCGGGAGCAGCCACAGTAAGCAGGCGGCGAGGGCTGCCAAAACCAGTATTCCTGCAGCCGCCGGGAGCACGGTACGCTTGCATTTCAGCGTCACGACTCCATTTTAGATTGGGAGGGGTCTGGTACGGCTGGTAAACTCATAAATAAGGGTGTTACCAGGTTCCATAACAAAGGTAAGCATGGCGGCCGCGCTGCTCTTGCTGTGCGGGTGTTCCAGTTCCAAAGGACCGCCGCGCGCGCGGGCGGTGGGTGAAGCCTTCGTTGGGCCCGCCACCCTGAAGATCCGCAGCGACATACCGCTACAGTCTTCGACCGTCACCACGGTCAAGCATGGCGACCGGCTGGAAATTCTGCAGGCCCGCCGCCGTTTCCTGCGCGTGCGCACGCCGAGCGGCGCCGAGGGATGGACCGACGAGCGTCAACTGCTGGCCGCCGGGGACATGGAGGCACTCCGCGCCTTAACCGGGCAGGCCGCCAAACTGCCATCCCAGGGCGTGGCCACAACGTACGCGCCGCTGAACATCCACACGCAGCCTGTGCTTTCCTCGCCCAGTTTCCTGCAACTCAAGGAAAACGAGAAGTTCGACGTGCTGCAATCCATCGTGCTGCCGCGCTCCGATGCCCCGCGCAAACCGTTGCTTCCGCCCGCCCCCAAAAAGCCCAAGGCACTGCCCAAGAAGGAAGCGCGGAAAGCGTCCGGCGTTCCGCCGCCGCCCATGCCCAAGCCTCCCGCGCCACCTCCCGACTGGCTGGAACTTTCCAAGACCGATCGCGACGAAGCGGCGGCCGCGGCCGAGCAGATCCCGGCCCAGAAACTCGCCCCGCGCGTCGATGGCTGGAGCCTCATCCGCGCACCCGGCGGCCAATCCGGCTGGGTGCTCACGCGCCTCGTCTCCATGGCCATCCCCGACGAAGTGGCGCAATACGCCGAGGGCAAGCGCATCGTGAGCTACTTCCCGCTCGGCGAAATTCGGGACGGCGACGAGAAGAAGAACATCTGGTTGTGGACGACCACCGGCGACAGCAAACAGCCGTGGGATTTCGACAGCTTCCGCGTCTTTGCCTGGAGCGTGCGGCGCCATCGCTATGAGACCGGATATATCGAGCGCAATCTCAAGGGTTACTCCCCCGTGCTGCTCAAGCAGGTGGAACTGACCTCCCGAACGGGCGGGTCGCGGTACCCGGGCTTTTCCGTCTGCGTCGAGAAAAAAGACGGCCAGCGGGTGCGCCGCGAATACGCGCTGCTGGGCGTTGCCATCCGCTTCGCCGGCGACCGTCCCTGCGAGGCTCCGGCGCCGCCGCCCACCCTGCAGAACCCCTCGCCGCTGCCGGTCTCCGAAGCGCCGCCGCCGCAACCGAAGCAGGGCTTCGTGGAGCATCTGAAGAATCGCTGGCATGCGTTGACCGGCAAATGAGGCAAGGAAGTCCGAGCTTCGCTCGGATGGCAAGCTAAAGCATGCCCCGCCAAAGCAGTTTTGTGATATTATTCATTAGAGCGTATATTTATACATGAAGCGGGTCGGAATCGTCGGGTATCGAGGCTACAGTGGCGCGGAACTGGTCCACCTCCTCAATCGCCACGCGCACGTGGAACCAATCCTGATGGATCACCGGGAAGACCCCGGCGGCACGCCCGCCGTCCGCCGCGCCACCCCCCCATCGCGCATCCCTTGTACCGGCGGAGCCGTACACCAGGAAGGGCTTGCCCTGGTATTCCTGGCCACCCCGCCGGAAGTCTCCATGGAACTGGCGCCCGTCATGCTGGCCTCTGGCGCCCGCGTGGTGGATCTGAGCGGCGCCTTCCGCCTGGGCACGCCCGAAAACTACGCGGCCTGGTACAAGGAGACCCACACCCAGCCGGAACTGCTGGCGGAAGCGGTCTACGGACTCCCCGAATTCTGCCGCGACCTCATCCCCGCCGCACGGCTCGTCTCCAACCCGGGCTGTTACCCCACCGCCGCCAATCTGGCCCTACGCCCGCTGGTGGAAGCCGGCGTGATCGATCGGGCCAGCGGCATTGTTTGCGACGCCAAATCCGGCGTCAGCGGCGCGGGACGCAAGGCCAGCCTGAAGACCAGCTTCTGCGAGGTCGCCGGGAACTTCTCGGCGTACTCCATCCTCCACCATCGCCACGTCCCCGAAGTCCTGCGGATCTCCGGCCTGGAAGAGCACGAGTTCAGCTTCACGGCGCAACTGCTTCCGCTCGACCGCGGCATCCTGGAAACCATCTACTTCCGCGCCCCTTCGCTTTCCGCCGCCGAAGACCTGCTGGCCATCTACGAGCGCCAGTACGCCGCCGAACCCTTCGTGCGCCTCTATAACCCGCGGCACATGCCCGACCTGCGCGGCGTGGCGCGCACCAATTTTTGTGATATCGGAGTCGTCTTCGATGGCCGGACCAAACGCGCCGTGGTGGTCAGCGCCATCGATAACCTGGTGAAAGGCGCCGCCGGCCAAGCCATCCAGAACATGAACCTGATGCTTGGCTATGCCGAAACCGAGGGCTTGTTGTGAAACTGCTGGTGAAACTGGGCGGCACCCTGCTCGATGCGGCGGACTCGCGGGAGCGCCTGGCCCGGGAAATCGCCGCGGCCCGCGCCGCCGGACACGAAATCGCCGTGGTCCACGGCGGCGGCAAGCAGATGACCCGCTACCTCACCGAACGCGGCATCCGGAGCACCTTCGTCGGCGGCCTGCGCGTGACCACGCCGGAAACCGTCGACGCCGTGCTCAAAGTGTTCGCCGGGACCGTCAATCACGAACTGGTGGCGGCCATCAACCGCGCCGGCGCCCTTGCCGTGGGAATCTCCGGCATCGACAGTTTCCTGGTGGAGGCCGAGCAGATGGATCCGGCCCTGGGCGCGGTGGGCCGCGTCACCAAATCCAACCCCGCCCTCCTGCACCTGTTGACCGCCCACGGCTACGTGCCGGTAGTGGCGTGTGTCGCCGGCGACCGCCAGGGCCAGGTCTACAACGTCAACGCCGATCAGATGGCCGCCGCCTGCGCCGCCGCCTTCGGCGCCCGCCAACTCATCTTCCTCACCGATGTGGAAGGCGTGCTCGACGGCGGCGGGCACGTCCGGCCGCGGCTCACGGCTGACGACAGCCGCCAACTGATCGCCGACGGCGTCGCCACCGGCGGTATGCAGGCCAAATTGAACGCCGCGCTGAGCGCGCTGGCTGCGGGCGTCGGACAGGTGCGCATTGCGCCCGGCGCCGCCGGCGGCGTGCTCGACCGAATCCTCGCCGGCGAAGACCTCGGCACGCGCATGGTGACCTCATGATCAGCGGTTTGCGTGCCGACGCCTTTGTGGAATCGCCCGCCGCGGCGCCGCGCCTCACGGTGCGCAAGGCGGTGATGCACGATATCGCGCCTATCCTGCATCTAATCAACAGCTATGCGGCCAGCGGCATCATGCTCGCCCGCACCGAATTCGAGATGTCCGAGGCCATACGCGATTTCACTGTGGTGACCCTGGACGGGCAACTGCTGGGCTGTGGAGCGCTGCATTTCTACAGTCCCACCACCGCCGAAATCCGCTCCCTCGCCGTCTACGAGCAGGCCAAGACCAAGGGTGTGGGCCGCAAACTCGTCGAAGCCCTGGTTGCCGAGGCCCAACAATACGAGCTCGACGCCGTCTTCGCTTTCACTTATGTTGTCGATTTTTTCAACAGAGTGGGCTTCCATGCGGTGGAACGCGGGGCACTCCCCCTCAAGGCGTGGAAGGATTGCGTGCGCTGCCCGAAGTTCCAGGCCTGCGATGAAGTCGCCGTTGTGCGCATCCTTCGGCCCGACCATTGGGCAGAGGCCGAGCCGCAACCCTGGGGTCCGTTGATGACGTCAGTCACCGACGAACTGATCCAAATCCCTACACCGCGCCAGGTGTAGCCTATACCCCCAAAGTAGGGACTAGGCCACACCCCTCATAAGACCGTTGAAATAATCGGCGAATCCGATTCACTTTGGGCATAGAATCTTATTTAGGACTTTAAACCCCTAAATTCGAGCAAGATTCTGTACTTGAGAGGCGAACATGAGAGCGCAGACGGTTGATGTGAAATCCTCAACTGGTCGGATCCTTTGTTGCACCGTATTCCGGCCCGGTGGGAAGAAACTCTTGGCTAAGGGCCATGTCATCAGCGACGAAGACATTCGCGTGTTGGAGTCCGAAGGCATGGAAACCATTTGGGTTACGGAACTGGAAGACGGGGAGATCGGCGAGGATGACGCGGTCTGCGCGGTGGCGAGTGAGATGGGCTGCGGAAGTTTCGAAATCCGCCTCGCGGCCGGCGGCCGGGCCAACCTCCTGGCCACCGAAAACTGCTGCGTGCTGGTGGACGACGAACTGCTCAAGCAGATCAACTGCCCGGCAAGCGTCGTGATCGCCACCGCGTTGAACTTCAGCTACGCGGTGGCCGGCCAACGCATTGCCACCGTGAAGAGCGCACCCTTCGCCGTGGCTAAAGAATCGCTCGACGCCGTCATCGGTATCCTGAAGGAGCGCGGCCCCATCCTCCAGGCCCGTCCTGTCCGCACTCCTACTGTAGGAGTTCTCTACACTGACCCCGTCAGTGGCGAGCGCGCCCGCCAATTGTTCGAGAACATCATGCGGCAACGTCTCGAACGCTTCGGCGTCAACGCAAATTTTGTATTAGCCTGCACGGAAGATGAGAATTCTGTCGCCCGCTGCCTACAACACTTATTGAGATCGAAGCCGTGCGCGATCCTGGTGGCGTCCACCACGGCACCGGCCGGTCCGGAAGATATCATTGGCCAGGCCATGTTAAAGGTCGGAGCACAAGTCGAGCGGTTCCTGGCTCCCGTTGAGCCCGGTAATCTGCTCCTGATGGCGTATAAGGACGAGGTCCCCATCATTTCCGCCCCTGGCTGCTTCCGTTCGGCCAAGCCGAACGTTGTCGATTTGGTGTTGCCTCCGCTGTTGGCTCGCTACCACGTCACGGGCTGGGAAGTCGCCTGCCTCGGACACGGAGGCCTGCTGGCATAAAGAGCTCCTCCACCTCCTGTGAGCCGCATCCCTCCGAGTGGCTTGCAGGCTTGATAGACCGGGCGTTTCTCCTCCGTCACGCCCGGTCTTTTTTTTATTCCCACGCGATTCCCCGCCCGCGCATCTCCCCCTCCAACTGCATCCGCGACGCAAACGTGACGGCATCGATGCCCATGCGGCGGGCCGCCTCGGTGTAGGCCGGGATATCGTCGGTGTAGAAGCATTCCTCCGCCCGGCAGCCGGCGAGATCCACCGCCGCCTGGAAAATCTCCACCCGCGGCTTCATGGCGTGAACTTCGTGGGATAGCACCAGGGCGTCGAAGTGGCGCAACAGGGGATGGTAGGTTTCGCGGAGCATCTCGAAGTGCAGGGCGTTGGTGTTGGAAACCAGCACCAGAGGGTACCGCCGCCCCAGCCCCTCCAGCATGCTCTCGGGAATGAGGGGGTCGGTAAAGATACTACTCCAGATGCGGCGGAACTGGTCGTAGTCCACCTGCAAATCCAGAATCCCGCACATCTGGTCCACAAACTCGCGCGGCTCCACCAGCCCGGTTTCAAACCGATCCACCAGGCCGGTACCCGCCAAGCGCCGCGGAATCTCTTCCGCCGTATACGGGCAAAGCCCCTCCAACGCCCGGTACCCGCGCCGGAAATCAAAGTCAATCAGTACCCTGCCCAAGTCAAACAGAATCGCCTTATGCATGTTCAACATCCAGCATACAAGCTGCGGCAGGGCGACTCTACTTCACGCGGAAGAGATAGAAGCGGCCGGCTTCGCCCGGACGGACAGGCTGAAGAATGCCCCCTTGAAAGCGAAGAACCCGCGGAGCGGGGCCATGCTGGCGAGGAACTTGGCGTGATGGCGCGGTTGGGGGAGACTAGGGATACCCAGGTAGCGGGAAGTAGGCCGATACCCCAGTGGTGCTGTTAAAGCCGATTGAAAGCGTGGTCCCAAGTTCCGTGCGCCATACAGTGGTTACAGTCTGAGCCAGCACCCCAGGCTGATTCCGGTTAGGAGAG
>JBEKDV010000067.1:0-26131 GCA_050014175.1 Candidatus Solibacter sp. | reverse complement strand
TTTCGTCTATGACGAGGAACTGGCCGGCGGACACGTTGGCGAATTGCTGCCGGATGCCGCTGGGCCACTCCACTTCCAGCGCCACGCTGGCGGCCTTGCCGAGCCCGAAGGTCAACGCCAGGTCGCTGGCCGAACAGTAGCTGGAGCCGGAGCGCACCATATTCCACTGCTTCCCCGCCCCGCTCTGTACGCGCACCACGGCGCCGATACCGTCGCGATTGGACTTCGTCCCCGTCAGGCGCACGTTCAGCCAGTGGTTGCGGTTGCCGCCATCGTTGCGATACAGGTACGCGGGACCGTGATTGGTGGAAATCAGAATGTCCAGGTCGCCGTCGCGGTCGAAATCGGCATAGGCGGCGCCGCGCGCCACAATGGGGCGGTTGAAGGCGGCGCCCATTTGCGCGCTCACGTTCTCGAACTTGCGATTGCCGAGGTTGCGAAACAGCAAGGGCGACTCGCGGTAACTCACCTTGGGCTGCACGCGCCCGATCTCTTCCTCGATATGGCCGTTGGCGGCGAAAATATCGGGGGCGCCGTCGAGATCGTAATCGAAAAAGAACGTGCCGAAGGTGAGCGAAAGCAGGCTGGCGCGGCCCACGGAGGAGGAGGGCGCTTCGTCCACGAAGAGGCCGTTGCCTTCGTTGTGATAGAGGCCCAGCATCTGGTTGGCGAAGTTGCCGACCAGCAGATGCGGCCGGCCGCTGCCGTCATAATCGCTCGAATCGGCGCCCATGGCGCCGCGCGCCACGCCATCTTCGCCGTAGGCCACGCCGGCGGCCATGCCGCTCTCCACAAAGCCGCCCTTGCCCGTGTTGCGGTACAGTTTGTTGGGCTGGGTATCGTTGGAGACGAAGAGGTCGGGCCAGCCGTCGCCGTTATAATCCAGCACGGTGACGCCCAGCGACTTGCTGGTGGGGTCGCCGACACCGGCCGCCTCGGCCACGTCTTCGAAGCGGCCGCCGCCCAGGTTGTGGTACAGGCGCGACCGCGTGCCTTTGTAGGATTCCGGCGTGCAATAGGACTT
Source organism: Candidatus Solibacter sp. (assembly GCA_050014175.1). GTDB lineage: Bacteria > Acidobacteriota > Terriglobia > Bryobacterales > Bryobacteraceae > Solibacter. The sequence goes on along the minus strand of JBEKDV010000067.1, from coordinate 25,107 downwards.
GGTGGCGCCATCGATGGAGCACCACAGGTCGCTCTTGGGCGTCCACTGCACGTAGTTGGCGACGAACAGGTCCAGCTTGCCGTCGCGATCGTAATCCAGCCACGCGGCGCTGGTTCCGAAATTCGCATTCTGTATGCCGGCGGCTTTGGTAACATCGGCGAACTTGCCGTTGCCGAGGTTGTGAAACAGGTGGTCGCCTTCCAACGCCGTGATGTACACGTCTTCGCGGCCATCGTTATCGTAGTCCCCGATGGCCACTCCCATGCCGTACATTTCCACGTCGAGGCCGCTGCCCGCCGTGATGTCCGTGAAGGTGCCGTTGCGATTGTTGCGATAGAGGGCGGGCAGCGAGCGGCGCCCGCGCGGCGTCCAATCCTTGCTGTTAATGAGCAGAATGTCGGGCCAGCCGTCGCCATCGGCATCGAAGAACGCGCACCCGGACCCCAGCGTTTCCGGCAGATACTTCTTGCCCGCCCGGCCGCTGTTGTGGACGAAGCGTATGCCCGCCTGCGCGGTCACGTCGGTGAAAACGGGTGCGGCGGGCGGAACGGTGGCCGGGATGAGAAGGCCGGCGGCGGCCAGGGAGAAAAGAAGGACAGCGTTCAAGCTGAGAAGACGAGTCCGAGCTTCGCTCGGATTGGCAGGCTGAAGCCTGCCCCACCAAAGAATGGCAGGCTGAAGCCTGCCCCACCAAAGAATGGCACGGTGAAGCCTGCCATACCAAAGAATGGCAGGGTGAAGCCTGCCATACCAAAGAATGAACCGTTTCATGGCAGCGCTCCCTTGACGGCGCTTTCGTGTTCGTGCACCGGCTGGCGCTCGTTGTTGTCTTCGGGCTTCTGCCGGCGCCGCCGCTCGGTGATGGATTGTGAGGCTTCGTCCGCCTTGAACCGGCGGAAGAGCGCCTCTTCGCGGCGGGCGGCCGCCTCATCGCCCAGCCCGCGATAGCATAGCATCGCCGTGTAGTGCATTTGCACGTCTTCGGGGTCCACGTCGCAGACCTGCTTCAGCGCCGCCACCGCTCCCGCGTAGTCCCGTTTCAAAAACAACAGGCGCGCGATCTGGTTCAGCACCACGCGGTCGCGCGGGTATTTGGCGCGCGTCTTCTCCAGGGATCGCAAAGCGCCATCGTAATCGCCATCCGCCTTCTGCACGGCGGCGTTGAAAAACCAGATGCGCCCCAACTCCGGATTGAGCGCCAGCGCCCGGGCGAGATACGGCTTGGCGGCATCGGTTTCGCCTTCCTGGATGAGCGCGCGCGCCACGTTGAGCCATCCATCGGCGTACTCGGGTTCGGCTTCCGTGGTCTTCTGGAAGGCGTATTCCGCGCCCTTCAGATCGCCCTGCAACAGCAGTCCGATGCCCCAATCGTTCCAGCGCTCGCGATCCTGCCTGCGAACCACGGGCGTCCAGGCACCTTCGCCCAGCGGGATAGCCGCCGTAGCCTCTGCCAGGGTGACAATCGGCAGATCGGGAATGCGGCCGCGTATCTTGCCGGAGACGTTGGCGGGAATCGCAGCCGGGTTGAAGGCGTATTCCAGGCCGTTGTGATCGCGCGTCAATAGCGCCGGGTCCTGTCCCGGTATAGGCTGCCCGGCATAAGCGTACTGCGTGAAATAGCGCGAAAACTTGCGGTAATTCAGCCTGGCGGTGAATTGGATGGGCCCTTTGGCGTCGCGCGGCACAGGCACGCGGAAGTGCGCCACGTCCGCCGCGCCGGGCGGAATCAGCCGCACGTACAAAACGCTGCGCGCCTGAAAGGCATTGCGCTTGTCGATGGGGTTGCCGTCGCCATCGAGCTGGTAGGAACGGTAGAAGTGGGCGCCGGGTTCCACCGGTCCCTTGCCGTCTTCGGTCACGTTGCCGCTCCAGAAGACGATGTGCCCGGTGGCATCCTTCGCCTGTAATTCCAGCCAGACATCGAACGCGTCCACCGTTCCGCCGGGAAAGAAGTGGCCGATTTTGCGGGTCCGCACCACCACATCGACGCGCGCCGTGCTGCCCGGCGCGAGCGCGGTCCCCGCCACGCCCACCGGGGCCGACACTTTGCCCACCTCGCGAATCACGGCGGCGGCATTCTGCTCGGCCTCTTCGCCCACGGCGAATGTGGACATGGCCTGCACGGTCTCCGTACGCCGCTGCATGGCGGTCTGCCCCGCGCTATCGCCGGCCGGCGACACGGCGAAGATGTCCACGGTGATAAAGCCACTCTTCAGAAACTGCTCGGTGGCGCGCAACTGCGCCTCGTCCTGGTTGGCGGTGGGCACGGCCGTATTGGCGGCCGGGAAGCGATGCGAATGGACTTTGCCCGCGTGGTTGCCGGGATCTTGCGACGCCACCAGCGGCATGTGGCAATCCGAGCACGCCGACGCCTTGGCCGGATAGTAGAACGAGCGCGCGCCCTGTCCCGAAACGCCGCTGGCCTGCCAGTTGTCGTAATCGTTGAAGCCGCGCACCCAGCGGTAGCTGTTGACCGGAACATCCAGATGCACCTTGTGGCACGCCGCGCAGTATTCGGCCGACTGCTCGCGCATGAAGGGCTTCATGAAGGTGGCCTTGTGCGGCTTGGGGTTGAGATAAGTCAGGAAATAGTCGATGGCGCGCAGACCCGCATTCTTGCTGGAGGCGAGCTCGTGCAGCGGCGGATATTCCACCGTGAAATCGGCATTTCCCATACTGCTGCCCACGTGCACGATGGCGTGGCACGACATGCAGCCGAGGCCGGCCTGGGCTTCCGGCGTGTCGATTTGTTCTTTGATGGGGCGGTCGAAGCGTCCGTTGAAGAAGACGGCGTGATCGTGACATCCGGCGCACCACTTGCTGGGGCGCGTTCCCACTACGTCCTGCATGTACTCGATGGACTTGCGGTAGAACTGATTGTTGAAGGAGGCGAAGTGGTGCATGGAGCCCTTCCACTGTTCGTAGATGTCCTTATGGCAGGCGCCGCAGGCCTCCGAGTCCATGAAAAAGTTCGCCGGTATGATGCCGCCGGTATTGGTTTGCGCCGAGGAGGGCGCAAAGGGCGAGAGCGCGCCCGCGCCCTCCTGGTCCATGGAGGCCGGCGCGGCGAGCGGGTTCTCTATGCGGTCGTTCGGATTGGGCCGTGCGCGGTGGTAGAGCGCGGCGGCCGCCGGCAGCAGCACCAGCACGGCGGCGGTGGTCACGAAGCCCATGCGCCACACGCGCGGGCTCGCGGTGCGGAAAAGGCGCACGCCGATCAGCGCCACGGCAATCAGGGCAAGCAGAATGTGGAGGTATAGCGCCCAGCGGTGATCCAGCGTATTGCCGCGCAAGGCCAGATATAGCGCCGGCAGGCCCGAGAGAAGGAACGCCCCGCACTCCCATGGATGCCGCCGCGCCCACACGAAGGCGAGCACCATCAGTCCCAAGCCGAGCCCCAGGTGCACGAGCACGTTGGCCATGTAGAAAATGCTGGCCTGGGCGAACGCGGCTATGTAGGCGCTATTGACCAGCAGCACTAACAGGCCGATGCCTGCAATCCGCTTATTCATGGTTAGCATCGCCGCTCCCTCCGAAGCTGAGAACAACAGGAGTTAGCCGCCGATGAATGCCGATGAACGCAGATGAAAACGAGATGCTTATCGGCGTTCATCGGCGTTCATCGGCGGCCAATTGCTTTTTGCTGCGCTCTTAGCGAGCGGTCTGGTAGATCCCCTCATGATCGATATTCTACTCCGTGAGGCGGCGTATCAGGCGCAGCGCCGGGCGGGTATTGTACTCCTGCTGGTATTGGGTGTGCTCCGCATCGTCGGGGAAGCGCTCCTCCGCCGGGTACGGGTAGCGGCTCATCCCGTGGAAGGGCAGGGGCAAAACAGTTTGCGAGAATGCCGTATTGGCGTCGGCATCCTTGGCCCAGCCGTCCACCAGCAGGAGGAAGTCGCGCTTCCATCCCACGGGCAATTCCGGCAACCCGGCGGCGCGGAAGCGCAGTTGCACTTCGTCGCCGGAACCCAGGATCGCCATGCGGTCGTCCGCCTCCGCCAGCAGCTTTTCCACCGCGCCGTAGCGCGTGTAATTGCCCCCGGTGGGATTCCACATCGCAGTGGCGCTGACGCGGGCGTAATCGAACCTCTCCGGCTGTTTGCGTTCGGGATGGATGGTCACCTGGGAGAATCCGCGGAAGTGCAGGTCCGCCGCCGTCATCTCCACGGGCGTGAGCCGCGCGGCGGGCGGCGCGCTGTTTTCAATGAGGAAGATCTCGTCCCAGTAGACGCAGAGATTGGTGACAATCCGCACCTGGCGCGAGGCGGAGAGGAACTTGCCGGTTAAATCCACCGCGATGGTCTTAGGCTTGCCGGCCGGGATGCCCATGTCTTCCACCACCGTGCGCCAGTTGCCGGCGGCGTCCTTGACTTGCAGGTAGGGGAAGGTCAGGTCGCGGTGCGCCTGGGTGGCGGAAAGGAAGGTGCTGCCGTCGGCCCAGTCCACCCAACCGTTCAAAATCAGCGCCGCGTGGTTGGCGGGCGCGGCGTTGCCGAAATCCAGGTCGAGGGTGTGCATCTCGGCGATTCCCGCCGGGTCGCGCCGGAAGCTATCGGGGTATACGCCATCGCGCCGCACCAGCGCCGCGCGCACACTGGCGCCCTGTCGATCGCGGGCCGAGACGGGGTAGACACGCCCGCCGTTTTTGGTTTCCACGCCGAATAATCGAAACTCCGGAAACGGCGGCGATTTGAATTTTTCGTTGGTCACCACATCCACGCCGGAGGGGTGATCGAGCGCCAGCAGACGAATCTGATCGAGATACGACACCTCGCGCAGTTCCTCGGTGACTTGAACCTCATACTCCCCGCCGCGCGCTTCGAGCGCCTCCCCGGGAATGGATACGTACTCGTCGTGATCCACCGGGAAGTATTGCCCGTCACCCGACATCGCGCCCAGCGGCGCCACGCCCAGGACGTCGGTGATGAACTGGAAGCGCTGTCCGTTCCAGGTGAAGATCATGGGGCAGGACCCGGAAAGGCGCGGGGCTTCCGTGATGGCGGCCACGCGGTTCACCGCCAGGCCGGTCTCGTTCTGGATAAGTCCGTTGGGCCAGGTGATGCGCACCGTTTCCACCTGCGTGCGCGCGCCCAGCCGCAGCACCGCCGGGACACCTTCATAGGTCACTTTGCGGTAGTCGGTTCCGGCCTTCACTTCGATCTGCGCGCCGGCCCCCAACTTGGCGTTCTTCACTCCGGTGAGCGCGATCTCCAGCCAGTTGCCGTAGACCGGGGTGACGTCGCGCCCCAGGTACAGGACGCCATCGTCGGAGATCGACACGCGGTCTCCCCTGCCCTTGCCCTCGAAATCCACCGGCCGGACGAAGGGGAAATCCGTGGCCTTGATGGCGCCTTCGGCGTGCAGTTTGCCGGCGCGGTTGACGAGCAGCAGGCGCTGACCGCCGGGCAGGCGCGCCGCCAGGTCGGTGCGGCCATCGTGATTCACGTCGCCGGCCGCGAGAGCAAACGCGCCCGCGGGCAACTCCGCGATGTCCTGTGCCGCGTACGTGCCACCCAGGGCGTCGCGATACAGCACGCCCACGCGATCCGCATAGGACACCACCAGATCGAACCCCGGCGTGTCCGGCTCCAGGTCGAAGCGCACTGCATCCAAGGCCCGTCCGCTGGCGAACGGGAAACGCTTCGATTCGTCGCTGAAACCGGCCTCGCCATTATTGCGCAGCAGGCGGAAATCGTCGCCCACCAACACCAGGTCCGCGTCGTAATCGTGATCGTAATCTATCCAGACCGCCTTGCGGAAGGCGCCGCGCGCCAGTTCCGATTGCAGGCGGAAGCGGCCTCCGGTATTGCGGTAGAGCAGCGCGGCGCGCGCCGTGACCACGCACAGGTCCGGCAAGCCATCGTTGTCGAAATCGCCGGGCGCGATCGAGACCACGTCGCGCAGGTCTTCCAGCCCGGAATCGTCCGCCGCTTTCACGCCGTTGCGAAACAGCGTGGCGCGCCCGTTTCCCCAGGCGATCAGGCTGGGACGCGCCCCGCCATCCACGGCGAGCGCCACCGTGCCCGCGGCACCGCCGGTGAACCCCGCGGCCAGCTTTTCGTCGCGATAGACCGCGGCGGCCGGCGGGGCGGCCGGCGGAGCAGGCGGCACATCGTAGATTTCGGCATAGACGCTCCACTCCATGTCCTCCGCCACCGCGGCACCTTCCTGCTGCTTTTTCAACTCCTGAAACTTTTGCAGCTCGACGGCCGCGTCTTCGGCGCGATCGGCCTGCCGGTAGATGCCGTACAACTGGAAGTGGGGCGCGGCGAGGCGCGGGTTGAGATCGCGCGACCGCTCAAACTCGCGGGCCGCGGCGGCCAGATCGTTGCCCAGTTTGTGCAGCGCGCCAAGCTGGTAGTGCGTGGCCGGCTCGTCGGGCACCAGGCGCGCCATCTGCTGGAACTGGACGAGCGCCCGGTCGAACTCCGCCTGCTTCTTGAACGCGATCCCCAGATTGAACCAGGTGTGGGGAAGTTTGGGATCGAGCTTCTGGGCCTTCTGCAACTGGACGATGCCCTCCGCCACGCGGCCGGCGCGCAGCAGGGCCAGGCCATAGTTCAGCGTCTCGCGCGCGGATGCCGGCGCCAGGGCGAGCGCTTTGCGAAACTCCTCCACCGCCTGTTGCTGCGTGGTGGGGTTCTCGTAGAAGGCCTTGCCCAGGTTGCGATAGCGCCACAGCAGCTCTTCGCCGGCGCGGGTCAAGGGAGCGGACAACACCCATCCGATTCCACAGAGGGCGGTGGCCGCGATCACAGCTACTGTTCGAGCACGCCGGAGTGAGTGCATGGCAATGCTCTATGATACGACGCGCCCGCCGCCCCCCGAGGCGCGGGCCGCGCCGCCGCCCGGACAGCGGCGCGGCCAATTGACCGCATCGCCGGCCCCGCGGCACCCTTAACGAGCCAGGCGCAGCAGGTCCGAGGCGAGCTTTTGGTAAGCGTCCGCGAGTTCCGCCCCGTTGGAAGCCGAATAATATTGTCCCTGTGGCTGCGTGGCGTCATACCCGGCCGCGCCCGCGTCGTTGGCCACTCTCTTCAACAAACCGTCGTCACAACCGCCGTTTCCCGTGTATCCGATCACGTAGATCTGGATGAACATGTTCCCGGTGGTATCGCCCGTCCGGTTCGCCAGATTGGCATCGGTGCGGATGTTCTTGGCCGCACTGTCCACGGCATCCCACATTGCCAGTCCCCAGTGATAGTCCAGGTTGGGTTTCGTAGGATCCAAGGCGGTCCCGTTATAAATCGTGGTGAGGCTGCCGCCGCCGGTAATATGGGAATTGGAGTACTTTCCGGTGTTCGTCAGGTTGCCGTACGCATCTTGAGCGGGAATCTTGCTGAAGTAGCTGTAGGTGGTGTTGCCGCTGTTGTTCATCATGCCGCAAGTCTTGCTCGGCGCATTATTATAGGGTGTCGTCGGATTCGGGATGGCCGCATCCGCGCCGCCGTTTTGCATCCACCAATTAGAGGTGTGGGCGGCAGCCGGGTCGGTGCTGGCGAGCAGATACATGCCATACGGATTTCCGCTGCTCGTGCTGTAGGGCGGTCCCGGTATGGCGAACCAGTTTTTCATCATGTTCGCCGAGGTGCCCGGAGCGGTAATCGTCTTGTAGAGACAATTGCCGCCCGAAGTGCTGCCCGTGACGATGTTGTTCGCGTTGGAATTGCTCGGGTCGTTCGCGTACAGCGTGATCCCGGAGGGAACTCCGTCCGTCAACAGCACAATCGAGTTGAGACGGGTGTCGACGCCATCGGCATTCAGGTCTCTCATGTGCGCCTTTTGGATCTCGATATAAGCGATCGAAAGCGCTTCCGCCATCCCCGTGCCGCTGTTGGCCGTAATCGCCGCAAGCTGGTGCGGCATGTCGTTGGCGGTGCCGTCCCAGAAGGTCTTGCTCGGTCCGCCGGTGGATGCCAGGCTGATACTGGGGGTCCAACCTCCGGCGGCCGCCGTGGGGAATCCCACCACCGCACTGCCATCGAAGACCACCAGACCGAGTTCATCGGTGCCTTCGATGAACCTTTCCACTAGACTTGTGGTGTAGTTTATGGCATCGGTGACCACCATGGTCCCTGAGCCATCGTCTTGGGTCATCGAACCCGAACGGTCGATCACCCAAACCACCCGGGAGTCGGAACGAGTCGCCGAGCCCGCGGCGCCAACCGTCGCGCTGTTGAAGCCCAAGATCCGCAAGAACAGCAGAGGCACCTGCGCGCTGGCGTTGACATCGATCCTCTTGGTGATCCCGGGCGTGTAGACCACGTTGGATTGCAGGTTGTACGCGTTCCAGGTACCCGCGATATTGTCGGTGCGGAAGTTGGCCGTCAGAAACTCCGCGGCCAGCGTCGCGGGAACCGCCGGCGTGCCCAGCAACCGTCCGGCGCCCAGCACGGCGCCATCCACCGCGGCCTGGAGTCTGATTTGTATGAGGCGGGCCACGGTCGCGTCAATGGCCAACCCCGCCAGCGGAAGCAGCAGGGTCGGCAACATCAGGGTGAAGAGAATCATCACGCTCCCGCTCTTGCGGGAACGGCGCGCGGAGGACGAACGCATACTGTTTCCTTTTCGAACGAGGCTAAAACACGTTGAACGCATACATCAATCCGCCATTGGCAAAAGGTGGCATGGTGAATCCCATCGCCGCGGCTTCGGTGACATACAGCATCTGACCGGAGGGCAAGGTATTTAAGACACCGCCGTTTAAGCCGCCGCCGGTCATGTTGACAAAGGGGTTTCCGGAGGAGAAGTTGGCGACGTCTCCCGTGTTGTTGACCTGATCGCTGATGGAGATTTTCCCGGTGGTGGGATTCACGGTCACGGGGCTCGGACCGGTGGTCAGCGGACTGCCGAGGTTGCTGGTGTGGATGCTGGCATTCCCGATGGTCAGGCGTTGGCTGAAGACCCACTGCTTGTAGTTCGGGCAGTTGATCGGGTTACCGGAGCCATCCAGACTCTTGCCCGCGGCCTGGCACATGCCTACGTCGATGTAGGTGACCGTGGTCAGGACAACCACAGCATTGCCGGTGCCATCAGTCTTCAATCCGAGGTCGGCGCCCACGGTCGCCAGAGTGGTCTGATTGCCCGGCTGCGAAAAGTCCAGGCCGCGGGCGTACATGCGTCCCGCATCGCGCGCCAGTTGGATGGTCTGCATTTGTTGCAGCAACCGGAATCCGACGCCGATCGTGCCCAGAAGCAGCGGAATCATCACCAGCATCGCGAAGGAGAACTCGACAATCGCGACACCTTTCAATCTGTTGCGCTTCATAGCTGGTCTCCTATGGCGCCGTACCGATGGGTGGCACGTCGCGTGAGGGCTCGATCAAATCGGCCGCAACCGCGTTGATCGCGGTCGCCGACGCATCGGCCGCCGTGCTCAAGCCGTATATGCGCGGCACCAGAGGCCGGAGTGAGAACCCCTGGACCGAAACCTGCATGATGTTTAACGGGGCGTTGCCATTACTTGCGGTGGACACGTCCACGGCTGCCGCGGTCGATCCCGCGGCGGGAGGTTGAAGGTAGTTCACCTTGATCTTGGCCAGTCCGGCGGAACCGGCGAGCAACCCTAGCGAGTTTTGCTGCACGGCGGTCTTGACCATGGTGGTGAGGTCCGACCCCGCCGCCGTGGCCTGCGTTCCGGTGATCGTGATGCCCTGGCGAAGGCCCTCGTGAACCGCAAACGCCAGGGTGCCTTTCACGAACATCCCCCAGCATGTGTCCAAGAGAAGGAAGATCATCATCAGCAGGGGCAGCAGAGCCAGGGTAAACTCCAGCAGCTCGGCTCCCCTGCGGCCTTTCGATTTGTCTATCCTCGCCATAGTTTTATGCCCGGCGCCACGCGGCCGCCGTGCAGCCACAACCCACTTGTCTCCGGCCCAGGCGTATTCCCACGCAAGACCCGATCTTAGGGACAGGGCGATGCGGATTCAATGAAGAATTTGGATAGTATGGTAATCCTATCCGAGGGTAGTATGGCCCTATGCCCGAACTCCCCGACGTGGATCTTTATGTGGAGGCCCTGCGCACCCGCATCGCCGGACACAGCTTGCGCGGCGTCACCATCCGCGCGCCGTTTCTGCTGCGCTCGGTCGCCCCGCCGGTGACCGCTCTCTACGGGCACACGGTCACCGAGGTCCGCCGCGCCGGCAAGCGCATCGCCGTGGGATTCGACCACGGCCACTGGCTGGCAATCCACCTGATGATCGCCGGCCGGCTCCATTGGAACGGCAAGCGCCCGCCGCTGGCGGCCTTCGAGTTCTCCAGCGGTACGCTCACCCTGACCGAGGCCGGCACCCGGCACCGCGCCCAGATCCACATTCTGCGCGCGCCGCCCGAAACCGCCGGACTGGAACCTCTCGAAGCCTCCGCCGAGGCCTTTGCCGCCGCTTTGCAATCCGAGAACCACACCCTGAAGCGCTCTCTCACCGATCCCCGCCTCTTCAGCGGCATCGGCAACGCCTACTCCGACGAAATCCTGCACCGGGCACGCCTCAGCCCCGTCGCCATGACGCGCAAGCTGCCGCCGGAGGAAATTGCCCGCCTCCACGCGGCCACTCGTGAAGTCCTCACCGAATGGGTGGACCGGCTGCGCGCTCAAGCCAAAGGAAAGTTCCCGGAGAAAGTGACGGCATTCCGCCCGGAGATGGCCGCGCACGGCAAGTACGGGCATCCCTGTCCGCGATGCGGCGCCAGGATCCAGCGCATCCGCTACGCGTCCAACGAAACCAATTATTGCCCCGCCTGCCAGACCGGCGGGCGACTTTTGGCGGACCGCGCCCTTTCCCGCCTGCTCCACCAGGACTGGCCGCGCACGCCGGAGGAACTGGAAGCCCTCAAGCAGCGATAGTTCCGCCACACTCACCCCGCGCCTCAGCCGCCCCACCTCTTTTGTGTGATGATCCATAAGATGAGGTGAGGGACTTGGACGGGGAGAAGCTGTCCGATTACGAAATCCACGAGCAACTCGGCTCTGGCGGCATGGGCGCGGTCTATCGCGCCACCGACCGGCGCATAGGCCGCACCGTAGCCGTCAAGGTGATTCGCCCCGACCGACTGCTCGACGAAACCGCGCGCGAGCGATTCACCCGCGAAGCCCGCGGCATCGGACAGCTCAATCACCTCAACATCGCCACCCTCTACGACGTCTCCCTGGACCAGGCGACGCCACATATCGTCCTGGAATATCTGCCGGGCGGCTCGCTCGAACAGCGCATCCGCCGCGGACCCATGCCCCTGGGCGAGTTGCTGCGCTGCGCGGCGGGCATCGCTTCCGGCCTGGAGCACGCGCACGCTCACGGCGTGGTCCACCGCGATCTCAAGCCCGGAAATATCCTGTTCTCCGCCGGCGGCATTCCCAAAATCATCGATTTCGGCCTCGCCAGCAAAGCGGACATCACCGCCTTGACACAGCCCGGCACGGTGATGGGCACGGCCGAGTACATGTCGCCCGAACAAGCTTCGGGCCAACCGGCCGATCGGCGCTCCGACATCTTTTCCCTCGGCGTCATCCTGTACCAGATGGCATCGGGCCGCCATCCGTTCCAGTCCGACAGCGTTCCGGCCACCCTGCATCGCATTGTCTACGACACGCCGCCGCCGGTCTCCGCTTGCAGGGCCGACCTTCCCGCCGCCTTCACGCGGATGGTGGCCGCCATGCTCGAAAAGCGTCCCGAAAAACGCCCGCAGAGCTTGCGCGGCGCCGTCGCCGAATTGCAGTCGCTCACCCAGTCCGCCAGCTCCACCGGCCGGGACTCCACCGAGACCATGGTGGTCCATCCATTGCCCAAACGGCGGCGTCTGGCGCGGCTGGCCGGGGCGATCCTCCTCGTGACGCTGCTGCTCGCCGTGGCCTGGTGGACCCGCTCGCGGTGGATGCCGCCCAGACTCCCCGCCGCTCAACAACTAGTGGTATTGCCCTTCGAGAACCTCAGCCACGATCCCATGGAACAGGCCTTCTGCGACGGTCTGGTCGAGCTGGTGACCAGCACGCTGACCCAGATGGAGCGCTTTCACAGCACCCTGTGGGTGATTCCTTCCGCTGACGTCCGCCGTCTCAACCTGCACAGTGTGAGCGAGGCCGGCAAAGCCTTTCCGGTGAACCTGGCAGTCACCGGCAGCCTGCAAACCGACGGCGACCAGGTGCTCGTGATCGCCAACCTCTCCGACGTCAAGACCACCCGTCAAATCGGCTCGCGCATGATTCCCGTGAGCCGCGCCCAGCGCAGCCAGTTGAACACCCGTCTGGCCTCCGCCCTGCTGGAACTGCTGGATCTGAACGCCGGCAACTCCGGCCGCGACGTGCTCCGCGGCGTCCAGCCTAAGGTCGCCTCCGCCAACGATTCCTACTTGCAGGCCAAAGGCCTTCTGCAGCATGCCGAGGTTCCCGCCAACTTGAACAAGGCCATCGAGCTGCTCGAAACCAGCGTCAAGCTGGACCCCGCCTTCGCCCTCTCGCACTCCGCCTTGGCCGACGCCTATCTGCGGCGTTACGCGCGCACCAAAGAGAAGGAGTGGCTGGCTCTGGCCGACGCCATGGTGAACCGCAGCTTCGAATTGGATCCCAACCAGGCGGCGGTGCATCTCCTCAAGGGGCGCATCTGCCGCGCCACAGGACAAGGCGAACTGGCCGTCGCCGAGATCCGGCAGGCCATCGCGCTCGATCCGCTCAACGTCACGGCATACACCGCCTTGGCTTTGGCGTTCAGCGATGTGCGCCGGCCGGCCGATGCCGAACGAGCCTATCTGCAAGCCGTCCACATCCGTCCCAGCTACTGGCCGGCCTATTCCAACCTGGGGGTCTTCTACCAGCAGCGCGGCGAGCTCGCCAAGGCGTTGGAACCCCTGTCCCTGGTCGTCAAGCTGGCTCCCGACTACGCCGATGGGCACGACGCCCTGGGATCGCTCTTCTATTTCATGGAGCGTTTCGACGATGCGGCCGCCGAATACGGCAAGTCGCTCGACCTGCACCCCACGCCGCTGGCCTATTCCAACCGCGGCGGCCTCTATTACGCCCGCGGCGATTATGCCGGCGCCCGGCAGGATTACCGCCGCGCCCTCGAACTGGACAACAGGAACCCTCTGATTTGGGGCAACCTGGCCGACACCGAAATGCAGATTCCGGACGCCTCCAGCCAGGCCCGCGACGACTACCTGCGCGCCATAGCCCTCAGCCGCGACCAGCTCGCCGTCAACCCCAACGATGCCGACGTGCTGGGCCGCATGGCCCTCTACCTGGCGCGCACCGCCAACTGCGGCGAAGCCGCCCAGCGTATCGGCGAGGCCCGCCGCCTGGCGCCGGACCGCGTGGCTTTGATCCTCAAATCCGCCCGGGTAGCCGAAACTTGCCACGACCGCCAATCCGCCATAAGATATCTGGATTCGGCTATTCGAAAAGGGTATTCGCGCCGCGAAATCGAACAGGACCCCGACTTCAACCAGCTCCGCCACGATCCCGCATTCGCGGCTGTACGGGCGAAAACGGCGGATACAAAACCATAGGAGCGCTTGCCATGCCAAATCGACACCCCAAGAACCGAACCATTCGAATTCATGTGGACGGCCAACACAAGTTCCATTACACCGATCTCTTCGACGGCTCCGACGCTGCCCATGGGATCAGGCTCATCGATGGCGACCAGCTTGCCTGGGTACTGGATTCCTCCATCGCGCCACACACCTTCCAGATCGATTTCGACCTGATCAATCCCTTTCAGAATGGCCTCCCCATCAGCCTGCGCGGCATCGATTTCATCGTGTCGCCCAAGGTGTCGTTCCCCGCGGTGTTTGCCGGCAACCGGATCGTGAAGTATACCGTCTCGCTGGGCAACGGATGGGTGGACGACCCCGACGTGGTGCCGGTCCCTTCGGACGTGGTCAATCTCCGGCCGCTGGATGCGCCTAGTCCGGCGGATTGCCTCATCTCCTGGGTGGATGCCAACGAAGCTGCGATCCAACTGGACCCCGCCGCCATGTCCGCCAACGCCACCAACTCCGGGGGCTCCGCCATGGTGACCTGGCAGTGGGCGTCGAAGGTCACGAAACCGTTCACTTTGGAATTCCTGGACCCGATTCCCGACGGATGGCCTAAGTCGCCCACGGACTCAGCCGGCGTGAACCCGAGCATCGTTCTCTACCTGCCGGCGGGCCTGAAAACCGCCACCGCGTTCCGCATTACCACCACTAAGAAGGATGGCAACGACGCCACTCAGAATGGGACGCTCCTGATCTTGTAACCGCCCCTCGTAACCGCCCCTCGTAACCGCCCCGTAGCGTAGCCTTTCAGGCTGCCATGCCCCCTTTCGAGGGGGCATGCTTCCCATTGCTTCCCAGGCACCTACTTCAGCAGCGCCTTAAACCCATCCTCGACCGCTTTCCTGGTCCGCACCTTCTGGCTGGCGTCCAAGGTGACATCGTCGGGCAGCAACGCGAGGGCCTTCTCAAAAGCGGCGCGCGACCCCGCCTTGTCCCCCACTATGAAGAGGGCTTCTCCCAGCGCGCGCTGTAAATCCGCCGATCGCGGCCATAACGGCGCGGCCCATTTCAGCAGGCTGACGCCCTCCAGTTTGTGCCCGCCATCGAACAGCAACGCGGAGGCGTCCACCGCCAAATCCGCGTCGTTTTCCTTCACCAGGGCGGCCAGCGCCTCCAGATCCGCGGGAACGTCGCTAAAGTACATCTTGACCACCTGGGCGCTGGTGGGCGGCGCCGCGCGGGCCGCCTTGAAAGCCACCTGGAGCGGGCCGCCGGGGGACGCGGCGGCGAGCGATTTCAGCGCCTCCCCGTCAGCCTTCAGATAGCCATCCAGAAAGCGCAGCGTCAGATCGCAGATGGCTTCGTAGTTGCGCCGCACCGGCTCGCCTTTTCCGGTGGCGCCCTGACTGACGAAATCGTTGTGCTCCATGCCGTCCATGGTGGCTTCATAGCGCTCCGCGTATGGCAGGTACGGGTCGAAGATCTCAAAGTGCGGATTGCGGCGCTTATCGGCGAACATGAGCACCGGGGCCGTCGCATGGCGGTTGCGCTCCAGCGCCGCCTTGAAGCTGGCGGCTTCGTCAAGCGGGCGGTACTCCACGGTGGAATCCAAAAAAACCACGGCGTCCAGCGCCGAATTGGGCCGCGCGCGCCAGGCAAGCGCGGCCTGCGCCCCGTAGCTGTGCCCCATCGCCGCCACCTTGGAGAGGTCCGCGAACGGCAGCGTGGCCGCATAACGCAATACGAAATTCAAGTCCTCCAGCGATGTGGCCAGATCGCCGTCGATGTTCAGCATGCTGGAATCCGCCGCCTGGTAGGCGCTGCTCAATACCACGTACCCATGACTGGCCAGGTATTCGTAGACCACCGCGTTGTCATCGAACGTACCGCCCAATCCCGGATGATAAATCACCACCGGGAATTTGCCCGCCGCCGGAGCCACATTCAGGGTGGCGAAGACCGGCGTGGCCAGCAACTCGTCCCAGGCCACCCGTTCGTCGTCGGTCAGCTTGTCGAACTCCTTGCCGAGCATGTACTGGCAGGCCATGTCGCGGGTGAACTTGCGCAGCCGCGCGGCGAATTCGCTCACCGGCGAATCCACGCTCACCGCGCGGAAATAGTCGCGGTAGACCATCGATTTGTCTTGCAGTGGGGCCGCCGGATACCAGACAGCGAGAAAGATCGGCCGCGGTTTCTTGACCGTCGCGCGGCCGGGCGCGGGGTAGTCCGGGTCGTAGGCGCGCGCCACATCCAACTGATACAGCGAGCGGAAACCCACGCCGTACCGGCCCGCCTTCAGCTCGCCCCAAAACTGCGATTGTCCCCATCCCGCGCCCGCGCCCGCCAGCGCCGCCACCATTGCCCACCATCGAATCGATGTCATACCTATCCTCAAATCTACAACAACCGATTCTGTAGAGTAGCCTTTCAGGCTGCCATGCCGCCTTTCGAGGCGGCATTCTTCCCTGTCTGGCACCGCCTCCGCCAGGTCAGGGAGCGATTGTTGGGAATCTACCCCCGCTATTCGTGGCGCAGCGCCATGCCTGGCTCTACCCGGCTGGCCCGGCGCGCCGGGATGGCCGCGGCCAGCAGGGCCACCGCGAGCATCGCCGCCACCGCCGCCGCTATCGAGACCGGGTCGCGCGCCGCCACCCCGAATAGCAGGCCCGCGATCAGGTGAGTCAGCCCGAGCGCCGCCCCCAGGCCGATCGCCATGCCCGCCAGTACGGGCACGAGCGACTCGCGCACGATCATCCCCACCACGTCGCCGCGCCGCGCGCCCAGCGCCATGCGTATGCCGACTTCCCGGGTGCGCTGGGTGACGCCGTACGCCATCACGCCGTACAAGCCGACGGAGGCCAGAGCCAGCGCCAGACTTCCAAAGAAGCCCGACAACAAGGCGATCAGCCGCTCGCGTGCGAGATGCGCATCGACATCCTCCTCCAGCGTGCGCACGCGCATCACCGGAACGTTGGGGTCCATGGCGCGCAGTTCGCGCCGGATGGCGGCGATGGGCGCGGGCGCGCCGCCGGCCACGCGCATCACCAGCCAGCGCGATTCGGCGCCATTGCTCCAACTGGGGACATACATGGTGCCCTCCCCGTCGGCGCGCCGCACGCCGCCGTAGTGGGCGTCCTTGACCACGCCGACAATTTCCAGCGCGTTCTGCGGGGTGTAGCGGTCCAGGTAGCTGAGGTGACGCCCCACCGGGTTGCCGCCACCGAAGAAACGGCGGGCCAACGACTCGTCGACGATGCAGATGCGGGATGCGTTGGCTGGTTCCTCGCTGCTGCCCCCGCTGTTGCGGCCGATGGCCGCTATCAGGGTTTCGCCCGGCGTGACGGCGGGCTCGTCCTCCGCCCGGAAATCGCGGCCCAGCAGCAGCGGAATCCCCAGCGTGGTGAAGTAGCCCGCCGTGACGTCGTTCGCCAGCACGATCGGTTGCTTGCCCTGTGGCGGCTGGTACCCTTCCGCCGAAAGCGAATACGATCGCATGTAGTTGCCCATCGGCGTCATGCCCGACAGGCCCGCCGAGCGCACCCCGGGAATGCCCCGCGCGCGCTCCAGCAACCGGTCGTAAAACGTGCGCAGGCGATGTTCCCGGTAGCCAAGATTGGTGGGGTCGATATCCACCACCACCACGTTCTCGCGCTGGAAACCAAGGTCCACCTTCTGCAGATTGCGCAGCGTGCGGATGAAGAGGCCCGCGCCCACCAGCAGCGCCAGGGAGAGCGCCACCTGTCCCGCCACCAGCACCTTGCCAAGCCGCATGCGGGATCTGCCCGGACTCGCCGCACCGCTATCTTTGATGGCTTCGGCGAGCGTCACCCCAGTGGCGCGCAATGCCGGCGCCAGTCCGAACAGAACACCGGTGAGCAGCGTCAGGACGACGGAACCGGCCAGCACCCTGAGGCTGGGCCGGAAGCGAAAATCGGGATTGAGCACATCGAGCCGCGCCAGCAGCGATACGCCCCACCACGCCAGGGCGAGACCAGCCGCGCCCCCGGCCGCCGCCAGCACCAGGCTTTCCCCCAGCAGTTGACGCACCAGGCGCCCGCGTGTCGCCCCCACCGCCAGACGGATGGCGATCTCCTTCCGCCTCCCGGCCGCCCGCGACAGCAAAAGGTTCGCCACGTTGGCGCAGGCGATGAGCAGAACCAGCCCGGTGGCGAATGCCAGCGTGACCAAAGGGTCCAGCATTTCGGTCCGGCCGAAAGACGTGGCCCGCGCCCCAGGCGCCAGGGTGATTGGGTCTTCCTTGAACTGCCTGCTTTTCCGCCCGGCCTTGGCGCCGGTGTCGTTGACGGCGTCCACCACCCGCGGCCACAGAACCTGCATGCCCGCCTGCGCCTGCCGCACCGAAACGCCCGCCTTCAACCGCGCCATGGGGACCAGCCAGGACATGTTGGGCGTATCCCAGGCGCGCGCCGCCGAGGGCGTGGTCATGGGGAACATGGTCAAAGGCACGAAAACGTCGGCCTCCGACCCGTTGAACAGCCCGCCAAAGCCCTTTTCGGCTATCCCGGCGATTTCCAGCGGATACCCGTTGACCGCCAGTTTTCGCCCCAGCACGTTCACGTCGCCCGCAAAGCGCCGCTGCCAGTAGGCGTAGGAGAGAATCGCCACCGGCGAGCCGCCCGGTTTTGTGTCGTCGGCAGGCGCGATGACGCGCCCCGCCGCGGCCCCGATGCCCAGCCCCTGGAAGTACTCGCCGCTCACGTAATGAACGTGTCCCACTTCCACCGCCGGCGCTCCCTCGGGCCGCAGGCCAGCAGCCAGGTGATTGCTGCTCGCCAACAGGGCCGAGAACACCTGGTTGCGCGACTGGTATTCGCGGAAGAACGGGTAACTGCGCGAGCGTCCGCCTTCCACGCTCACCAGACGGCCGGGATCGCGCGCCGGAATCGACCACAGCAGGAGCTGATCCACCAGGCTGAAGATCGCCGTATTGACACCGATGCCGAGCCCTAGCGATGCGATCGCGACCGCCGCGAACCCCGGATGGTTACCGAGCGAACGCAAGCTGTATCGCATGCTCAATCTGTAGCACATTCCATCCCCCCGTAGCGTAGCCTTTTAGGCTGCCATGACGCCATTCCTGGCGGCATTCTTCCCATGGCGCGCCTCGCCAATCTACTGTATGATTCTTCACAGGGACGCGTAATCATGAGCCTCATTCAATTCACCAGAAATCACAGCGACCACTCCACCGATAAGGGCTATCAGTTCGAGTTCTTCTGCGACCGCTGCGGCAACGGATTCATGTCCGAATTCAAGGCATCGGTGGTCGGCATGGCGGGCAGCGCCCTGCGCACCGTCGGCAGTATTTTCGGCGGCATCCTGGGCAACGTCGGCGGGTCCACCTACGAGATGGAGCGCGCCGTTCAGGGCACGGCCCACGATAGCGCCTTTCGCGCCGCCATCGAGGAGGCCAAGCCCAATTTCAAACAGTGCCCCAAGTGCACCCACTGGGTCTGCAACGCCACCTGCTGGAATGCCAAACGCATGCTCTGCTACGACTGCGCGCCCGATATCGAAACCGAGCTGGCCAGCGCCCAGTCGCAAGCCACCGTCGAGCAGATGAAGCAGAAGGTCCAGGAGCAGGACCTCACCAAGGGCATGAACCTCACCGCCGAAGGCGCCGCCCTCTGCCCCAGTTGCGGAGCGCGCACCCAGGGCGCCAAGTTCTGCCCCGAGTGCGGCAAGGCGCTGCGCCCCAAAAACGAGTGCAGCCGCTGCGGCACCGTGGCCGAAGCCGGCACCAAGTTCTGTCCCGAGTGCGGCAATAAGATGGCCTGACGCGCCATGCCCGCCTACTCCGGAAAGTACCTGTACACGGACGCCTCCGGCGGCACTATCGACCAGGGGCCGTGCCAGCTCTCTTTCGAGGCCGGCGCCTGCATCGTCACGCCCGCCGGCGGCACGCCCCTCGCCTTCGACCTCGGCGATGCCGACCGCGCCGCCCCCGCCGAATGGGATTTCCAACTGGCCCTCTACACCGGCCGCACCGTGGTGCTCAAGCAGTTCGGCGCCGCCTTCGGCCGCATGAGCGAGGAACTCCTGGCCGCCTGGCGCGACCGCACCGTGCAGTGCCTCCTGCTGGAGGATCTCGAAGAAATCGCCCGCTACCAGGGCGCCGCCAACGGCGCGCCCGCCGAGATCCGCATCTTCAAGAGCAACCTCGCCGTGCTCCCCCTGGCCGGCACGCCCATCCAATGGCGGCTGGCGGAAATCGATTCCTGCGCCTTCGACCAGACGGCCTACGCCATCGTGCTGCAATCGGCGGGCGAGCGCCTGGTGCTTTCCAAACTCGGCAAGAAGACCGATGAGGCGTTTGGCAACCTGCGCCAGGCCATCGACGCCCTGCACACCAAGGCCGCCGCGGCGCTGCACGATCTCTTCCCGTTTCTCAACGCCGACGCCCTGCGGCAATTGCAGCAGGCCATGCCCGAAGGCCGCAGTTGCCCCATTCCGGCGCTGGCCGCCATCCACCCCAAACTCCCCGATGCCCTCCAGGCCCGCACCGTGGATGAGTCTCTCGCACCCTATTTCGAACCCCTCGCCCGCCAATCCACCGGCCCGCTCTTCGCCGGCTTCAAATTCACCTGGGGGTCGGGTGAGGCGCCGGACAGCGCGGACGAAGAGGCAGCACCCCGGCCGGAGACGGAGCCGGAGGCCCCGCTCTTCTTCTGGTACTTCTTCCCGCTCGCCCGCAACATGGCCGGCTGGGAAGCCACCACCGGAACGGGCCGCGCCACCTACTTCTTCCGCGCCGATCCGCCCATCGAGCCCGCCGTCGCCCGCCTCACCCGCGGACTCGCCCTGGTGAATTTCCGCCGCGAGCCCATCTACCTGCCGGACGCGTCCCTGGAGCAGCAGCCGCGCTTCCAGCGCTACGCCACGGCGGCGCGCAAACTCCCCGACCTGCGCGCCCTGCGCGCCGCCTACCTGGGGCGCGCCATACACTCTTCCCCTGAGACCTGGCTAACTCAAGTACTATCGATTACCGGCCAGCCGTAGGCTATAGTATTGGTTTGCCGACCTGTCCATATTGTTCTGTTTCCCCCGAAGACGCCTGGGTGTTCACGGAGTTTGTGTCTGCCGTGCCGCATCCCAGCCCATTCGCCTCCTGCCACCTGGTGGTCGCTCCTCGCCGTCACGTCGCCGCCTTCTACGAACTCGACGTCCAGGAGCAGCACATGATCTGGGACGCCATTTCCGAACTCTGCCGCCGCATCACCGCAGCCATCAACGTCGAAGGGTTCGATGCCGGCTTTGTCGATGCGGGAGTGGACGACGACCTCGACTTCCATGCCTACGTGCACCTGGTGCCGCGCATCCCTGGCGAAAGTGTCGATCTCCCGCCCGACGCCGAATGGGTCAACCTCGGTTCGCAGTTGTAGCGTAGCCTTTCAGGCTGCCATGACCCCATTCATGGGGGCATTCTTCGCGCACCCGCGTCTTCGCCTTAGCCGAATTAGGGACCTGTCTTCTTTGGCCCGGCGGAAGCCATAGAATAGGACGAATGCCGTCCGAGCCGCTGCTCGAAGTCCGCGACCTATCCGTCCATCTGCTCCCCCACCGGGAGATTTTGCGCGGAGTTTCCTTCGACATCCCCACCGCAACCATCGCCGGCCTCTCCGGCGACTCCGGTTGCGGCAAAACCACCCTCGCTCTGGCTCTTCTCAAACTGCTGCCTCCCGCCCAATACCGCGTCGGCGGGCAAGTGCTGCTGCGCGGACGCGACCTGCTCGCCCTGGACGAACACGCGCTCGAATCGGTCCGCGGCGCCGGGATCGCCATGATCTTCCAGGATCCGCTGCTCTCTCTCAACCCGGTGCTGCCCATCCGCCAACAGATCGCCGAAATCCTGCGCGCGCACCACGCCGAGGGCAGCCCGGCCGGCCTCCTGACGCTCGCCGGCATCCCCTCGCCCGCCCGCATCCTGGCCGCCTATCCTCACGAACTCTCCGGCGGCGAACGGCAGCGCGTGACCATCGCCCAAGCCCTCGCCTGCCGGCCCGCCCTGATCGTCGCCGACGAACCGTTTACTTCCCAGGATGCCCCTCGCGTGGTGGAACTGGCCGCCCTCTTCCGCCGCCTGCGCGACCAAGGCGGCACCTCTTTTCTGCTGATCGGCCACCACGCCGGTATCCTAGCCGCCACCGCCGACCGGCTTCTGGTGCTGCGCGATGGCGCCCTGGTAAATGGAGAAATTCATGCCCGGTGAGCCGCTGCTGCGCGTCCGCGATCTCTCCAAGACCTATTTCCGGCGCCGCTGGTTTGGCTCTCCGCGGCCCGCCACCGCCGCCCTCGCGGGAGTCGGCTTCACCCTGGACCGGGCCCGTACGTTGGCCATGATCGGCGCCTCCGGCTCCGGCAAGAGCACGCTGGCCCGTTGCCTGACGCAATTCGAAACCCCCACCGCCGGGGAGATCCTCTTCGAAGGCCGTCCCCTCTCGCCCGCGCGCCGGCTCGATATCCAGCTCATCTTCCAGCAGCCCGCCGCCAGCCTCAACCCGCGATTCACCGCCGCCGAAATTGTCGAAGAGCCGCTCCTGATTCAGCACCGCGGCACGGCAGCCGTGCGCCGCCGGCGCGCCGCCTCCGCCCTGGAGCTGACCGGCATCGCCCGTGCCGCTCTCGGCAAGCGCGCCCACCAATTCAGCGGCGGAGAGCGCCAGCGCCTGGCCATCGCGCGCGCCCTGGTGGCCGAGCCCAAACTGCTCATCCTGGACGAGAGCTTTAACGGACTCGACGCCTCCCTGGCGGCCCAGATCGCCGGCCTTCTGCGCAGTCTCCAGCAACGCCTCGGAATCGCCTACATCCTGATTTCCCACGACCTCACGCTGGTAGCGGGCCTGGCCCACGAGATCGCCGTCATGGAGCACGGCGTGATCGTCGAGTACGCGCCCACCGCCACCCTGATGAGCCAGCCCCGGCATCCCCAGACGCGCCAACTGATCGCCGCCACCCTGGCACTCGAAGGCGGCGGCGCATGACGCGACTCCCCCCAATCCTGCAAGGCTCCCCGCACCTGCTTGGTGCTGCAGGCTTCAGCCTGCCAATCCGAGCAAAGCTCGGACTCCTCTTCCTCCACCCCTCCGCGTCCAGCAGCGGCGGTCCGCCCCACAATCCGTCCCCCCCCGGAGCCGTCTTATTTGGTGGGGCAGGCTTCAGCCTGCCAATCCGAGCGAAGCTCGGACTCTTTTCCAATCCGTCCCGCCCCGGGGCCGTCTTATGAAGTACGCCGCGCGGCGCCTGCTCCACAGCCTCCTGCTGCTGGCGGGAGTCTCCATCCTCTCCTTCCTCTTCGCCGATCTCGCGCCCGGCGATTTCTTCTCCGAAATGCGCCTCGAACCTGGCGTCAATGCCGGGACGGTGAATGCGCTGCGCGCGCGGCACGGTCTGGACCGCCCGCTGCCGGTGCGCTACGCCGCCTGGCTGCGTTCCGTGGCGCGCGGCGAATTCGGCTACTCCCTGGCCTACAACAGCGCCGTCGGACCTCTGCTCGGGCAGCGCATTCCCGGCACTCTGCTGCTCACCGCTACCGCCACCTTGCTCGCCTGGCTCATGGCCATTCCGCTGGGCATCTGGAGCGCCGCCAGACGCGGCACGTGGCGCGATTCCATCCTTAAAGTAATACTTTCGACTATACTTTCTATCCCGGAGCTGCTATTCACTATTATCTTTCTCGTAATCGCCGTCGAAACCGCCTGGTTCCCGGCTGGCGGCATGCATGCTCCGGGGGCCGAATCGCTGCCCGCGGCACAGCGATTCCGCGACACTATGCGCCATCTGGCCATCCCCGTATTGGTACTCGTCCTGGGCATGGCGCCGGTGCTCGTTCGCCACGTCCGTTCGGCCGTCGCCGACGCCATGGATTCGCCCTTCGCCCTGGCCGCCCGCGCCCAAGGCATCCCCCGCCGCCGCCTGTTCTTCCGCCACCTCCTCCCCGCCGCCCTCAATCCCCTGATCAGCCTGTTCGGCTTCTCCCTCGGCAGCTTGCTGAGCGCCTCCCTGCTGGTCGAAGTGCTGGTTGGTTGGCCCGGCCTGGGACCACTCTTCCTGGAGGCCATCATGGCCCGCGATTTTGCCCTGGTACTCGGTGTGGTGATGAGTTCGACCACGCTGCTGATCGCCGGCAACCTCGTCGCCGACCTCCTCCTCTACCGCGCCGACCCCAGAATTCGCACCCCATGAGGCCTCCCACCACGTGAAACTCCGCCTCACTCTCGCGTTCCTCGCCGCCCTGCACGCCGCCGTGCTCTTCGCCGCCTTCCTGGCCCCGTACGATTACGCCGAACAGCACCGCGACTACCCCTTCGCCCCGCCCACCCGTTTCCATTTCACCGATGCCGCGGGCCGCTTCCACGCGCGCCCCTTCGTCTACGCCATCACCCAGGACACACCCGGCGGCGACTTCCGCGAAGACCGCGGGCGCCTCTATCCCATTCATTTCCTTGTCCGCGGCCGCCTCTTCGGCGTCGGCGCGCCCGGCGTCCTCTTCATTTGGGGCAGCGATGGCTTTGGCCGCGACGTCTTCTCGCGCGTCCTGTATGGCGGCCAGGTTTCGCTGCTCACCGGCCTGACCGCCGCCTTCCTCTCGCTCTCCCTGGGACTCCTCTGGGGCACTCTGGCCGGCTATTACGGCGGCTGGGTGGACCGCCTACTGATGCGCGGTGGGGAACTCTTCCTGGCGCTTCCCTGGCTCTATCTGCTGCTCGCCGTGCGCGCCTTCCTGCCGCTGCACATTTCCACCGCCCAGGCATTCTTCCTGTTGGTGGCCATCATTGGCGCCGTCGGCTGGGTGCGGCCGGCGCGCATCGTCCGCGGCGTCGTCCTCAGCGCCCGTGAACAAGGCTTCGTGCTGGCCGCCCGCGGCTTCGGCGCCAACGGACCGTACCTCATGCGCCGCCATATCCTGCCGCTCACCTGGAGCGTGGTCCTGACGCAGGCAACGGTGCTCATTCCGCGCTACATCCTGGCGGAAGTGACGCTCTCCTTCCTGGGCCTCGGCGTCGGCGAACCGGTACCCAGTTGGGGCAACATGTTGGCCGAAGCGCGGCAGTATCACACCCTGATTGCCCACACCTGGATGCTGGCCCCCGGCCTCGCCGCCATTCCCCTCCTCTTCGCATACCTGACCCTCGCCGACATACTCCTGGAACGTCCCGCCCCCATCGGCACTGCGGAACCCTCCCCAGAGACGTGATTTCGATGACGATCCAGGGTCCGTAAGTCCACGGCGCCGGCAAGGCCGGGTGGAATCGATCGACGGCCCCAAGCGCGTTTCTCGTTCCTAACCGGCAGCAGTCGGCAGAAGCAGTATTCTTTCAAATGCTTACGACTGCGCTGGCCGGCCGACGCCGTACGCATCGACATGTCCTGACGCGGCTTTGCGACGCCCACCACGACGACCGCCACGTCGAGCGGAACCGCCGCTTGCCGCTGCGCGGAACGCGCACAGGAATTTGGGCAGACGTGGAACCAATTGCTACCGCTCGGGGGATTTGCCCTGGGCCAAAACGCTGCCAAAACGCTGCTTGCGCACAACCTTTACATGTTCTAAGATCTTCACGTGTGAATGCTGGCAATACCTAGCCTGCTTGGATTAACATGCATAGGACCACA